>CAIZPS010000237.1 GCA_903934925.1 uncultured bacterium | reverse complement strand
CCAGGTGCGCCGACTTCAAGGCAGCCCCTGTACCGACCTTTCACTGGCCCTTGTCGCGACGGGCTTCGGCTACTCCGCTCAGCGGCGCACGCGCCAGGCAGAGGTGCTCACCGCGCTGATCGGTCGTGTCCGTGACATCCGCCGCAGTGGGTGCGCCGTCGTCGATTTCTGCTGGCTCGCCGAGGGTCGAGTGGATGCCTTCTACGAATACGGACTGAATCCCTGGGATCATGCCGCCGGAGCGCTCATCGCACGCGAAGCAGGGATCGTGGTCACCCCGATGGGCGCCGACGGGACTATCGGACCCTTCTTCGTCGCCGCGGCCGCCGCCATCGCGGGCGAGCTGGCGACGGTGCTGGTTGCAGCCGGCGCCGACGACATGCCCTGACGCCGCAGTCACGACCTGACACAGCGGTCACGACCTGACACAGCGGTCACGACCTGACACAGCGGTCACGACCTGACACAGCAGTCACGACCTGACGCCGGCGTTCGTTCAGTCGAGCCTGCGGAGTTCAGCGTTGTACCAGTGCGTGTTGCGGACGTACACCTCCACAGCCGCATCGGCGTGTCCGGGTGACACCACGTCTTCGGTGATCCGGGCGGGCACCCCGAGGGCGCGAGCACCAGGAGGCACCACCTTGTCGTTGCCGACGACCGCACCGGCCCCCACGAGAGCATGTGGCCCCACAACCGCCCGATGCAGAATCACCGACCCAGATCCGATCAGGCTGCCCTCTTCGATTCGACAGCCCTCGAGATGGGCATTGTGACCGATGACGCAGCGGTCCCCGATGATCGTGTCCAAGGTGGCGGTGCAATGCACGACAGTGCCGTCCTGCACGGATGTCTGCGCACCCACCACGATGGCCCCATGGTCGCCGCGGAGCACCGCGGTCGGCCAGATGCTGGACTCCGCTCCCACGGTGACATCACCGATGATCACGGCATCAGGGTGGACGAAGGCGAGTGGATCGATCCGGGGCTGCCGATCGCCAAGGGCATAGAGCGGCATGGGAATTCCTCTCGACGGTGGTGTGTTGGTGGGAGGTGGATCACCAACGGCCCTACCCTGCCATGCCGATCCCGAGCCGATGAGGCACAATCTGGCGCGCATGGCCGTGGGGTCGACTGGAGAGCCGACTCCCCGGTGATTCCCGGCAGACTTGTCCCACCTGGACGACGACGAGACAGAAGCGACAGACGGAAAGACTCAGACGAAGGGCGACGAGAGAATGGCGACCGACTACGACGCACCTCGCAAGACCGATGAGGAGCTCGCGGAGGATAGCCTCGAGGAGCTGAAGGCCCGCCGAGCGGACAAGGCATCCTCTGCGGTGGACGTGGACGAGGCCGAGCTGGCGGAGACGCTGGAGCTGCCGGGTGCCGACCTTTCGGACGAGAGCCTCACCGTCCGCGTGCTCCCACGCCAGTCGGATGAGTTCACGTGCGTCAAGTGCTTCCTGGTCCAGCACCGCAGTCAGCTCGATCACGAGGGCAAGGGCGGCCCCGTCTGCGTCGAGTGCGCCTGATCGTGCGCTGAGCCGCTCTGCAGTGGCAGCCGGGGTCGCCGACCGAAGCCGGATGTCAGCGGACGGTGCGTTCGCCCATCTGGTTGGCAATCCGGTACACCGCGACCTCCACCACTGCCGCGGTGGCGGCCGTGATGGCCGTCCACGCCAGCGCCCGTCCGAAGGAGACCGCCGGATCGCGCGGTGCTGGTGCCGACCGTCCAGTCACGCGCTCATAACCGGTCGTCATCAACTTCCGCACGAGCATCGTGGCGCCAATGGCGGCGATGGGTGCGATGAGATGCGCGAGCGGGTTGATCTCGATCTTCTCCACGGAATCTTGGGACTCCACGGAATCTTGGGACTCTGGCATCGGAACCTCGCGGGCTAGTTGAGCTTCGTGGCTGACGGACGGCGCGTCATGACAGCCTAGGGCGCCATCGTTGCAGTCAGTGCGGCGGCGAGCTTCTCCGGGTGGCGCGTGGAGAGCAACCACGCGGGATGGGGGTCCATCGGGTCGGCCACCGAGACCAGTACGCCGCTGGTCGCCGCCCACGGACGAAGCGTGACGAACACTCGGCCATCAGCGCCTGGGCCGCGCAGATCACGTATCTCCCCGGACGACACGGCCCGGACCCCGCTGATGCACGTGACCGGAAGGACCGCGCGCGCGGCATGCAGCCCATCCCCGTCAACGCGGATCGTGGGTGACGTGACCCAGGCCAGCGAGCCGAGCATGACCAGACAGCCGAACCCCACCAGCCATCCCACGCCTACGCCCAAGGCTGCGCCGTAGGCGGATCCGAGCATCGCGGCCATACCGGCCAGCAGGGTCCACACCCACCAGCGGGGGATCAGTCGCTCGCGGTGACGAGCAGGAAGTCGCTCCACGCTGCCAGCCTTGCATGGCATCCTTGAGCGCGCATCCGGCTAGTCTCCAGCCGTGAGCAACGATGAACCGACTGCGAGCGAACCGACTGCGAGCGGCTCGACTGCGAGCGAACCGACTGCGAGCGGCTCGACTGTGCTGCCGACCGCCCCACCGCCCGATGCCCACCTCCCGCAGCGCGCCGAGCACGCCCCGCAGCCGGGCGAGATCATCCCTTCGCACTACCGGTGGTGCTTCGGCTGTGGCATCGATCATCCGACCGGACTGCACATGGCGATCACCGCCGGCGAAGGGCTGACGGTCTCCGGGATCTTCCGGGTGACTGAGCATCACCAGGGTGCCCCGGGTCTGGCTCATGGAGGAGTCCTCAGCACTGCCCTGGACGAGATTCTGGGCTCCCTGAACTGGCTGCTGGCCAGCCCCGCGGTCACCGGGCGACTGGAGTGCGATTTCCGCAGACCCGTCCCCGTTGGCGTCGACCTCGTCGTCGCAGCAGAGGTCGCCGGAGTCAAGGGCCGGCGCGTCTACACGCGCGCGATCGGGCGTCTGGGCGAGCCCGACGGACCGGTGGCTGTGCGGGCGGCGGCGATCTTCGTCCAGGTGTCCCTCCAGCATTTCGTCGACAACGGTGCTGCGGAGCACGTCGAGGGCGCCATCCGCGATCGCGCGGCTGGCGGCCCTTCGTGGCGGCCGGACGTCGAGGCTCACCCCTTCGAGTTGAACCCGTGAATCCGCAGCCAGAAATGCCGCAGCCAGAAACGCCGCAGCCAGAAACACCGCCGCTGGCGGGTACGACGCGGCTGCCAGGAACAACGCGGCTGCCGGAAACAACGCGGCTGCCGGGAACAACGGACGTCCTGCTCACGATGCTCGACCCTGGACTGCCGGCGCCTGCCTACGAGCATCCGGGTGATGCGGGCATGGACCTGCGCACCCGGATGGACGTCCGACTGGAGCCGGGGGAGCGCGCGACGGTTCCTACCGGGGTGAGCCTGGCACTGCCATCCGGCTTCATGGCCCTGGTGTGCCCGCGAAGCGGCCTCGCCGCACGAGTGGGGCTCGGGGTGGTCAACGGCCCGGGAGTGGTCGATGCCGGCTACCGCGGAGAGATCTCCGTCGTGCTGGTGAACCACGACCGGTACTCGGCCATCGAGCTCACCAGGGGGGAGCGCATCGCCCAGTTGGTGGTCACGCCGGTCGCCCGGGTGCACTGGGTTCCGGTTGCCTCCCTGCCTGGCTCCCAGCGCTCGACGGGGGGCTTCGGCTCGACCGGCGGCCAGTGACCGGTTCGCCGTCGTCACCCGGTCCGCAGTACGGTAGCGGGACAACGAGCCTGGAGGATGACGCATGGACTCGAGGGCCAACGGCCCCTGGGACGTCTCGGAGGCCCCTTCGGATCCGGGGGTCGAGCGCATCGACCTCGGTGCCCTCCTGATCACCCCCACGGCAGGCATCGATGTGCAGGCGCAGGCAGACCAGGCGACCGGCACCGTCAGTCAGCTGACCTTCAACCGCTCGGACTCCATGGTCCAAGTCCAGCCCTACGCGGCACCTCGCAGTGGGGGCATGTGGGACGACATCCGCGGGCAGATCGCTGCCTCCATCAACTCCTCAGGGGGACTGGTGGAGGTGGCTGAGGGCCCCTTCGGCCCGGAACTGCGCGCACAGGTGAAGCCCTCCGACGGCTCCGCGGGGCTCCAGCCGGCCCGCTTCTGCGGAATAGAGGGGCCTCGCTGGTTCCTGCGGGCTGTATTCCTGGGCAACGCCGCCAGGCCGGGCGAGGCCGCCGACGCTCTTGAGGCGATGGTGCGAAGCCTCGTTGTCGTGCGTGGGATGGAGGCCATGCCGTTGGGTGCTCCCATCCCGATCACGCTCCCGCGCACCGCAGAGGAGCCGCCAGCCGCTCCGACACTGCCCTCGCCGTTCACGCGAGGGCCAGAGATCACCGAGACGCGTTGACGATGGTCGGCTCCGAGGAGAACCCCGCACAGGTGCGGGAGAGCTGGTGGACCCGCCTCACCCGGAGCAGGACCGAGGACGAGGCCGCACTCCTGCAGAAACTGTCCCAGCAGGAGCCCGACCCCCTGGCCCAGCCCATCTGCGCCTGCGTGCCCGGACAGGCTGTGGTCGTGCGCGGCATCGTGCGAAGCGTCTCGACGCCACCCGCAGGATCGTCACCGGCCGTCGAGATCGAACTGGATGACGGTTCGGGGTCCTTGCGGGTCATCTGGCTGGGCCGCCGTCGCATCCCGGGAATCGACGCTGGCCGCTCGATGGTCGTACGCGGGCGACTTACCTGCCACACCGACCATCCCACGATCTACAACCCCCGCTACGAGCTCAAGCCGCTCGCCGGATGAGCACCCCCGATGAGGGCTCCCGGCCCGACGCCGCCGAAACCGCAGTACCTGCAGGTGCTGCCGAAACTGCAGACCCCGTTGCGCCAGATGCGTCGGACTTGGCGCAGGCCTCCGAGCAGGGGCAGGAAGATGACCCCTCCGGAGTCGAGTCGGTGCAGGAGGTCAGGCAGGAGGCGCTGCTTCTCGAGCGCGCCCTCGGCGGGTGGCGGGGGATCATCGATTCCGGGCTGCCGACGGTCGTCTTCATCGTCGCCTACCTGGTCACCGGTAGCGAGCTCGCTCCGTCCCTGATCGCCGCCATAGCTGCTGGCGGAGTCGTCGTCGCATGGCGACTCATCCGGCGTCAGCCCCTGCAGCAGGTCCTGGCTGGCTTCGTCGGGCTGCTCATCGCTGCGTGGTTCTCGTCTCGTACGGGTCGGGCCGAGGATGTCTTCGTCCCAGGTCTGCTGCTGAACATCGCCTACGGTTCCGCGTTCCTGATCTCGATCCTCGTGCGCTGGCCCCTTCTCGGCATCGCCATGGGCTACCTGACGGGGGAGGGGACGTCCTGGCGCCGGGATCCACAGCTCCGCCGGGTCTATGCGGCGGCATCGTGGATCTGGGTGGGCGTCTTTGCCCTGCGTCTGATCGTCCAGGTGCCGCTGTACCTGATGGGGGCAGTAGCGCCCCTGGGCATCGTCAAGATCGTGCTCGGCTGGCCCCTCTACCTTGCAGGGGCCTATGCGACGTACCGGGTTCTCGCACCTGTCTATCGAGCGAAGCGCGGGGAGAGGTGAGCGGTCCCGCGCATGGGCGCGGGGCCGGGAGCCGGGGTGAACTCGAGCGAAGCGCGGGGCAGGGCTCAGAGGTGCCCGAGCATCCGCTGGAGCTCCGGCTCCATTTCCGGTGATGCGACGAAGAGCAACTCGTCACCCACGTCCAGTGGGTCGTCCGGTGTCGGGGCGATGACCCTCGGCCCGCGCACAATGGCGACAAGAGCCGTGTCAGGTGGCCACGTCTGATCGCCCACGCGCTGCCCCACGACAGGGGAGTCGCTGGACAGGGTGATCTCGACGAGGTTCGCGTCCCCTTGACGGAAGGTGAACAGACGGACGAGATCGCCGACGGACACGGCCTCCTCGACGAGAGCAGAGAGCATGCGCGGGGTCGAGACAGCCACGTCAACACCCCACGACTCGTCGAACATCCACTCGTTCTTCGGATGATTGACCCGGGCCACCACCCGCGGCACCCCGTACTCCGTCTTGGCGAGAAGCGACACGACCAGGTTGACCTTGTCGTCGCCGGTGGCGGCCACCACAACCTGGCAACTGGCGAGATTGGCTTCATCGAGTGCCGAGATCTCGCAGGCATCGGCCATGAATGTCTCGGCGCCCTCGACGACGCCGGGTCGGGCGAGCTCCGCATCACGGTCGATGAGCAGCACCTCATGGCCGTTCGAGACGAGCTCGCGCGCGATGGCGCGGCCGACCTTGCCTGCACCGGCAATGGCGACCCGCATCAGGACTCCTCCTCTGGGCCGTGCTCGAAGATGCGCTCGACCCGGGCGCGCATCTCATCAAGGAAGAGGCAGTGGACAAGGTCACCCGCCTGAACCACGGTGTCCTGGTCGGGCAGCAGAGCCTGCCCATACCGGGTGAGGAAGGCTATGCGGGCGCCGCTAGCCATGCCTAGGTCACTGGCCCGTCGGCCGAGCCAGCACTCTCCGACGTGGACCTCGGATAGCACGACCGTGCCGCTCGGGTCGCGATACTCGTCCTCGGCCCCGAGGGGCAGCATGCGGCGCATGAACTGCCCTGCGGTCCAGGAGACCGTGGCCACGGTGGGGATACCGAGCCGTTCGTACACCTGTGCACGGCGTGGGTCGTAGATGCGGGCGACGACCTGCTCGACGCCGTAGGTCTCGCGCGCCACTCGCGCGGCCAGGATGTTGGAGTTGTCACCTGAGCTCACCGCCGCGAAAGCATGGGCGCGTTTGATCCCTGCGCTCTCGAGAGTCTCGCGATCGAAACCGACTCCGGTGACCGTCTGCCCACTGAAGTCGGGACTGAGCTTGCGGAAGGCTCCTGCGTCCTGGTCCACCACGGCCACGGAGTGACCGAGCTCATCGAGACGATGGGCGAGGAGGGCTCCCACGCGTCCGCATCCGAGGATCACGATGTGCACACCAGAACGCTACACGCATGGCGGATCAACGTCGGGAGCCAACCGGGGGTAGTCTCGTGAGACGTGCCCGTCTCGGACGTCATCAAGCGCCTTTTCGTGGGTCGTGCCCTGACCAACGAGCGCCTCGGTGAGACCCTGCTGCCCAAGCGCATCGCTCTTCCTGTGTTCGCCAGTGACGCGCTGTCGTCGAACGCCTACGCAACCCAGGAGATCCTGCTCGTCCTGTCCCTGGGGGGCTTCTCCCTCTATCAGTACGGACCCT
Source organism: uncultured bacterium (assembly GCA_903934925.1). GTDB lineage: Bacteria > Actinomycetota > Actinomycetes > S36-B12 > S36-B12 > UBA10649. Next base: position 8,604 of record CAIZPS010000237.1, on the reverse strand, counting down.
GGGTGGCCGCCGCCGTCGTCCTGGTCTTCTTCACCGTCATCGCCTCCTACCGCCAGACCGTCCACGCCTACCCGAACGGGGGCGGTGACTACGAAGTCGTGGCGCACAACCTCGGGCCCAACTGGGGGGTGTTCGTCGGCAGCGCACTGCTCATCGACTACGTGCTCACCGTTGCCGTCTCCATCTCGGCGGCCGTGGCCAATCTGGGTTCGATCATGCCCTTTGTCGAGGAGCACAGTGTCTGGTTCGCGGTTGGCCTGATCGTTCTCGTCATGCTCCTGAATCTGCGGGGCGTGAAGGAGTCCGGAGCCTTCTTCGCCATCCCGGTCTACCTCTTCGTCGCCTCCATCTTCGCCATGATCGGCTGGGCCGCCATCGAGATGTTCATCTTCGGCGAGACGCTCACCGCCGAGAGCGCGGGCTGGGAGCTCGTCGCCCAGGACTCCTTCGCGGGCTTGGCTCTCGCCTTCCTCGTGGCCCGCGCCTTCTCCTCCGGCACGACAGCCCTGACGGGCATCGAGGCCGTGGCCAACGGCGTGCCGTCGTTCCGCAAGCCCAAGTCCCGCAATGCGGCCACGACCCTCGCACTTCTCGGCCTGATCTCGATGTCGATGTTCGCGGGCATCACCTGGCTGGCCCTGCGCACGGGCGTCCAGATCGCCGAGAATCCCGCCAATCTCGTCGGGCTGCCTGACGGCCAGGCGCAGAAGACCGTCATCGTGCAGATCGCCGACGCCGTCTTCCACCGGTCAGCCCTGCCGGTCCTCGTTATCGCCGTCGCGACAGCCGTGATCCTGGCCCTGGCGGCGAACACGGCGTTCAACGGCTTCCCCGTTCTCGGCTCCGTCCTCGCTCGCGACGGCTACCTGCCGAGGCAATTGCACACGCGGGGAGACCGCCTCGCCTTCAGCAACGGCATCCTGGTTCTGTCCGGCCTCGCCATCCTGCTCGTAGTCGTCTATCAGGCGGATGTGAGCGGCCTCATCCAGCTCTACATCATCGGCGTCTTCGTCTCCTTCACGCTCAGTCAAGTGGGTATGGTCCGGCACTGGACCTCTGCACTTCGCGGCGATGTCGACACCGCCGAGGCCAGGCGCATGAAGCGCTCCCGAGCGGTCAATGCCATTGGGCTGATGATGACCGGTTCCGTCCTGATCATCGTGTTGGCGACCAAGTTCACGAAGGGCGCCTGGATCGTTGTCGTGGCCATGCCGCTCATCTACCTGCTGATGAAGGCAATCCACGGCCACTACGAGCGCGTGCGCACCGAACTCATGACGTTCGGCGACGTCAAGGTGACCCTCCCGGCGCGCGTGCACGTCATCGTGCTGGTCAGCAAGCTGCACAAGCCAGCGATGCGTGCCCTGGCCTACGCGCGCGCCTCACGACCAACGGTGCTGGAGGCCGTCTCGGTGGACGTCGATCATGAGGACACCTTGGCCCTTCAGCGCGAATGGGAACGACAGCAGATTCCTGTTCGCCTCAAGATACTCGCGTCTCCCTACCGAGAGATCACGCGGCCCGTGCTCGACTACGTCCGAGAGCTACGGAAGGAGAATCCGCAGGATCTCGTCACCATCTTCATCCCCGAGTACGTCGTGGGGCACTGGTGGGAGCAGCTCCTGCACAACCAGTCCGCCCTGCGTCTGAAGAGCCGCCTGCTGTTCGTGCCCGGCGTCATGGTGACGAGCGTCCCATGGCAGCTCGATTCGAGCGTCAGGTCCTCGCATGACCCAGAGTGAGCATCGTTCCATCCTGCGCCCGGGAGATGAGTTCGTCGTAGAGGCCAAGTCGATGGCGCATGGCGGGCATGTGATCGCCCACCATGCCGGGCGCACGCTGCTCGTGCGCCATGCGATTCCCGGTGAACAGGTTCGGGTCCGAGTCACAGAGTCAGGGAGCAAGGTGACTCGGGTCGACGCTGTCGAGGTGCTTGTCGCTGCCCCAACCCGCGTCGCGCCACCCTGCCGGTTCTCCGGGCCCGGCGGCTGCGGGGGATGCGACTTCCAGCACATGAGCCTGCCCGCCCAGCGCGCCGCGAAGGAGGACGTGCTGCGATCCAGCCTGCGTCGCTTCGGCGGACTGCAGGACGCCGATCTGGACCGACTGGACACCCGGGTGCATGCACTTCCAGGTCACCTCGACGGACTGAGGTGGATGACCAGGGTGGGCTGGGCCGAGGACGCCTCGGGGATGCGTGGACTTCACCGGCATCGGTCCCACGATGTCGTCCCTGTCGACCACTGCCTTCTCGCGCCCATCGACATCGACAGTCCGCCCGCCACACGTCACGCGGTGGCGGGCGAGAGTGCACGCGCCCAGCGCACCGTCCGGCATCGCACCTGGCGGATTTCGGGCTTCTGGCAGATCCACCCTCACCTGCCGGAGGCCCTCGTGGAGACCGTTCTGGGGTTCGGCACCCCCGAACCGGGGGAGCAGTGGTGGGACCTGTATAGCGGTTCAGGACTGTTCGCGGCCTTCCTCGCCGAGCGCGTCGGTCGCGAGGGGTCAGTGATCGCCGTCGAAACGTCAGCCTCTTCCGTGGCCGCGGGCCGCGAGGCCCTGCACGACCTGCCCCAGGTCCGCTGGCACGTGGCGGATGTGAGTCGGTGGATCCTCGAAGGTGATCATGTCGCCCCTGACGGAGTGGTTCTCGACCCGCCTCGCGCAGGTGCGGGCGAAGGGGTGATAGCCGCCCTGACATCGGCTGGCATCCCACGCCTGCTGTACGTCGCCTGCGATCCCGTGGCCCTGGCTCGTGACCTCCGCGTGGCCCGGGCGAACGGCTATGCGATGCGCTCGCTGGCGGCCTTCGACGCCTTCCCGATGACCCACCACTTCGAAACTGTGGCGCACCTCGCACCCGTGTGACACCAGCAGAGGAACTCCTTCGGGGATGCGTTATCTTGACGTCGAGATACCCACCCGACTGGAGGCCACGACGTGCCCAGCATCGACAGCTTCGGATCGCGCGGCCACCTGAGCGTCGGCTCCGAGACATACGAGATCTTCCGCATCTCGACGGTGCCCGGCTCTGGGCGCCTGCCCTTCACGCACAAGGTGCTGCTCGAGAACCTGCTGCGCACCGAAGACGGGGCCAACGTCACGGACGCCACCATCAGAGCCCTCGGCAACTGGAATCCCGACGCGGAGCCGTCAGAGGAGATCCAGTTCACTCCTGCGCGCGTGATCATGCAGGACTTCACGGGTGTGCCCGTCGTCGTCGACCTCGCCACCATGCGCGAGGCTGTTCAGGAACTCGGTGGTGACCCCGCGAGGATCGAGCCGCTCAACCCTGCAGAACTCGTGATCGATCACTCGGTCATTGCGGACTTCTTCGGCACTCCCGATGCGCAAGAGCACAACGTGGAGTTGGAATACGAGCGCAATCGTGAGCGCTACCAGTTCCTGCGCTGGGGGCAGAGCGCCTTCGACGAGTTCAAGGTGGTGCCTCCTGGCCAGGGCATCGTCCACCAGGTCAACATCGAGGCACTCGCGCGCGTCGTGATGGCCCGGGGCGGTCAGGCCTACCCGGACACCGTCGTCGGCACCGACTCCCACACCACCATGGTCAATGGCCTGGGCGTGCTGGGGTGGGGTGTGGGCGGCATCGAGGCCGAGGCAGCCATGCTCGGCCAGCCCGTGTCCATGCTGATTCCACGAGTGGTGGGCTTCAAGCTCACCGGCGAGCTCCCCGCGGGCGCGACTGCCACCGATCTCGTGCTGACCATCACTCAGATGCTGCGCAAGCACGGGGTGGTCGGCAAGTTCGTCGAGTTCTACGGTGACGGCGTCGGTGCCGTTCCGCTCGCGAACCGCGCAACCATCGGGAACATGTCACCGGAGTACGGCTCGACCGTGGCCATCTTCCCCATCGATGAGGCGACGCTCGACTATCTGCGCCTCACCGGCCGGGCGGCCCAGCAGATTGCTCTCGTTGAGGCCTATGCCAGGGAGCAGGGCCTCTGGCATGACCCGTCGCACGAGGCGGTGTACTCGGAGTACCTCGAACTCGATGTCGCGAGTGTCGTTCCCTCCCTTGCCGGTCCCAAGCGGCCACAGGACCGCGTCCTGCTGTCAGAGGCGCAGGCCTCCTTCGAGGCGGCGCTGCCGGACTACACGAAGGTTCCAGCGGCGGTCGTTGAGACCACGATCGACGGCGAGCCGATCGAGATCGGCCACGGCGCCGTGGCGATCGCCGCCATCACGTCATGTACCAATACCTCGAATCCCTACGTGATGATCGGAGCAGGTCTCGTCGCCAAGAAGGCAGTCGAGCGGGGACTGCGTCGCAAGCCATGGGTGAAGACGACCCTGGGCCCAGGCTCTCGCGTGGTGACGGACTACTACGAGAAGGCAGGACTCCTGCCCTACCTGGACAAGCTCGGCTTCAACGTCGTCGGTTACGGATGCACCACGTGCATCGGCAACTCCGGGCCTCTCATCCCCGAGGTCAGTGCCGCCGTCAACGACGCCGACCTGGCTGTCGTCTCGGTGCTATCCGGCAACCGGAACTTCGAGGGACGGATCAACCCGGACGTCAAGATGAACTACCTCGCATCCCCACCCCTCGTCGTCGCCTACGCGATCGCTGGGACCATGGACATTGACCTCGTCAATGAACCCCTCGGCTTCGATGAGGCGGGCCAGGGCGTGTTCCTCGCCGACATCTGGCCATCGGCGCAGGAGATCCAGTCCGTGATCGACACGGCAGTTACCTCCGACCAATTCGTGCACCGCAACGCTGACGTCTTCACCGGCGATGACCGCTGGCGTGCGCTGCAGACGCCATCGGGCGAAACCTTCGCATGGGACCCCTCGAGCACCTACGTTCGCAAGCCTCCCTACTTCGACGGGATGCCCATACGGCCAACAGAAGTTCAGGACATAGCCGGTGCCCGTGTGCTGCTCAAGCTGGGCGACTCCGTCACCACCGACCACATTTCCCCGGCGGGCTCCATCAAGCCGGACAGCCCCGCTGGTCAGTACCTGCTCGAACACGGAGTGGACCGCAAGGACTTCAACTCGTATGGGTCCCGACGCGGGAACCATGAGGTGATGATCCGTGGCACGTTCGCCAATATCCGGCTCCGCAACCTCATGCTGCACGACGTCGAGGGCGGGTACACCGTCGACTTCACCACGCCCGATGCCATGACGGTACCGGTCTACGACGCAGCCATGGCCTATGCCGCCCACCACACGCCGCTCGTCATCCTGGCCGGCAAGGAATACGGCTCAGGCTCCAGCCGGGACTGGGCTGCCAAGGGCACGGCCCTGCTGGGCGTACGAGCGGTCATCGCCGAGTCCTACGAGCGCATCCACCGCTCCAACCTGATCGGCATGGGGGTCCTCCCGCTGCAGTTCCCTCCTGGGACGTCCTCGGCGTCACTGGGACTTCAGGGTGACGAGGTATTCACCATCCGGGGGATCACGGCCCTCAATGGTGGGGTGACACCGCGTGAGGTCGAGGTCGAAGCGGTGTCGGCAGACGGTCGGTCCGTGGAATTCACGGCACTCGTCCGGATCGACACTCCCGGCGAGGCGGACTACTACCGCCACGGTGGCATCCTGCAGTACGTGCTTCGATCGCTGCTGTAGACGACGTGCCTCGCATCCCGGCTGGCTGGCCCGCGGAGGTGCCGCCCCCCGACAGTCCCGAGTTCGCTGAGCGGGTGGTGCGATGGCTGCTCGATCAAGGGCCTGCATGCCTGCGCACATCAGACCTGCGAGCACATCCATTGGTGCTGGCGACGGTCATCGACGGCACCGTCGAGGGGCAGATCGAAGGCCTCAGACGCACGTACTCCACCACCCGTGCCGACGTGCGCGGCACGCCTGATGAGCCGGCGATCCAGGGCATCCTCGCTGCCCTCGAATCAGTTGCCGCCGGCCTGCTGCAGACCCGCCGGGAGGTGCAGGCTGTCCGTCTGGCCCTCAGCTCGGCTCCTGCTGAACACGCGCAGGTCGTCGACGGGTGAGCCAGCAGCAGGTCGCCTAGACTCATCCGGTGACCCTCCTGGACGGCATCCGCGACCCACGCGACCTCCGGGCACTCACCCCCGATCAGATGCCTGCCCTGGCGCAGGAGATCCGCGACTTCCTCATCGAGAAGGTGTCGGCCACCGGCGGGCATCTGGGGCCAAACCTCGGTGTGGTGGAGCTGACCATCGCGCTGCACCGCGTCTTCTCGTCACCCGATGACGTCATCCTGTGGGATACCGGTCACCAGTCCTACGTGCACAAGATGCTGACCGGTCGGTCCGCTGCCTTCGACACCCTCCGACAGGCGAATGGACTGTCCGGCTACCCCTCACGGTCCGAGAGCGTGCATGACGTAATTGAGAATTCGCACGCTTCGACAGCGCTTTCCTATGCCGACGGGATTGCCAAGGCCTGGCAGCTGCGTGGAGACCTCGTGCGCCGACACGTCGTGTCCGTGATCGGCGACGGAGCGCTCACGGGTGGCATGGCCTGGGAGGCGCTCAACAACATCGCTGCATCCGAGCGTCCGATGGTCATCGTCGTCAACGACAACGCGCGCTCGTACTCGCCCACGATCGGTGGGATGGCGCACCATCTCGCCGTGCTGCGCACGACACGTGGCTACGAGCAGGTCATGGGCTGGGGCAAGCGTGTCCTGCATCGCACACCGGTGGTGGGAAACACGATCTACGGTGCCTTGCACGGCATGAAGAAGGGCGTCAAGGACATCATGGCGCCGCAGGGCCTGTTCGAGGATCTCGGCTTGAAGTACATCGGCCCCGTGGATGGTCACGACGAGGCTGAGCTGGAGTTCGCACTCACCCGAGCTCGGGACTTCGACGCTCCCGTCATCGTCCATGTCATCACGCACAAGGGCCATGGGTACGCACCCGCGGAGAACGACGAGGCCGACAGGTTCCACGGCGTGGGCGTCATCGACCCCGGCACAGGACGGCCTGTGTCCCGCGTCGGTCCGACCTGGACGTCAGCCTTCGCCGATGAACTGGTTTCCATTGCACGTGAACGCGATGAGGTCGTTGCCATCACGGCTGCCATGCTCGGCCCCACAGGACTGGATCGTTTCGCCCTCGAGTTCCCTGACCGCACGTTCGATGTCGGCATCGCTGAGCAGCATGCAGCGACGAGCGCGGCAGGTCTGGCATTTGCAGGGTTCCATCCTGTTGTGGCGGTATATGCGACGTTCCTCAATCGTGCCTTCGATCAGGTGCTGATGGACTGCGCGCTGCACCGTGCGGGTGTCACCTTCGTTCTGGATCGCGCGGGAGTGACAGGCGACGACGGTGCTAGCCACAACGGGATCTGGGACCTCGCGATGCTGCAGATCGTCCCTGGTGTGCGGATTGCCGCACCTCGAGACGAGCAGACGCTTCGCACGCTGCTGCGACAGGCTCTCGACGTCGAGGACGCGCCCACCGTCGTTCGCTTCCCCAAGGGTGCGCTCGGACCTGTCGTTCCGGCACTGCGCAGCACCCCTGGCTTCGATGTGATCGCCGAATCGGGCGAGCCGGACGTACTCCTCGTCGCCGTGGGGGCCTTCGCGGCCATGGCGGTGGAGGTCGCCGCGCGACTCAAGGCACAGGGGATCGGATGTCTGACCATCGATCCGGGCTGGGTCACGCCCGTGCACGAGGCATTGGTCAGCGAGGCGGCGCGCTTCCGGCTCATCGTGATCGTCGAGGACGGCGTTCGTCAGGGCGGAGTGGGTTCCTCGATCGCGGGGGCACTTCAGGACGCAGGGATCGTCACCCCTGTCCGCTGCATCGGTGTTCCTGCGCAGTTCCTGCACCACGGCAAGCGCGCTCAGGTGCTGGCCGACTCCGGCCTCACGGCACAGGATGTCTCCCGTCAGATCGTGGAGACGATAGCGGGTGCTGCTGGCTCGGAGTTCGAGGAGACCGCTCCGACGCGCGAGCAGGCCTAGCCGGGCAGAGACGCCGCGCCACGCGGCAGGAATCGACGACCCGTCGCCTCCTCAGCGGCCCCAGATCGGTCGAGGTAAGGGGTCAGGCCACCCAGCCAGAACGGCCACCCGGCCCCCATGATCATGCACAGATCGATGTCCTGCGCCTCGGCCACGACCCCCTCATCGAGCATGCGCCTGGCCTCGTCTGCGAGAGCGACGCGGATGCGGTGCAGGATCGTCGCTTCGTCGCTGAGGGAATCCCCCTGCTGAAGGAGGGCAGTCACACGCGGATCCACCACCATCGATCCGTCGGAGCTCGGCACCCAGACCGCAGTGAGTCCGGCATCCACGATCCGTGCCATGTTGGGCGAGACGCTGAACCGGTCGGGAAAGGCTGCATGCATGGTCTCCGACACATGCAGGGCCACGGCCGGACCCACGAGACCCAAGAGCGCAAAGGGCGACATCGGCAGCCCCAGGGCGCCGCTGGCTCGGTCTGCGACCTCGATGCTGGTGCCCTCGTCCACGACGGCGATGACCTCGTTCAGGTACCTCGTCAGCAAGCGGTTGACAACGAAGGCGGGGGCATCCTTGACGAGGACGCAGGTCTTCTTGAGCTGCTTGCCGACGGCGAAGGCCGTGGCCAGCGTGGCATCGTCCGTGTGCTCTGCCCGAGCGATCTCCAGCAGAGGCAT
>CAIZPS010000236.1 GCA_903934925.1 uncultured bacterium | reverse complement strand
GCGGTGCTCGTGCCGGCTGCCGCACACGCGGCGGAGCCAGCCGTGAACCCGGCGGTGAACCCGGCGGACGAGGTCTTCTACCCCGAGGGCCAGGAACCGCCGGCGAAACCCGACAAGCCAGCGGACAAGCCCGCGGATAAGCCAGCGGATAAGCCAGCGGATAAGCCCGCTGACGAGCCCACCGCTGACGCGGTTGCCGATGTGCCGGAGGACCTCTCGGGTCTCAGCGACCGTGATCGGGAGGCGGCGCATGCGCGGGGCAGTCGCATGGCGGTCGACCTCATGGGCTGGCGGCAGAGCCTGTACCAGGGCAAGTGGTTCATGCCCGGCAAAGAGGACGTGCGGCGCTGCATTCTCGACCGGGAGAGCAACTTCAACTACCGCGCGACGAGCGGCGTCTACCACGGTGCGTACCAGATGAGCGCGGCCCTGGCCCGCGGCGCGACGTGGATGATGCAGCCCGAGGTTCGCCGGGAGATGGGCGAGGAGGGCGTCGCCATCGTCGAGGCCCTTCGCAAGCTGACGCCGAACCGGTGGAACCGCTACTGGCAGGACCGCGCGTTCTGGACCATCTGGCGCGATGGCGAGGGCGCCAGCCATTGGCGCGGAGGCTGCTGACCACCTGACTCTGCTGGCCCTTCCGTGAGCGGGTTCAGCGTGGCGGTCCGACCGGAATCTGCGTGATCGGTCGCAGGGTCTCGGCGAAGAAGTCGTTCCCCTTGTCGTCGACGACGACGAAGGCTGGGAAGTCCTCCACCTCGATGCGCCAGACGGCCTCCATGCCCAGCTCCGGAAAGTCGAGGACCTCGACCTTGCGGATGTTGTCCTGGGCCAAGCGGGCTGCGGGACCGCCGATCGACCCCAGGTAGAAGCCGCCGTTCTCCTCGCACGCCTTCGTGACGGCTGCGCTCCGGTTCCCCTTGGCGAGCATGACGAACGAGCCGCCGGCCTTCTGGAAAAGGTCGACGTAGGAATCCATACGGCCTGCAGTCGTGGGGCCGAATGATCCCGACGCGTATCCCTCGGGGGTCTTGGCTGGCCCCGCGTAGTACACCGCGTGATCGCGCAGGTACTGCGGCATCGGCTCGCCGCGGTCGAGCATCTCGCGGATTCGCGCATGTGCGAGGTCGCGGGCGACGACGAGAGGTCCGGTCAGCGAGACCCGCGTGCGAATAGGCAGCTGTGTCAGCTGTTCGCGGATCTCGGCCATGGGCCGGTTCAGGTCGATGTGCACGACGTCGTCATCCAGGTGCTCGTCGGAGACCTCGGGCAGGTAGTGCGCAGGCTCGGTCTCGAGCTGCTCGAGGAACACGCCCTCTCGCGTGATCTTGGCCTTGGACTGCCGGTCAGCGGAGCAGGAGACTGCTATCGCGACGGGACAGGAGGCCCCATGTCGCGGCAGCCTGATCACGCGCACGTCATGGCAGAAGTACTTGCCGCCGAACTGCGCGCCAATACCGAAGCCCTGGGTCATCCGCAGCACCTGCTGCTCCATCTCCAGGTCGCGATAGCCGCGACCCTCGTCGGAGCCGTGCACCGGGATGGTGTCGTAGTAGCGCGCACTGGCGTACTTGGCGACCTTCAGCGCGTACTCAGCGCTGGTGCCCCCAACGACGATCGCCAGGTGATAGGGCGGGCAGGCGGCCGTACCGATGGCGCGCAGCTTCTCGTCGAGGAACCTCTCGAAGGACTGCGGGTTGAGAAGCGCAGCCGTCTCCTGGAACAGGTAGCTCTTGTTCGCACTGCCACCACCCTTGGCCATGAACAGGAACTCGTACTGCAGCTCGTGGCCGGCATGGGTGTCGGCGTACAGCTCGATCTGAGCCGGGAGGTTCGAGCCGGTATTGCGCTCCTGCCACATGCTCACGGGGGACATCTGCGAGTAGCGCAGGTTCAGCTTCTGGTACGCGTCGTAGATGCCTCGCGAGAGATCGCGCTCGTCATCTCCGTGCGTGAGCACCTGCTGGCCGCGCTTGCCCATCACGATGGCGGTGCCGGTGTCCTGACACATGGGCAGCACACCGCCGGCGGCGACATTGGCGTTCTTGAGCAGGTCGAGTGCGACGAAGCGATCGTTCGGGCTGGCCTCGGGATCGTCCAGGATGCTGCGAAGCTGGGCGAGGTGCCCGGGGCGGAGTAGGTGCTGGATGTCACGGATGGCCTCGTAGGCGAGCAGTCGCAGAGCCTCGGGCTCGACGGACAGGAAGGCGCGATCTCCAAGCGTGACCTCGGAGACCCCCTCAGTCGTCAGGAGTCGATAGGGCGTCTCGTCCGCCCCCAGAGGGAGCATCTCGGTGTAGAGGAAGTCCGTCACGGGTTCAGCGTAGGGGAGCGGTCTCAGTCGGCTGATCCGCCGGCGCTGCTGAAGTCGACGCTGCTGTAGGTGGAGAGCTTCGCGAGGCGATGCTCGCTGCGGACCTCGCGGATGGTGCCGCTCTTGCTGCGCATGACGATCGAGTGCGTCGTGGGCCCCGCCGGTGTGTAGCGGACGCCCTCCATGAGCTCGCCGTCGGTGATGCCGGTAGCGCAGAAGAACACGTTGTCGCCCGTAACGAGATCCGAGGTGGTCAGCACCCGGTCGAGGTCATGGCCGGCATCGAGGGCCTTGCGGCGCTCGGCCTCATCGCGCGGCATGAGTCGGCCCTGGATCATGCCGCCGAGGCACGTCATCGCACACGCCGCGATGATCCCCTCGGGTGTTCCGCCGATGCCGGCGAGGAGGTCGACCCCGGTGCCGTCTCGCGCAGCCATGATCGCTCCGGCGACGTCGCCGTCGGTGATGAACTTGATGCGGGCTCCTGCGGCGCGCACCTCGTTGGCGAGCTGGTCGTGCCGTGGGCGATCGAGTATGCACACGGTGAGGTCGGCGACGTTCTCACCCTTGGCCTTGGCGAGGCGAGCGAGGTTGACGGCGATCGGGGCGGTGATGTCGATGACATCGGCGCCCTGCGGGCCTACGACGAGCTTCTCCATGTAGAACACCGCGCTCGGGTCGTACATCGCTCCGCGCTCGGTGACGGCGAGCACCGCGATCGCGTTCGGCATGCCCTTGGCAGCCAGGGTCGTGCCGTCGATCGGGTCAACGGCCACGTCGACGTCGGGACCCGTGCCATCACCGACGCGCTCGCCGTTGAAGAGCATGGGTGCGTCGTCCTTCTCGCCCTCGCCGATCACGACGGTGCCGTTCATGGAGACGCTGCCGATCAGCAGGCGCATGGCATTGACCGCTGCTCCGTCTGCGCCGTTCTTGTCACCGCGGCCGACCCAACGGGCGGCTGCCATCGCAGCAGCCTCGGTCACGCGCACCAGCTCCAGGGCGAGGTTCCGGTCCGGCACCTCGGGCGTGCCTGCGGATGGCGACATGGAGCCAGCGTAGTCGTCCGCCGATGCTGACGACCCTTCCGATTGCAAGCCGATCAGCCGCTGCCCGGAGAAGTCCCGATTCGTGGCCAGCCGGACTGTGTTGGAGGATGCAGGTATGGCCACGCCAGACGACACCGCCCTGCCGCAGCCGACCGGGCGACCCACGGCGCATCTGCGCAAGACGGTCATGGACATGGTGCGGTCGATGGCTGTGGTTCTCGCCCTCGTCTTCGTCATCGTCCTGCTGGCCTGGCGGCCGACCCCGGATGCTGTCACGGTGATCGATCCCGGCCCTGCCATCGCCAGCGCGCAGCAGCAGGCGGACTTCACGGTGGTCGTCCCCGAAGGCCTGCCCGCCGACTGGCGGCCGACGAGTGCACGGTGGGAGGCATCCCCGGAGTCCGGGGACGTTCCCGTGCTCCACATCGGCTTCGTGACCCCCAGTGATCAGTACGGCCAGGTGAGCCAGTCGAGGGCCGCATCGGAGCGCTACCTCGTCGAGCAGACCTCGGGTGGCGTGCCCACCGGCACCCGCGACGTCGCGGGAGCGGTCTGGCAGGAATGGCAGGCCGACGACCGCAGCAGTCTGGTGCTCATCGACTCAGGAGTCACGACCATCGTGTCGGGCACAGGTGACTGGACGGAGATCGAGTCGCTCGCCCGGAGTCTGTCTCCCGCGCCCTAGTCGGCGTCCTGGTCACTATCGGACTCGGGCGCTTCGACGCGCACGCGGGCGGCATCGAGCCAGGCCTGGCAGTGCGCCGCCAGCGCCTCGCCGCGCTCCCATAGCGCCAGGGATTCCTCGAGGGTGAGGCCCCCGGCCTCAAGGCCGGCCACCACGGCCGCGAGCTCCTCGCGCGCCTGTTCGTAGGTCAGCGCGTCCACTGCGCTTGCGTCCTTAGCCATCGTCCGGCTCCCTTCGAGCGGTCAGTCGGCCCTGCGCGAGTCGTACCTCGATTCGGCTGCCCACCTGCACGGCAGCAGCATCCCGGACGATCGAGTCGTCGTCGCCGAGAACGATCGCGTATCCGCGTTCGAGTGTCGCAGCCGGGGAGAGCGCACGCACGCGCGCTCGCAGGTGCACGACGTCCTGTACTGCAGAGTCCAGTCGCGATCGAACGAGAGTCGTGGCGCGTGTGCGTCGGTGATCGAGTCTCTGCTGCTCGCCCTCGAGCATGTGGCGCAGGACGACTCCGGTGCGTGTCCGCAGCGCGCTGATGAGCGACTGCTGCTCGGCCAGAGAGGGCACGATGCGCTTCGCCGCATCCGTGGGCGTCGAGGCGCGAAGATCCGCCACGAAGTCGAGCAATGGCGCGTCCTGCTCGTGGCCGATGGCGCTGACGACGGGTGTGCGGCAGGCAGCGACGGCGCGCACCAGCGCCTCGTTGCTGAATGGGAGGAGGTCCTCGACGCTGCCTCCTCCCCGAGTGATGAGAATGACGTCCACGTCGGGCGTCTCGTCGAGTTCGCGCACGGCAGCCGTGACCGCAGAGACGGCCTGGGCTCCTTGGACGGGTACCTCGCGGATCTCGAATCCGATCGCCGGCCATCGCTCACGTGCATTGACGAGTACGTCCTGCATCGCTGCGCTGTTGCGTCCGCAGATCAGCCCTATGCGCCGGGGAAGGAAGGGCAGCGCCTTCTTGCGCTCCGGCGCGAACAGGCCCTCGGCGGCCAGTAGGTCGCGCAGCCTCGCCAGCTCCTCGAGCAGGGCGCCAAGGCCGACGGCCCGGATCTCCCGGGCCAGCATCGACAGGGAGCCGCGTGCCGCGTAGAAGTCGGGCTTAGCATGCACCAGCAGCCGCTGCCCCTCCTGCAGGGGCGGGTCGATGCGGCCGATGACAGAGGAGTCGGCCTTGACCGTCAGCGACATGTCGACGTCGGTGTCGCGGAGGACGAAGTAGTGGAATCGAGCCCCGGGCCGGGGCCGATATTCGGCCACCTGGCCATCGATCCAGACGGCGCCGAGCTTGCTGATCCAGTCGTCGAGGGAGCGAGCGATCTTCCGTACGGGTGCCGGCGACTCGGGGGTCGTCTCGAGCGCCATGCGGGTCTCCCGTGTCGTTCTGCAGCAGGGACGGTTGTCGATGCAGCCTACGTGCAGGTCACCAGCGGCGTGGGTCGATGAGGCCGAGGTCCGCTGATGCGAGTGAGGGATCCGCGAGGTGCGGTTCCACGGAGGCCCACGTGGCGCCGATCTCGTTCAGTTCCTCGGGCGTGGTGACTCCGACCACGACGTGGCTCGCCCAGGGCAGGGCCTTGACGTGCGACAGGCACAGGGCGAGCAGGCTCGTGGCGGACTCGGCCGCGACTCTCAGCACGCGATCAACATCGGGATGGTTCGCGCGTGGTGACGCGGGGTCGAGCAGCACGCCCTGCAGGAATGCGCTGCGCACGACGATCTGCGTCCCCTGTGCGGCCAGCTCGAGGAGTTCGGGATCGCTGTCGAGTCGACGATCGAGCACATTGGCGGGGACCTGGATCACCCCTAGCCGGGACTGTGTCGAGCGAAAGGCGTGGGCGGCCGATGCGACTCCTGCCGAGTCGTACACCGAGGCGCCCACGGTTCTCGCGTCACCGCGCTCGATGAGGCGAGTCAGAGCCGACGCCGCACGTCGCTGCTCGTCCGGGTCGAGTGCATCCCAGTCGTGCGCGAGGACCCCGTGCACCTGGTCCAGGCCCAACTCGAGAAGTGCCTCGCGCACCTGCTCCGACACGTCACCGCCGGCGGCGACCTTGCTTGTCACTGCGAAGTCATGGGCGAAGGGCTGCAGTCGTGCTTGCGCGTCGCCGTACCCCAGTGCCGTGTCGACGGCGTCGATGCCCCACTCCCGGGCGACCGCGACGATGTCGGCCAGAGTGTCGTCACTCAGCCGGCCGACTGAGTTGGTGACGCCGTAGCCGTGCCCCCATTGGGCTGTCCCGAGCATGAGTGCGGTCACAGGCCCATCCAACCAACTCCCGACCGGCTGCCCTGCCGCTTTCGGCACCACCGCCTAGCATGGGGTCATGACCTCCGGGAAGAAGGTGCTCCTCGCTGCGCCACGCGGTTACTGCGCCGGGGTCGATCGGGCGGTCGTCACCGTCGAGAAGTCCCTCGAGCACTATGGGTCGCCGGTGTACGTTCGCAAGCAGATCGTCCACAACAAGTACGTCGTGCAGGCCCTTGAAGCGCGTGGCGCGATCTTCGTCGACGAGCTCGAGGAGGTCCCGGAGGGCTCGATCGTCGTCTTCTCCGCGCATGGCGTTGCTCCCTCAGTGCATGAGGAGGCCCAGCAGCGTGACCTGCGCACCATCGACGCCACATGCCCGCTCGTGACGAAGGTGCACTCGGAGGCCAAGAGATTCGCGGCGGAGGGCTACCAGATCATCCTGGTCGGCCATGAGGGGCACGAGGAGGTCGTCGGCACCATGGGCGAGGCTCCGGGCGTGATGACCCTGGTCGAGAACCCCGCAGATGCAGCGCAGGTCGACGTCCCCGACACCGACCGGCTCGTCTGGCTCTCGCAGACGACGCTCTCGGTCGACGAGACGCTCGCCACGGTCGACGTGCTCCAGGAGCGCTTCCCGAATCTCGTCAGCCCGCCGAGCGACGACATCTGCTATGCGACGCAGAACCGTCAGGCCGCTGTGAAGGCCATCGCCCCGCAGTGCGACGTCTTCATCGTCGTGGGCTCGGGCAACTCCTCGAATTCCGTGCGACTGGTCGAGGTGGCACTTGAAGCCGGAGCTCGCACCGCGCACCGGGTCGACTACGCGGACGAACTCGATGACGCCTGGTTCGACGGCGCAAGCTTGGTTGGGCTCTCCAGTGGTGCCTCGGTGCCGGAGATCCTCGTCGATGATGTGCTGTCCTGGCTGCGCGAGCGCGGCTACGGCACGGTCGAGGAGGTCTTCACGGCGGAGGAGACCCTGATCTTCGCGCTGCCTCCTGAGCTGCGCCGCGATCTGAAGGCCGCGGGCACGAAGTAGCGGTCGAGTCGTGCGTCGCTAGCGACGCCGACGTCGGACGAGCACCACGATGAGCGCGGCCAGAGTGCTCCCGAGAATCCAGATCCAGTTCTCGGCGAGAGTGAAGAAGACGATCACGGCGCGATTGATGAGTGAACCCTCGCCGGAATCCAGGAACACCTGGCCTGCGGTGAGTGCCGCGACGAGGAAGGCGACCGGCGGGATCAGGAAGGCGATGGTGTCGGCGTCGCGACGCACGGCGAACGCGCCGTAGACGGATGCGAGCAGGAGAGCCAGGCCGGTGGGCCACCCCAGGGTGCCGTCGCCGAGGACTGCATCGGCGAATCCCACGGCGACCGTCACGACGATGACGACGAGGGAGATCACCAAGCCACTGGCCCCCCGTCCGGAGGCGCGGGGCGCCTGAGTGGCCCTGCCGCGTCGCCGCCGGGGCTCGCGGCCGGATCGGCGCCCGGTCGCAGAGGAGGACTCCGCATCAGACATGGCCCCTCCGGTGCTTGACTCTGTCGCGGTGTCGATCAGCAGGGCGCCCACCGCGGTATCGCTCGGGTCCGGTGGGGTGCCGGTCTCGGTGCGCTCCAGGGTGCGCAGTCGGCTGAAGCGCCCGGACTCCAGGGCCAGGACGGTGTCCGGGCGATCGGCCACCCCCTGGCTGCGGAACAGGCGCCCGGTGTCGGACATCGGCTGCCGCTCCGCGGGCGGTTCGACTCGAGCAGGCTCTGCGGACGGTTCGGCTGGAGCAGGCTCTGCGGGTGGTTCGGCTGGAGCAGGATCTGCGGACGGTTCGGCTGGAGCAGGATCCGGTGACGTCGCGGGGGCGGGGCTCGACGCCGCCGGGGACCCGGAGATCTCGTCCGGGCGGAACAGGCCCTCGAAGGCCGGATCCACCTGATCCGGCCCGGGGGAGTCGCCCGCCGAAGTCACGTGAGTACCGTACTCAGGGCCCGCGTTCGTGGGCGCCTTCCCATGCGAGAAATGAGTGTCGTGGCCCTCACCATCGGAATCGTCGGCCTGCCCAACGTCGGCAAGTCCACCCTCTTCAACGCCCTGACCAAGAACGACGTGCTCGCCGCGAACTACCCCTTCGCCACGATCGAGCCCAACACAGGTGTCGTGGGCGTGCCCGATCCGCGCCTGGCGGTACTGGCCGGCATCTTCAACTCCGAGCGCATCCTCCCGGCGTCGGTCACGTTCGTCGACATCGCGGGCATCGTCAAGGGTGCGAGCGAGGGAGCCGGCCTGGGCAACAAGTTCCTCGCCAACATCCGCGAGTCCGATGCGATCTGCCAGGTCCTGCGCGCCTTCCACGATGACGACGTCGTGCACGTGGAGGGTCGGGTCTCCCCCGAGGAGGACATGGAGACGATCAACACGGAGCTGATCCTCGCCGACATGCAGACCCTCGAGAAGGCCATCCCTCGGCTGCAGAAGGAGGCGCGCAACGACAAGTCCAAGCAGCCCCAGCTCGATGCAGCGCTCGCAGCACAGGAACACCTGAATGCCGGCACGACGATCTTCGCCTCAGGCATGGACATGGCACCGCTCAAGGAGCTGTTCCTGCTCACGGCCAAGCCGTTCATCTACGTCATCAACGTCGACGAGTCCGAG
>CAIZPS010000235.1 GCA_903934925.1 uncultured bacterium | reverse complement strand
GGCTCATCACCGGCCCGAAGAAGGCGACCGGCTCACCCGTCGGACCGTGGAAGACGATGACCGGCGTGCCCACGTCCTGACCGACGAGAGAGATGCCTGACTCGTGGCTGGCGCGTAGTTCCACGTCGACGTCGGTGGTGGTGCCGACCTCGGCCAGCGCCACGGGAAGGCCGACCTCGACGAGAGCCTCACGGCAGACCACGTCATAGTCGCTGCGACCCTCGAGATGGATGCGGTTGCCCATCGCCGTGTAGAGCGGCAGGACGACGTCGTCGCCGTGCTGAAGCTGGGCAGAAATCACCACTCGCACCGGAATCCAGGCCTTGACCATCAGCTCCTGGTACTCCTCGGGCACGTCCCGACCTTCATTGAGCACGGCCAGGCTCATCACGTGCCAGCGGACCTGGACGTCGCGAACCTGCTCCACCTCGAGCATCCACCGGGAGGTCATCCAGGCCCACGGGCAGATGGGGTCGAACCAGAAGTCTGCTGCCATCGGCATCTTGTCGCTCATGATGGTTGGATTCCATCATGAGCGCTTCCGAGAACATCACCCGGGCCGAGGCCGCCGACAGATCCGCCCTCATCGCCATGGACTCCTACGAGGTCGCCCTCGACGTCACGCCGTCAGGGCCCACCTTCCGGTCTGTGACGACCGTTCGGTTCACCTGCCGCGAACCCGGAGGCGCGACCTGGATCGACCTGATCGCCGACTCGGTGCACTCGGTGACGCTCAACGGAGTCTCCCTCGACACCGCCGACGTCGTGCAGGGTCCGCGGATCGCCCTCCCGGGGCTGCAGGCCGACAACACCCTCGTGATCGACGCCGACTGCACCTTCATGAACACCGGCGAGGGCCTCCACCGCTTTGTCGATCCAGTGGATGACGAGACCTACCTCTACACCCAGTTCGAGTCGGCTGACTCCCGGCGCATGTACGCCGCGTTCGAGCAGCCGGACCTCAAGGGCACCTTCCAGCTCACCGTCACCGCCCCGTCGCACTGGGCCGTCATCAGCAATGCACCGACGCCGACTCCGGTCGACCACGGCGACGGATCATCGACGTGGGCCTTCCCCGCGACTCCTCGCATGTCCACCTACATCACGGCACTTGTGGCCGGCCCTTACCACCGGGTCGACGACTCCTACACCGGTCCGTATGGGTCCTACCCGCTGAGCGTCTACTGCCGTGAGTCGCTGGCCCAGTACCTCGACTCCGACGAGGTCTTCACCGTCACCAAGCAGGGCTTCGCGCTGTTCGAGGAGCAGTTCGGCATCCCTTACCCGTTCACGAAGTACGACCAGCTCTTCGTCCCGGAGTTCAATGCCGGTGCCATGGAGAACGCCGGCTGCGTCACCATCCTCGAGGACTACATCTTCCGCTCCCGGGTGACCGATGCTGCCTACGAGCAGCGCGCAAACACGATCCTGCACGAGCTCGCGCACATGTGGTTCGGCGATCTCGTCACGATGAAGTGGTGGGACGACCTCTGGCTGAATGAGTCCTTCGCGGAATGGGCCGCCCACTGGGCCAACGAGCGCGCCACCCGCTACACCGATGCGTGGACGACCTTCGCCAACCTGCGCAAGGCATGGGCCTATCGTCAGGATCAGCTGCCCTCGACGCACCCCATCGCAGCCGACATGGTCGACCTCGACGCCGTCCGGGTGAACTTCGACGGCATCACGTACGCGAAGGGGGCCTCCGCTCTGCGGCAGCTGGTCGCGTGGGTCGGCGAGGAGGAGTTCCTCGCCGGGGTGCGCACCTACTTCAAGAAGCACGCGTGGGGCAACACCGAGCTTCGCGACCTGCTCGTCGAGCTCGAGGCCACCAGCGGGCGCGACCTTTCGCAGTGGACGCACGAGTGGCTGCAGACGAGCGGGGTCAACCTCCTGCGCCCCTCGATCGCACTGGCCCCGGACGGCACCATCGCTGAACTCGTCATCGAGCAGGAGCCGCCCACGATGCCCGAAGGCATCGCGCCGACCCTGCGCTCCCATCGGATCGGCATCGGACTGTACGACCTCCGCGATGGAGTGCTGACGCGTCGGGATCGGATCGAGGTCGACGTCGTCGGTGCGACCACACCCGTGCCTCAACTCTCGGGTGTTCAGCAGCCCGACCTGCTTCTCCTCAACGACGGTGACTTCACATTCGCCAAGGTGCGCCTGGACGAGCGCTCGTGGCAGACCGTCGTCGACCACCTGGGAGTCCTCGACGACTCCCTGGCGCGGGCCCTCGTCTGGGGTGCGGCCTGGGACATGACCCGAGATGCCGAAGTCTCGACCGGCGACTTCCTGCAGCTCGTCGTCAGCGGCATCGGAGCAGAGACCGACATCGGTGTGGTGCAGGGGGTCCTGCGCCAGCTGCGCACCGCCATCGACGTCTATGCGACTCCGGACCACCGACCCGGCTACCTGGAGCGCCTGGCGGAGACCTGCCGCGGTCTCGCAGTGGCATCCGAGCCAGGCAGTGATCGCCAGCTCGCCTTCTCGCGTGCCTTCGCCGGAGCAGCCGTGACCGACGAGCAGATCGACCTCGTCGCAGCCCTGCTTGACGGATCCGTCATCTGGGCAGGCCTGGCGATCGACACCGACATGCGCTGGTTCCTGCTGCAGCAACTGGTCGGCGCCGGACGATTCGAGGAGGACGCGATCACTGCGGAGGTGCAGCGCGACGACACCGCAACGGGACGGCGTCAGGCAGCTGTGGCGCGGGCCGCGCGGCCCACATCTGTCGCGAAGGATCTGGCGTGGGCGGATATTCTCGATCGCCCCGACCTGCCGAACGCGATCATCGAGGCGACTATCGGCGGGTTCGTGCAGCCGGATCAGGTCGACCTGCTGCTGCCCTACCGCGATCGCTACTTCGCGGAACTTCCACGTGTCTGGGAGTCCCGGACGATGGAGATCGCCCAGTCCATCACGATGGGGCTGTATCCAATGTTCCTGATCGATGACGAGACCCTCGCAGCAACCGATGCGTTCCTCGCTCAGGAGGGCCTGAACTCCGCCTGCCGACGCCTGGTCGTCGAAGGACGCGACGGCATCGTCCGAGCGATGAAGGCTCGCGCCGCCGACGCCTGACCGACTCCCTCTTGCCGTTGACTGGTGAGAAGTGCGCTCGG
>CAIZPS010000234.1 GCA_903934925.1 uncultured bacterium | reverse complement strand
CTCCAGGCCCCTGGCCCGCTGTGCAGCCTCGAAGGCAGGCACCTCGCCATGCGTCACGATCGGGTTCCAGGAGAGGGCCTGCAGACTCGGGAATCGCGCCAGGGCCCCCTCGGTGAACGTGGCGAAGTCCTCCGGCGACACATCGGAGGCAGAGTGGAACAGGCTGGCCATCCCCTCGAGGACCTCCTGATGCCTGGCCACATTCATCCGCAGGTCGCTGGCCGCCTGGTCCGCCACCTCTTGCATCGCGACATCCTGGGCCTGCAGGGCCTGATTCTGGGTCTGCGTGACGAAAGCGGTGAACAGGAGCGCACCCGCGACCGTCGGGATGGCGATCTTCCATCGACGGCCCTGCCACACCATCCGCTGACCCGGCAGGCACATGAGCGTCAACGACCCGAACACCACGACGCCGATGGAATCCCCAGCCCACCACGTCACCCACAGCACTATCCACTGGTCGGCGCTGACGAGTCCCGACGCCACCTGCGCAACCGTGGCGATGGTTGCGCTCACCATGGCCGCCAACGGACCGGCGAACAGCAGGAACGCGATGATCTCCCGACCGGAGATCAGCGGAGCACGGCGACCGATCGCCTGCGCGACGAGCGTGGCTGCCACCTGCGCCTGAAGGGCAGCACCGACAGCGATCGCCACGGTCACGGCAAGCGCCACCCACGTCAAGGACTCCTGTCGTGACAGCGTCAGCAGGTTGGCAGCCAGCGAGCCGAGGGCGATCGCCGGCGTCATGCGCCAGCCCCACTCGTATACGACGGCGAAGGCGATGCCGGCGGCCGGCCAGATCGGCGAGGCAAGGCCCGTGAACTGCCCGATCGCGAGCATCGCCAACCCGACGGCGGCATAGATCGCGAAGACGAGAAGGCTCAGGCCGAGGAGCCTTCTCCCCGCTGGAGCTCCCTCTGGCGCGGCGGAGCGGTCGGCCGACATGATCTCCCCCTGACCTGCGGCGGCACAGCTGTGCCTTAACCAGTATCGGTCCGATGGGCGCGCAAGGGAAGTGGAGCAGGAGACGACAAATACCCCCTTCTCGGCATCCACCACCTCATGGCACACCTCTCGGGCCTAGCCTGAGCGCATGGCGAGCACCCGCTCCGCCGGGCGCGGGGCCTGGCGACCGTGGATTCTCGCCGCACTCGTCCTCGTGGCAGGCGTGGCCACGACCTTCGCGGTGACCACGATCATCGTCGAGAACGAACGCACGGTCGTCCGTGACAAAGCGGAGCAGGCAGGCCTCCAGGTCGCCCAGCAGCTCGAGACGTATGCCCTTCCCCTAGCGGGCGTCGCGCATGCACTCGAGGCCTACGCGATAGGCCTGGACGGCGATCTCAAGGCCGGCGCGACGGAGCAGTTCATGGGAGAGCTGCTGGATTCAGCCCCATTCCTGCGCTCCATCAGCCTGGCACCGGGAAACCGCATTGAGTACATCGCACCGCTGCAGGGCAATGAGGCAGCGCTCGGACTTGATCTCTCCACTGTGCCCGAGCAGTGGGAGCCGATCATCGCGATCATCGAATCCGGAGAACCCGCACTCATCGGTCCCTTCGAGCTCGTGCAGGGTGGCACGGGCCTGGCCTATCGGCGCCCCATCGTCCTCCCGGGCGGCGATTACTGGGGACTCGCAAGCTCCGTCATCGATGCAGACGCCTTCCTCGCCACCGCCGCCACTACGGGGGGTGTCGGCCCGGGCCTCATCGGGATTCGGGATTTCGACCGGACAGAAGGCACGGACGTCTGGGGCAACCCGGCCGCCTTTGCGCCGGATGCCGTCGTCGCCACGGCCAGGCCGCTCGGGCGCACGTGGGAGATCGCGGTGCTCCCCGCCCCGGTCGATCCCACCCCGGCAGTCCTCGTCGGACTCTCCGGAATCACGGCGTCGCTTCTGCTCTCCTGGGTGACCCTCGTCGCCCTGCGGCTGCGCCGACGTCGCCTTGAACTGGCCGCTCGCCTCGCCCGGCTTTCAAGCCAGGCGCCCGGCATGCTCTACCAGGTATGCGTGCACCCCGATGGGTCAATGTCGATGCAGTACGCAACCGATCGCGTGACCTCGCTCTTCGGTCTCACCTTCGCGGAAGTCGCCGACGATCCCGAGGTTCTCTGGGCTCGCGTGCACCCGGACGATCTGGCGCCGCTTCGGGAAAGCCTCCGCGCATCCGTTGCCGAGCGCCGCCCGTGGAATGCCCGCATGCGCATGACAACCGCTGATGGTCAGAACCGCTGGTTCCAGACGAATGCGACGCTCGAGATCGACGAGGTGGGCGACGCAGTGCTGCACGGCTACCTGGCCGACATCAATGAGGAGGTTCGGGCACAGGAGCGATTGCGCATCAGCGCCAGCGTGTTCGACTCGACGCGAGACGGCGTCGTGCTGATGAATCCCGGAGGGCTCATCATCGATGTGAACCCCGGATTCACCCGACTGCTCGGATACGACCTGGTCGACGTCGAAGGAACGCCCCTGCAGGACCTCAGCGCGGGGATCACACCGCCGACGGTCTACCAGGAGATGCAGTCAGCTCTCGAACGCACGGGATCCTGGCAGGGCGACATCATCGGTCGCCGCAAGAACGGCGAGGTCGCGCAGCATGCCGTGTCGATCACCTCCGTACTCGACGACACCGGACGACTCAGCCACTACGTCGCCGTGCTGAGTGCACTTCGAACCCCGCAGGCCGACCTCATCACGGGCCTGCCCGGTCGCCTGACGGTCGAGGACCGCCTCGCCAGCGCAGTGGGTCGAGCCGGTAGCGACGGCTCGACCATCGCCCTGATCATCGTCAGTCTCGATCGGTTTCGCGACGTCAACGAGTCACTCGGCCACCGGATCGGTGACCAAGTGCTCCGCGAGATCGCCGGGCGCCTGCGAGCAGTCGTCGCCGAAACCGAGACCGTGGCCCGCCTCGGGGGCGACGAATTCGCCGTGATCCTGAGCGACGGCGTCACACCGGAGACAGTCATCGGCACGGCAGCCGCGATCACGGATGCCGTCAGGGAACCCCTGAATATTGGCAATCGAGACGTTCGACTCACCGCGAGCTCCGGCATCGCTCTCTTTCCTACCGACGCCGACTCCACCGCAGGCCTGCTCAAGGCGGCCAGTCAGGCGGTGCGGGCCGCCTGGGCCGCAGGGCGCGATCGCTACATGTTCTTCACCCACGACATGCAGGAGGCCTCCCAGGAGCGCATCCGGATCACCGACGACCTCCACATGGCGGTGCAGCGCCGCCAACTGCGGGTCACACTCCAACCCGTCGTCGACCTCTCCACCGGGCTGACCACGGAGGCGGAGGCGCTCATCCGTTGGATCCACCCGGAACTTGGCTACATCAGCCCAGACCGTTTCATTCCGCTCGCCGAGGCCAGCGGTCAGATATCGGCGATCGGTGACTGGATGTTCGGCCAAGTGGTCGATCTGGCTTCCCGAGCCCGGGCGATCTCGCCCACATTCCGGATCAGCTTCAATCTGTCACCCGGGGAGATCGACGATCCTCGTCAGGCCCACGACCAGCGCATCGCCATGCTGCGGGCGCGTGGGGTGCCGGGCGAGGCCCTGATCGCCGAGATCACCGAGGGTCTTCTGCTGAATCGCGGAACCGACACGGAGCGCAACCTGCGTGTCTATCGCGAGGCCGGACTTGGGCTGGCCATCGACGACTTCGGCACGCGGTATTCGTCCCTCGCCTACCTGCAGTCCCTGGACCTCGACCTGCTGAAGATCGATCAGTCCTTCGTCCGGGACCTCTCGCCCGGGAATGCGTCACATGCCCTGTGCGTGGCCATCATCGACATGGCCCATGCTCTAGGGCTGCAGGTGATCGCCGAGGGAGTCGAGACCCCGGAACAGCAACGGCTGCTCTCCGAGGCCGGGTGCGACATGGCTCAGGGCTTCCTCTTCGCGAAGCCCCTGCCACCCGAGGACCTGCTGGAGCGACTTCGCGGCGAGCGCGAGGGCTGACGCATCGGCTTGGGAGTCCACGGGATTCCGGATGGCTCCTGAGAGCCGGTGACCTGCCGGAGACCATCATCGCCCGGACGCACCCGGAGGACGGCGGCATCGACGCCCGCCTTCTTCGTCAACGTCGTGACCGCTCTCTCCTGCTTGGGCAGAGCAAGGGTCACCACGGTTCCCGAGTCGCCCGCGCGGGCTGTGCGCCCGGCACGATGGACGTAGTCCTTCGGATCCGTGGGCGCATCGACGTGCACCACCAGACTCACGTCATCGACGTGAATACCGCGCGCGGCGACGTCCGTCGCGACAAGGGCGGGAGTCGTGCCGTTGCGGAAGTCGTTGAGCGTGCGCGTGCGCACCGCCTGCGACTTCCCACCATGCAGGGCACCCACAGGCACACCCTGCGCGGCCAGCTGCTCGGCGAGACGATCGACCGCACGCTGCGTCCGGACGAAGAAGATCGTGCGACCGTCGCGAGCCGCGATCTGGGCGGTGATGGTGCCCTTGTCGGCGGGATGCATCAGCAGAACGTGGTGGTCCATCGTCGTGACCTGATCCGTGACCGGACCGGTGGAGTGCTCGACGGGGTTGCGCAGGTACTTGCGGACGAGGGCATCGACTCCGTTATCGAGCGTTGCACTGAACAGCAGGCGCTGCCCGCGAGGCTTGGTGGCGTCGAGGATGCGGGTGACTGCCGGGAGGAAGCCCATGTCGGCCATCTGATCGGCCTCGTCGAGCACCACGACCTCCGTCCTGGACAGGTCGACGGCCCCGCGCTCCATGAGGTCGATGAGGCGGCCGGGGGTGGCCACGAGGATCGGCACGCCGCGCTCCAGCGCACGCAGCTGCTGGGCGTAGGGCATGCCGCCGGCGATGAGTCGGGTGCGCAGCTGCACACGCTCGGCGAGCGGGCTGAGGGTGTCGCTCACCTGCATCGCGAGCTCACGCGTGGGCACCAGAACCAGTCCCAGTGGTCGG
>CAIZPS010000233.1 GCA_903934925.1 uncultured bacterium | reverse complement strand
GGTGTCGCGGAGGGGGATCTGCTGACGCTGGATGAGGCGGAGTCGGGGGTGGCGGAGGGGGATCTGCTGACGCTGGATGAGGCGGAGTCGGGCGTCGATTCGTCGGCGCTGCCGTCCCCGGAGGAGACCGCCATCGCCGATGGTGCTGCTCCGGAGGTCCCGCTCGACGACTCGGGCCTGGACGCGGTGGCAACGCTGGCCGATGGCTTCGTCCTGCAGCAGTGGCAGGCCTCCGTGGCGATCGCCGTGGCCTGTGTCGTGGGCTTCCTCGCCATGAACCTCGTCCGAGGTCATCAGGGTCGAGTGTGGCAGGCCGTACGGGACGATCCGGTCGCTGCCGCTGTCGTGGGCATCGCGCCTGGACGATCCAAGGTGTCCGCCTTCGTCGTGAGCGCCCTCTTCGCGGCGCTGGCCGGCGGCGTGCTGGCTCAGATCCTCACCTTCGTCGGTTCTGGCGCCTTCGGTCTCGGCCTGTCGCTGTCGCTGCTCGTGGGGGTGGTCCTGGGTGGGCGCCTTTCCCTCGTCGGCGCAGCGATCGGTGCGGTGCTGCTGGTCTGGCTGCCCGAGCTGGTCGACTCCCTGTCCGCCGACCGGGGCTGGCCGGACCAGGTGACGAACAACGCCCCGAATCTGCTGTACGGCCTGCTCGTCGTCGTGGTCGTCCTGCTCGCCCCGGGCGGTGTCACCGGCGGTCTGGGCGAGTTGAGTAGACGACTTCGCTCCCGGTCGTCGGAACGCGCGGAATGATCTCGACACCTGATGCCAATTGCCGCATTCCGGCGGCGAAGTCCCGACAGTCGCCGTAGCCTGCCGTAAACGCAGTGTTCATCGGGGGGCGGCTTTCCCCCGACCGTTCACTACACGACACACAATCCGTGAGGAGAGCTCGTGATCATGTCATTGGCAGTTCGCACCATCGCGGTGGCCACGGCCGTCGGCCTGGTCTCCGTCGGCATGGCCGGGGCGGCCCGCGCCGCAGATCCCGGAGTGAGTAAGACCGAGGTCATCATCGGCACCACCACGCCGCTGACCGGACCCGCGTCCCCGGGCTACAAGGACGTCCCGGTGGCGGCGCAGGCCTACTTCGACTACGTGAACAAGAGCGGTGGCATCAACGGCCGGCAGATCAAGTACATCGTCAAGGACGATCAGTACAACCCGGCTGCCACGGTGACGAAGACCAACGAGCTGATCCTCAACGACAAGATCTTCGCGATGTACGGCGCTCTTGGCACCGCCAACCACCTCGCCGTCGTCGACGAGATCAACAAGCAGGGCATGCCGGACATCTTCGTCAACACCGGCTCGTCCCTGTTCGACAACGTCAAGAAGTACCCGACGACCTTCCCCTACTTCCCCTCGTACCTCGTTGAGGCGAAGGTGATGGCGTACTACATCAAGAACACGCCTGAGCTGGCGAGCAAGAAGCGCTGCTTCATGTACCAGGAGGGCGAGTTCGGCGAGAATGCGGGCGTCGGCTTCTCGGCAGCGGGCATGACCGACTGGGCCGCCCAGGCGTCCTACCTTCCCACGCAGATCGCCCAGGGCTTCGGGGCCCAGGTGACCAAGCTCAAGGCGGCCGGCTGCGAGCTGGTGGTCTTCTTCGGTGTCACGTCGGCCACCGGTGTCCTCTTCCGCACCATGGCGGCGCTGTCCTTCAAGCCGACGTTGATGGTCACCTCGGTGGGCTCGGAGCCCACGATCATCAGCGGCATCGTCGGCAGCGCGGCGGCCGGCAAGGCAGCCCTCAACGGCGTCTACACGCCGAGCTTCCTGACCCCGATCACCGATCTCGGCAACCCGTACGTGAGCCAGATGAAGACGCTCGCGGACGCTGCCGGACTGCCCTGGAACTTCTACACGTACTACGGCATGAACACCGCCTACGTGCTCTCGCAGGCGATCAAGGCGGCCGGGCCGAACCTGACCCGCAAGGGCCTGATCAAGGCCATCCAGACGCAGGGCCGGAACTTCAAGTCGGCGGCTGTGGTGCCGTTCGTGGTGTCGGCGACGTCGCACCAGGGCCTCACCGGCTACTGGATGGGCAAGTACGACTCTGATGGCGTGCTCGTCCGTCAGGGCAAGGCCAACCAGGTGTACCTGGCGGGCAACTCGTCCACCGGAACGGCCAAGGTCGGCACCTTCAAGCAGCCCGCGCCCACGCGCAAGCTGCTTCCGTAGGTCCCGCTCGATCACAGGCCCGTCGTGGCCAGTCCCCTTCGGGGGGCTGCGCCCGACGGGCCTGTGCCGTGCCCGGGGGCCGGATTTGGTCCGAGATCGCCCCTGCCGTACTGTTCGCGTTACCGAAGACCGCAGGTCACCGTCGGCAGGAGACTGCCGGTGGTCGAAGGTCCCGCTCAGGTGGGCGACCCGCGCAGGTGAGACGAGCTCGACCCCGGCCCTCGAGGCTTGGAGGTCCACGCCCCGTGCGCCTGCGCCGGGGCGTTCTGCTTGAGGGGCCCGAGGAAAGGAGCCCCATGGCCCGGCCCGACAAGGCGAGCACTGTCGCCGAGCTCACCGACCACTTCCGCGAGTCCAACGCGGCAGTGCTCACCGAGTACCGGGGTCTGAGCGTGGCGCAGCTGAAGAGCCTGCGTCGCACCCTCGGATCCACGGTCACCTATGCGGTCGTCAAGAACACCTTGACCAAGATCGCTGCCAAGGACGCCGGTGTCACCGGTGTCGACGACCTCCTGGCTGGCCCGAGCGCGATCGCGTTCGTCAAGGGCGATGCCGTGGAGGCAGCGAAGGTGCTGCGCACCTTCGCCAAGGAGAACCCCGCCCTGGTCATCAAGGGCGGTTACATGGACGGCAGGACGCTCTCCGTCGAGGAGGTCCAGCGAATCGCCGACCTGGAGTCCCGCGAGGTTCTCCTGTCCAAGCTTGCCGGTGTCCTGAAGGCGAAGCAGTCGCAGGCAGCTGCGCTGTTCGCTGCCCCGCTGGCGAAGACTGCCCGCGCGCTGGGCGCCCTGCAGGCGAAGCTCGAGGCCGACCCGTCGGCCGCGGCAACGTCTGCCCCCGCCGAGGAGGCTGCTCCGGCGGCTGCCGAGGAAACCGCTGCCGAGGCTTCCGCCGAGGCGTCGGAGAACACCCCTGCCGAGGCTTCCGCCGAGGCGTCGGAGAACACCCCTGCCGAGGCTTCCGCCGAGGCGTCAGAGAACACCGAGGAGGTGGCGACCGAGGCTCCTGCCGAGGACGCGACCCCCGAGGAGACCACCGAGGGCTGATGCCCACCCGGCCCTCGGCCGGATTGACCGAAAGGACGCCATCATGGCGAAGTTGAGCACTGACGAGCTGCTGGACGCGTTCAAGGAGATGACGCTGCTGGAGCTCTCTGATTTCGTGAAGCTGTTCGAGGAGACCTTCGACGTCACCGCTGCGGCCCCCGTGGCCGTGGCAGCCGCTGCCCCCGCCGGTGGCGGCGGTGGCGAGGCCGCTGCCGAGCAGGACGAGTTCGATGTCGTTCTCGAGTCGGCTGGCGACAACAAGATCCCGGTCATCAAGGAGGTGCGCGCACTCACCAACCTCGGCCTGAAGGAGGCCAAGGATCTGGTCGAGGCCG
Source organism: uncultured bacterium (assembly GCA_903934925.1). GTDB lineage: Bacteria > Actinomycetota > Actinomycetes > S36-B12 > S36-B12 > UBA10649. Next base: position 361 of record CAIZPS010000233.1, on the reverse strand, counting down.
CCCCCAAGGCTGTCCTGGAGAAGGTCAACAAGGAGACCGCAGAGAAGGCCAAGGAGGCCCTCGAGGGCGCCGGCGCCAAGGTCACCCTGAAGTAGTTCGCTGCACGTACGACGAAGGGCGGTCCCGTGAGGGGCCGCCCTTCGGCTGTCCGGGGACAGGCCGTGGGCCGTTCGCGGCAGGTTACGTGTTGATTACATCCGGCCGGAAAACCCCCGTGGTGCTTGACGTTTCGCGATTGGCGCGTCACCATCCTCCTGCGCACGATTTCGATCGTGCGGCAGGTCCCCAGGCTCCGGCCCGCTCGACGAGGACCCGCCCGAGGTGCCCGGCGCAGCTTCGCTGTCGCCGCCGAGGCGCTCGG
>CAIZPS010000232.1 GCA_903934925.1 uncultured bacterium | reverse complement strand
GTTAGATCCCCAGCAGATAGCGGGATCGCTCCCAGCCGGTGACAGCGCTCAGATACTGATTCCACTCATGGTCCATGAGCGTGGCGAAGTGGTCGGCGACTGCCTGTCCGAGCCATGACGCCACTAGCGGCGAATTCCTGAACGCCTGGGCGGCTGAACCAAGATCGCGTGGAACGCCGACTGGCTCACCTTCGAGGGGGTTCCCCACGGTCTCCGGACCGGGATCCGACTGGTTGTCGAGGCCCGATCGAATGGCGCGCAGGACTCCCGCGATCGTAAGGTAGGGGTTCGTGTCGGCCCCAGGGAGGCGAAATTCTATACGCGCACTCGATGGACTGTGTCCCAGAAGGCGTGCGCTCACGAATCGATGGTCCCGTGCCCACGTGAGCCCCCAGCCGGCTGCATCCTGGGCGCGGGTGCGCGTATAGGAGTTGATTGTCGGGGCATAAAAGGCCATGAGGCTCGGCGTCCACTCCATCAGGCCCCCGATCGCATGCAGCATGCGCGAGGAGTAGTCATGCGCATCGACATTCCACAGCAGGTTGTCACCCGCGTCATTCCAGACTGATACATGGACATGACAGGAGTTGCCCGGCCAGCTGTCGTATGGCTTGGCCATGAAGCTGGCGGTGTAACCATGCTTTGCCGACACCGACTTCGTTGCCCACTTGAAGATCGCATGGCGATCGGCCATCCCGACAGGGTCCCCGTGCTGAAGGGTGATCTCCCATTGGCCGGGACCCCACTCAATCTGAGAGGCCTCCATCCGCAGGCCCGATGAATCGAGCACGGATCGCAGTTCGGTGAACATGGGTTCGAATTCATCACCCTCGGTGAGCAGGTAATCGGCCGGCTTGGCTGTCGTGGGGGTGAGCTGTTCGAATGCCCGATCTGCACACTCCTGCGGAGACTCACGGAGGAGTGTGAACTCGAGTTCGGTTCCGATGCTGGCGCGAAGTCCGGCCGTCGACCATGCCTCGACCTCTGCAAGGAGAATTTCGCGGGGGGACACGGGAGTCGGCTCCCCGGAGCCTTCGATCGAATGCGCGAGGCAGATTGCCGTGCGGTGCAGCCAGGTAGCGGGTCTCAGTGTTACTGGATCGGGACGGAGTTCGAAGTCACCCATTCCCTGAGTCACGCTTGCGTACTCCAGTGCCCCGCTTGCCATCAGCTCCGGAGACTGCTCGATGTCCCAGGAGTAGACGCACCGCGAGAAGCTGACCCCGCTGCCTGCGCTGACCTCCACGAACTGCTGACTGGACATGCGCCGCCCGAACAGGCGCCCCTGAACATCCGGCGCACAGACAATGACTGTGTCGAAGTCGTGAAGCACATCGCTGGTTTCCATCGTCTAGCTCCCCTCTCGTGCAGTGCTTGATTCGACCAGCCAATGAAAGCCTGGGTCGTTCAGGACGCCCCATTCTGCATGCCACTGGACACCGAGAATGGGGTGTCGGGTGGATTCGACGATCTCCACTGTCCCGTCGTGCGCGTGACCGGCGGCGACAAGCCCTTCCCCCAGTCTCTGGATGCTCTGGTGGTGGGCGCTGGTCACGTCCACGGAAGTGCCGTACAGCAAGGACCCGAGAGTGTCCTCGACCATCGTCACCTCGTGGAATCGATACTCCGGATCGGTGTGCGGGCCGTCATGCAGGGACCGCGAGAGGCCGAGATCCTGGTTCAATGTTCCCCCGAAGAAGACGTTGATCAGCTGCAGGCCGCGGCAGATGCCGAAGACAGGTGTGCCGCGCTGCACTGCCATCTGCAGGATGGCCCACTCGAAGGAATCCCGATCTGGATCGATGACGCCCAGTTCCGGCTCGGGGGTCCGGCCATAGCGGTCTGGTCCGATGTCGCTGCCCCCTGACAGGACAACCCCGTCCAGGCGGTTCATGAGTTCATGCGGATCAGCGCTCGACGTGAGCTGAACGGGCACTCCATCGGCCTCTGCCACGCGCAGGGCGTAGTCGCGGAAGTGCAGGTCAACACGAGTACCTGCGAGGCGCTTCGGTATGAAGTCGATGTCTTCGCAAAGGACGCTGCGCCCCGTGATCCCGATCAGCGGCTTCATTTCAGCAGGTTCGTGTTGGCGCCGCACATGATGAAGCAGACCTTGTCGTCCGAACGCACCTCGAACATGCCGGCCTGGAGGGCTCCGACGCCGACGGCGGCGGACGGCTCGATGGCCAGGCGGGTGGCTCGAAAGGTTGTCTCCCACATCCTCCTGACTTCGTCCTCAGGAACCACGACCATGTCGTCAACGAAGGCTCGTACATGTGCCAGGTTGAGGTCAGTCGTCAGGGGTGCGGTCAGGCCGTCAGCCAGGGACTTCGCCGTGAGGAGGGTCTGGGCTGATCCAGCCTGCAGACTCACACTCATGACGTTGGCGCCACTGGGCTCCACTCCAATTACGCGGCAGCCCGGGTTGTGCCTCTTCACCGCAGTCGCAATGCCCGAGATGAGGCCACCGCCTCCCACGGGGACCACAACTGTGGTCACGTCTGGCAGTGCTGCAGTGATCTCGCGGCCTACTGTTCCTGTGGCTGCGATGACCTCACGATCGGCGAATGGATGCACGAGGGTGTAACCACGCTCCGCGACGAGTTCGTGTACCCGGCCGACGAGGTCACCGTCGACTAGTTCGAGATCGGCACCCATGGCGCGTACGGCATCGACCTTGAATTGAACAGCCTGTGCAGGCATGCATATCTTGGGAACGATGCCGTACTGGGAGGCGCCGTACGCGACGGCGATTGCGTGGTTGCCCGCGCTGAATGCTATGACTCCCCGTTCTCTCTCCTCGGGGGTGAGCGATGCGATCCGGTTCATGGCACCTCGGACCTTGAAGCTGCCCGACGGCTGGAACATCTCGCACTTGACCCAGGATTCCACGCCAAGGAGATCACTGAGCCCAGCCGATCGGAACATGGGGGTGTTTCGGACAGATTGGGGCAGCCGGTCGGCAGCACCTTCAATCTCCGATTCACTGATCAGCAGGAGCTCGTTCTCCATGGTCTCCGTCACCTCGTTACCTAGATCTCAATAGCCGGTACTGCGTCATCGACATTCTCCATGGCAACTACGGCCACGGCGAGGTCCTGTGCTGCGTGCCCCGTCGACTTGAAGACGGTGATCACTCCCGGACCAGTCCGACCGTCCTTGCGCTCGAGCAGTACATCCCCGATCAAGGTGACCTCACCCGACATGCTGCCCTGACTCGAAAGGTGCTGGAGCTCGACCGCGCCAGCGGGTGGCGCGGATGTGACCGCTCCCGGCCACTCGACGAACACGCGCACTTCCGCTTGGGCTGTGACGAGCCCGGCGGGCAGTTCCGCGCCACGGCCGACTGAACTCACGTGCGTACCGGGCTGGATGGACTCTGATCGGAATATCGGCGCCTGACTGTCGGTGCAGCAGCAGACCACATCGCTTGCAGCCACTGCGTCGTCAAAATTCTCGACCACGATGCACCCAGGAAACTCCTGGACCATCTGGCGAGCATGCTCGATGTTCCTGGAGGCCACACGAATGGAGGTCCACGATCGCAATTCGGCGAAGGCGCGAAGGTGCTCACGGCCCTGAACTCCTGAGCCCAGCACGCACAAGGATGTGGCGTCGGGACGCGCAAGCAGGTCCGCCGCAACGGCTGCATTGTGCGCGGTGCGGATCGCAGTCACGGTGGCAGCGTCAAGGAGAGCCTTTATCGACCCCGTCTCGGAATCGAAAAGGGCGACGACTCCTTGATGCGAGGGAAGGCCACGTTGGTGGTTTCCCGGAAAGACGGTCACGAGCTTGGCCGCCATGCCCATGCCGGGGACATAGCCAGGCATGGCACCCACCAGCCCATGCTCACCGTGCGCGCTGATGCGGGCGGGTGCATCCAGCGTTCCGAGGGCAATCGAGATCAGTCCCTGGGTGAGCAGTTCTCGAAGGCGGGTTGGATCTGTGTGCGTACGTACTGCCGCCGCGCCAAAAACTCGAATAGTCGTCATGTAGTGCCACTCATGAGATTCAGAGCGTTGTAGGTCATCCGTGCGACCACCGGGTCGTCGTTCAGGGAACCCGTCCAGGAAACGGACCCAACGGACCAGATGGTTCCTCCAGCCGGCGTTGTCCGAATGACCATGTCGGATCGCAGGCGGCTGGTCGCGTCCTCGTGGCTGGGCGATGAGTGGAAGCCGGGCGCAAACGAAATGTACGACGGCGGCATGGTGGCGGTGGCCAGGACGGTGCAGTCGGCAGGACTGCCCAGGAACGGGTTGAAGATATCTGTCTCGTATGCCGCTGCCGCCCCGAGCACCTGTCCAGATGCACCGAACGGGGTGGCCGGGTCAATGCCTTCGAGGAGTGAAGCGACGTGCGGCGACGACGCCTTCTCGGTGAAGTGATAGGCGGCTCCGGGTGTGAAGCCCATGCACCCGGCGGTGAGGCCCGTGAAAGATGCCGCCGGTCGCCCGAGCGTCTGCCACAACCCACCACGATGGCCGTTGAGCTGGAGATTGGCGGTGGCAACGTCTCCCTCGTAGGGACGTTCGTCGACATCGCCCCGGCGCATCTCTGCCACTGCCATTTCGTGGTCGACATGGGTCGACCAGACGAGCCCGTTTCCACCCAGGTATGCGAGATTCCCGCCGGAGTCGAGGAATGATTCCAGCGCATCGAGCATCGGGCCTGACCAGTACTCAGGGTGAGCCCCAGTGATGAGGCATTTTGTCCCGGCAAGAATGGAGCAACCGTCCCGGTCGAGATCATGGTCCGTGACGACGGCTGCCTCGAAGCCGTTCCTGCTGAGCCAGCCCATCAGCCTGAGATCAGCGGAGATGCCGTGGTCGGATCCGGTGTAGCGGAACTGATGGTCATGCCGGAATCCCAGGAGGGGTCGGCGTAGCGAGCAGATCACGACTGGAGTTCCGTCGCGGTGACGGTCGTACCACGAGTGAAGGCCGTTCTCTCTCGCGAAGGTGGCCGCGAGGTCGGGAAAGTACTCAGGAAGCCCGGGAGGGCAGGCATGTTCGTTGGCGTATGCCAAGTAGGTCAAGGTCGGAAGCAGCACGGTGATGGCGCGGGGTCGAGGAGATCTCACGATGATAGGCACCACGTCTTGTGAGCCGCTGGATTCCAGGACAATGCGCACACCGTAGATGCCGCCATCTGCACCCTCTGGCAGTTCAATTTGAGCCACGACGGGCCATGCGGCATCGAGGAGATCGTCACTGTGGAAGTGGATGGATCCGAACTGCTCAGGCGCGAGTCGTGGATCGTGCACATCGCCCGTCCACCATCGGCCCGGTAGTGACCGAGTCGGACCACCGATCAGCTTGAGAGCGTGGGATCCGGCTCCATCGGGCACCGAGAACAGGTGGGTGTCATGACTGGTGTCCCACCAGTGCACGAGCGCCCCATCCGCCATCAGTTTGCTGCGGTTGGCGATCGATGAGTTCCAAGTCTCCAGCTCCTCGCGCGTCACCGCGCGCGAGAGCACGAAGGGTGACTCGATGAGGCCGTCGAGTGAGTTCTGCTGGCCGTAACCCACGCTCACTGCCCCCAACTCAAGCCTGATGGGACCGACCGTGGCAATGGAGAGGGCATCCGACTCCGTCGATCGTGGTTCAGGGCTCAGCCGCACACGTGACGTCATGATGGTGCGCACGTCATCAGTCAGAACCACTGCAGCGAGATGCCATTCATTCTCTCTCACTGTGCCGACGATGCTCTGGTCTCTGCCGTCTTGAAGGACAACTTCACCAGCAGAGGTCACGCACAACTGGATGGAGGACTCTGCTGCGGTGAGAGCGAGGATCGTCGCCGAAGTGTTGGGAAGACAGGAGATGGAGAACCAGACACCTACTGTGCACGTGTCAGGCAGGTAGCCTAGGTTCGAGCTGGCGTGCGACCCGAGTGGGAGTACCTGGGGTCGCAGAGCGACAGTCTGCGTGGCAACTTCGTCCACGTCTTCAATGGTTACCAGCAGGCCATCGTGGCCCAGCCGCACGAGGTCGACAGTCGCCTGACCTTCGAGGCCGCTTGCGTGAACTGAGACCACAGAGCCGGGCGCGTAGGACATCGCATCCGTGTACGCCGTGACCGGTGCGGTCCGGTGTTCGGTTATGCGAAGAGTCATCGCGGGTTCCTCAGATCGGTGCGTCCGGATTGTCCACGCCCACTATGCGATAGCCGCGGAAGAACTCGAAGGCGTCTCGGCTGCCGTGCCCGCCGATGCCACTCGACCCCCAGAAGCTCTGGTGCGACTCAGGGGAAAGGTCGAAGAGGCTGGTGCCGTTGATCTTGATCTCCCCACCGAGAAGTCGAGCCCCCGTGGCCATCGCAGCCTGAACGTCCTGGCCGAAGACGTAGCCCGCGAGGCCCTGGTCCCGATTGTTGACGAAGTCGATCACCTCATCGACGTCCTGGTACGAATGGACCGTCAGCACAGGGCCGAAGATCTCGTCGCGGGCGGCCTCCGCCGGTGCTTCCGTCACGACGGCAGGAAGCACTCCACAGAAGGTCTCTTCCACGACGGTGCCCGCACATCGCGCACGACCACCAACCGCTTCCAGCTGGCGTACCTGGCCCTCGACCATGGCCCGGTGGTCCGAGTCCACGAGCGGGCCGACATCCACCGAGGCATCCGTCGAGGCACCGATCCGCAGCAGCGACAACTCCGCATAGAGCGCGTCGATAAGTGTGTCGTGCAGCGACGGCGGCACGAAGACTTGGCCGGGCGACTCGCACCACTGGCCGCTGAGCTTCGTCATTCCCATCGCCAGCGAGCGGGCGGTCCTAGCGATGTCGGCGTCCGGCAGGATGATGACGGGGTTGAGGCCGCCGAGTTCGAGCTGTAGGCGCGCGAAGTGCGCGGCGCCAGCCCGAGCGATGGCACGGCCAGCGGGAATACCGCCCGTCATCGAGATGGCTCGCACCCGTGGATCCTCGGCGAGGGCCAAGGCAGTCCGGGGTCCACCGTGGATCACCTGCAGCATTCCTCCGGGTACGTCCGCCTGAAGGGCCGCTTCCTGCCACACCCGTGCGCTCAGTGGTGCGCGCTCGTGGACCTTTACGATGACGGGGCATCCGGCTGCGATGGCCGCTGCCGCCTTGCCGATGGCGGTGGGAGTGGGTGCGTTCCACGGAGGCATGATCACGACGGGTCCCCATGGATCCCGCCGCAGCGTGACGGGCCCGCCACTGCCCGCTCCCGGAACACTGGTCTCTGAGCCGAGTTCCGCGAGCTGCTGGATGGCTCCGCGCACCTGATGGGCACTGCCGGCGGCAATGGGGCCGGCCACCGATGCGATCAGCCCGGGGCTGATCATCTCCGCCGCAGCCAGGTCGTCGGCCATGGCCTCGAGTGCATCCGCAAAGCGTGAGAGCACCTCAGAGCGTCCTTGTGCGCCCGCCTCTCGGGCCCAGCCGGACCGGTGGGCGGCAGCAGCGCCGGCCAGCGCCTCCTCCACGATGGTGGGATCGTCGCCGGGACGGTGAGCCGTCGGTTGCCCGGTGTTGGGATCGATGATCCACGCATCCGGCTGAGTGGCAGCCGGGCGAAGGTTGCCTGCGACGAGGTTTGCCAGTTCCGAGGTGGACATCACGTGCAAATGGTATCAAGATATGACCATTGAGGGGTATTCTTTCCTGAACACCGGGAGCTCAGCCATGCCGCAGTCACTGCTCGCGCGCGTCGAAGAGCATGTGGTGCAGGCCCACTCGCGTGGCCTGGATGTGGGCTTCGACGGCGGTGGCCACCCCCTCCGTGTCTCGACGGATGATTGCCTCAAGGATGGCTTGGTGCTGGTTCTGCGTCTCCTGCACGAGTTCCCGGTAGACGATGAGGTCGGTGCTCGTGAACAGGCTTCCCCTGGCCTCGGAAATCGCCTGGATCAGACGGGGACTTCGCGAAGCTGTGGCTATCGCTCCATGGAAGATGTTGTCCGCACGCCGGTAGTCCTGCCGACTCTCCGCGCGCTCCATGGCCGCCATCGCTTCCTCAAGCGCGGTGAAGTCCTCGACCGTGGCTCGCTGCGCGGCAAGCTTCGCGGCGCGGCGTTCGACGGCGATACGGAACTCGAGGAGATCCTCAAGATCGCCGTAGTCCGCCCTCATCGAGTCGAGCCAGCGCTGGTACGGCTCGGTCAGTTCCGTGACGAAGGTGCCGCCCTTGGAGCCACGACGGGAGGACAGGTACCCCTCCTCAGTCATGATCCGAATCGCTTCTCGCAGGGTGATCCGGCTCACTCCGAAAAGGGCGGCGAGTTCACGCTCGGCCGGCAGTCGATCGCCCGACGCGTAGTCACCCCGATGAATGGCCGACCGCAGCTCTGCCGCCACCCCATCCACCGCCGAAACCTGGTTGGGGGGTCCTATCGTCACCACGCATGGGAGTCTAGTCGGCGGTCCCTTTGTCGATTCGGGCTTTCCTGCTGCCTCAGGGGGCCAGCTGGCGACGGTGGTCACTGTGGCTGAGCATTCGACAGCGAAGGATGCCCCCCTTCAGTTGGGCAGTGACCGGCAGGAGACTCTGCGGCAGGCGATCGAGGCACTGCAGCGGGCGTGGGAGTCCTTCGACCATCCGAGAAGTGGTCAGCCGAGTCCGTCGCCGGAGGTCATTCGCCTAACGCAGGCGAAACTGCCACAGGAGCCCACACCGATGAATGAGGTGCTGGCACTGGCCGAGGAGATCCTCGACGCGAGCCTCTCGCAGACGAGACCCCGGTTCTTCGCATTCGTCGGCTCGTCGGGCCTCGAATCGGCGGTACTTGGCGACCTCCTTGCCACAGCGCACGATGTCAATATGGCCACCACGGCCCACGCGGCCGACCTGATCGAGTCGCAGACTGTCCAGTGGCTCTCGAGTCTGGTCGGATACGACGGCGCCGAGGGGTACTTCACCAGCGGTGGCATGATCTCCAATCTCACGGCGCTCTCTGCCGCGCGTGAGAAGGCTGCGCCGGGCACGCGCATGACGGGTGTCCGCGACGGGCGATTATGCGTTTACACGAGCGTTGAGTCCCATGCGTCAATCCAGCGAGCCTGCGAGGTCCTGGGACTGGGCAGCCAGGCCGTTCGGGCTGTTTCCATCGACGAGCATCGCCGAATGAGAGCGGATGAACTCCGGACAGCCATCACGCAAGATGTCGCGGATGGCAGGGCGCCTATGGCAGTCGTTGCCACGGCAGGCACCACGCTCACGGGCGCCGTCGATGACCTGCAGGCGGTGAGCGCTGTCTGTCGGGACCTGGACGTCTGGATGCACGTCGACGGCGCCTACGGCCTGCCCGCGGCATCGGCGCCCGAGACGGCCCACCTCTTCGCGGGTCTGTCAGACGCCGACAGCGTCTCGGTCGACGCGCACAAGTGGCTCTTCGTTCCGAAGGCCTGCGGCTGTCTGATGGTGAAGGACAAGAATGCCCTGCGTGCCACTTTCGCGCACGACTCCGGATACATGCTCCACGACGACCAGAGGGTCGAGCATTCTGTTGACGCGACACTCGAGTACTCGCGCCCGTTCCGGGCCCTGAAGCTCTGGGTCGCCCTCAAGACCCACGGTCGCCAGCAGTACGTCAGCGCAATCTCGAAGAATCTCGCCCTCGCTCGCATTCTCGCGGATCTCATCGGTGAGGAGGATCGACTGGAATTGCTGACGCAACCCCAACTCTCCATCGTCCCGTTCCGATACCTACCCTGGAATCACGAGCCCAACGACTTCAACAGGAGGCTCGTCAAGAAGATGCAGGAGCGTGGACGAGTCTGGGTGAGTGATGCCGTCCTCGATGGCAGGGTGTGCCTGCGTCCGTGCATCGTCAACTTCCGCACGCAGGAGGACGATGTGCGCGCGTTGGTCGAGGAGACACTCGCAGTGGCAGCCGCACTGGACTGACGGACAGTCGCTTGACCTTTGACGGGTGGAGGTTGGCAAAAGGCGGATCAGCGGCGTCCTTATCGGGAGCTCACCCAGCGGTGAGCGCCACCGGAAACGAGGCGATCCCGTTCACGAAGCTCGAGTTCGTGCGGACGATTGTGCCGGTCCGCTCCACCCGCACCCGACGCGCGATCATCTCCTCGAGCAGGACGCGGATCTCCATGCGTGCCAGGGGGGCACCGAGACAGTGGTGCGGGCCCTTCGCCCCGAACGACACCTGCGGCGGCTTGACGGGCCGCGTGATGTCGAAGCGGAGCGGATCCGGGAACTCGGTCTCGTCGAAGTTCGCGGAGCAGTAGAAGATGACGACCTTGTCGTCCTCCCTGACCGGAGTGCCCGCGATCTCGGTGTCGCGTGTAGCCGTCCGTCGCATGTGCAGGACGGGCGTTGCGTAGCGGATGATCTCCTCCACGGCGTTCTCGACCAGATCCGGCTGGGCGTAGAGCAGATCGAGCTGGTCAGGATTCGCGGCGAAGGCCTGCATCCCGTTGCTGATCGCCGTGCGGGTGGTTTCGTTCCCGGCGAACACGAGCACATGGAACATGTTCTTGAAGTCGACGTCGGAGAGGGCCTCGCCCTCCCATCGGGCCTCGACGAGGGTCGTGACGAGATCGTCTTTGGGGTTGCGCGTGCGCTCCTCCCGCATCTGGTGCCCGTACTCGAACAGGGCATGCGACGCAGGGGAGCTGAATGGCAGCAGCTCCAGGGGCGTGGTGTTGCCGTAGGCGTTGGCGGCGACACCGCTGGAGTCGATCAGTTCGTCGGACCACTGCACGAGCATGTCGGTGTCCTCGGCGGGCACGCCGAGGATGTTGACGATGACCTGGATCGGCAGGGGAGCGCTGATCGCCTGCACGAGGTCGACGTCGTGCTGCTCGAGCGCCTGGTCGAGCAGCCCCCGGGTGATGTCGCGGGTGACCTCCTCGTAGCTGCGCACCTTGTGGCTGGTGAAGGCCGGGATGCCGAGCTTGCGCAGTCGGATGTGCTCGGGCGCATCGGTGTCGATGATCGACCGACGCGCAGTCATCTGCTCCTCGGTGAGGTCGGGCAGGTTCGTCATGCCGCGTGCACTGGAGTAGGTCTGCGGGTCCCGGGTGACGGTCACGAGGTCGCGGTACCGGGTCACCGCCCAGAAGGGCCGGCCCTCGTACATCCGCAGGGCCACCGGCTCCGTGCGCCGCATCTCGGTGAAGATCTCGTGCGGAATGCCGTGGCTGTAGAGCGAGGGATCGGTGATGTCGGGGTGCATGCTCATGCTCCGCTTCCTGGCGTGATGACGAAGCGGCCGGAGACGTCTCCGCGATGCAGTCGGTCGTGTGCGTCGGCGATGTCATCGAGGGTGATGATCTCGATGGGGGAGTGGAGCGGGTGCTTCTGGGCCAGGGCCACCATGTCACGCATCTGATCGAGGGTGCCCCAGACGGACGTCATGAAGCGAGCCTCATGTGGCACTGCCCCGAACCCGAATGGGATGGTCCCGCCATAGAGCCCGACCACCACCACGAGTCCTTGTCGCGCCACACTGTCGCGCGCAGCGGCGAGCGTTGCCTCCGCACCGACGAAGTCGATGACCGTGGTGAAGGTCCCCTCGACCTCCCCGGGCGCGGCCACCGTGTCGGCGCCGAGTTCCAGGGCTACCGCCCGCTTCTCTGCTGATGCATCGACCACGGTGACCTCGGCGTCGGATCGCATCTTGAGCCACTGGATCCCGAACTGGCCGAGGCCGCCGGCGCCGATCACCAGTGCCCGAGGGGACTTCGCGGCCGCCAGGGTGCCGAGGGTGTGGTCGACGGCCCGGTAGGCGGTCAGTCCACCACAGGCCAGCGGCGCGGCGCGCAGGGGATCGAGCTCGCCGAGCGGCACGAGATAGCCGACATCGGGCACGGCCATCCGCTCCGCATAGCCGCCATCACGGAACAGCCCGGCTTCGGTCGCGTTCGGGCAGATCATCTCCTGGTCGGAGGAGCAGGCCCAGCAGTCCGGCCTCCGGCAGCCCCAGCAGGCGTAGACGAGCACGGGACCGAGCTCCGGATGCAGGCCGGCAATCTCGTGACCCAGGATGACGGGGAGTGTCGTGGGGTAGTCACCCGCAGCGGCATGCAGGTCCGAGTGGCAGATCCCGCAGGCCAGCACGTCGATGACGGCCCCGCCGTCCGGGGCGATCGGCTCGGGCGCCTCGATGACCGACAGGGGAGCACCGGGGGCGGTGAGGGTGACGGCACGCATGGGGGGCCTTTCATCGTGAATTCCGGACGGAAGCCTCGTCGAAGACTACATTTATCAAGTATCCGAAATCTTGTCTTCCGGGAGGTTCCATGCAGTGGGATCCGGCCGAGCACGCTCGGGTCGCCGCCCTGTGCGAGGAGTTCGGCATCCACACGGTCGAGTGCGTCATCGTCGACACCTGGGGAATGCCCCGGGGAAAGCGCATCCCGGTGCGTCAGTTCCTCCGAGGTGGGGGCTTCCACATCGCCAACGTGGTCTACACCTGGGACCCGACCTGTTTCATCTTCTCGACGCCGTGGGTGAACGAGGCGGACGGCTTCCCCGACATGCACGCCGTCCCCGACCTCTCGAGCTTCCGCATCGCCGGCTGGACCGATGGGGTCGGCATCGTCATGTGCGACACCTTCGACAACTCGACCCATGAGCCGGTGGCCATGGATGCCCGGAACATGCTCAAGAAGCAGCTCGCCCGTGCCGAGTCCATGGGCTACGGAGTCGATGCCGCGACCGAACTCGAGTGCCACTTCTTCACCGAGGACTGGAAGCCGATCTACGACGACATCAACTGCTACTCCATCTACCGCGGCTGGGAGATGGAGCCGTTCATGCTCGACATCCGCGAGTCCCTGCGGAAGACGGGAATCGAGGTCGAGGCCACGAACGTCGAGTATGGGCCCGGACAGACCGAGATCAACCTGCGCTACGGACCGCTGATGGAGATGGCGGATCACACCGTGTACTTCAAGTACATCGTCCGTCTCGTGGCGAAGCGCCACGGCCTGAACGCGACCTTCATGGCCAAGCCCTTCCTCCTCGAGGCTGGCAACGGCATGCACGTGCACCAGTCGCTCACGAAGGACGGCCGGAACGTCTTCGCTGAGCAGGATGAGGAGACCGTCCTCGGCAACAGCGTCATGCGTCGTTACCTCACGGGGCTGCTCGCTCACCACAAGGAGCTTCAGCTGGTCATGACCCCGACCATCAGCGGCTACAAGCGGGTGCAGGACTACTCGTTCTCGCCGACGCAGGTCACGTGGGGTCTTGACCACCGACTCGTGGGTGTGCGATCGATCGTGGGGGCGGGAAGCGGCAACCGCCTCGAGGCCCGGTGGGCAGCGGCCGATGCCAACCCCTACCTCGTCCTCGCTGCGTGCCTTGCGGCGGGCCTCGACGGACTGGAGAACGACTACGAACTCATGCCGCAGGTGGACGGAGATCCGCACGCGGACGATCGGTGGGAGCGTCTCCCCGTGGGCATCGCCGAGGCCATCGACAACTTTGACACCCCCTTCACGAGGTCCGTCTTCGGCGACGTCTTCGTCGAGAACTTCCTGATCATGCAGCGGCGCGAGGCAGCAGAGTTTGCGGAGCACGCCGACCAGGGAGAGGACGTCAGTGACTGGGAGCTGGCTCGATACCGTGCGGTGATGTGACAGTGACCCATTCGGCTGTGCCCCGGTTCCTGCTCATCAGCCACGAGCCGGAGGCTGCCCCTGCTCTCATCGGCGAGATCCTGAAGGCGCGAGGCTATGACGTTCAGATCCACACGGTCCTGAGCAGTCCCGAGCGGCCCGATGTCGACTTCCCGAATCCGGCTGACTTCGACGCCGTCGTTGCCTTCGGCTCCTTCTCGAATGCCTACGACCCGCGCGCTCGCACCTGGGTGGAGCCGGAGATCGACCTGATCCGCACTCTTATCGAGGAGGACATCCCCTACCTGGGAGTGTGCTTCGGAGGCCAACTGCTGGCGGAATCCCTCGGTGGCCATGTCGAACGGGCCCCCGATGCGGAGCAGGAGATCGGCATCGTGACCTTCGACCAGGATTCGGCCCTTCCGGTGCCTGCCGGCCCTTGGTTCACGTGGCATGAGGATCGCGTCGTGGTCCCCGAGGATGTCGAGGTGCTCGCCCACAACGGCAAGGCTGTGCAGCTCTTCCGTCGAGGACGGGCCGTGGGCACCCAGTTCCATCCTGAGGCTGACATCGACGTGGTCGGATCGTGGGTGCGCATCGGACCTGATCACATCCCGAGTCACACATCGGCCGCACAGATCCTTCAGGACCTGGAAATCAATGAAGTGTCACTGCGACGCAACTGCGAGGCGATGGTCGACTGGTTCGTGCGCGAGGTTGCCGAGATCGACTCATGACGGCACCTCTGGACGGCATCGTTGTCGTGGCCTTGGAGCAGGCCATCTCTGCACCCTTCGCCACTCGACAGCTCGCCGACCTCGGTGCCACAGTTCTGAAGGTGGAGCGGCCGGAGGGCGACTTCGCCCGGCACTACGACACGGTGGTCAACGGCGAGTCCGCCTTCTTCGTGTGGGCGAACAAGGGGAAGCAGTCGGTGGTCCTCGATGTAAAGATCGACGGTGACCTGCTCATGTCACTCATCGCGGGCGCTGATGTGTTCATCCACAATCTCTCGCCTCGGGCCGCCGCGAGCCTCGGAGTCGACGCGGCCACGCTCCATGATCGGCACCCCTCGCTGATCGCTGCGGAGATCTCCGGTTACGGACTCGGTGGCCCCCGCACTGATGACAAGGCCTACGACCTGGCCATTCAGGCGGAGTCCGGAGTCTTCTCGGTGACAGGCACCGGCGAGATGAGCAAGGTTGGCTTCTCAGTGGCCGATATCTGCGCCGGGATGTACGCGCTGACCTCGATCCTGGCCGCCCTGACCCGTCGGGAGCGCACCGGTGAAGGTGCGGCCATTCACGTGTCGATGCTCGACTCCCTCGCCGAGTGGATGTCCGCACCCCTGTACAACGCGGTCTACGGCGATGGTCAGCCCGAGAGAGCGGGCCGGCGCCATCATGCGATCGCTCCGTACGGCACGTTCGCCCTGTCCGATGGCAGCACGATTCTGATCGCCGTCCAGAGCGACGAGGAGTGGCGCAGCATGGCTGCCTGCCTCCTGGGCGCTGCCGAACTCGGCACCGACCCCCGATTCGTCACCAATGCCCAGCGCATCGCGAACGTCGACCAACTCGAGGGTCTCATCCGCCAGCGACTGCAGACGATCTCTGCTGACGAGGCTCGTGGAGGGCTCGCCAACGGCCGAATCGCCAACGCCCGGGTCAACGACCTAGCCGGGGTGTGGTCCCACGAGCAGCTTCGTGCGCGCGAACGATTCGTCGAGGTGAACACGCCCAGCGGACCGGTGGAACTCCTGCGGTCGCCCTTCGACATCTCCGGATGGGCCCCTGCGGAGGGTCCGGTTCCCGCCCTCGACGAGCACGAAGCGGCTCTCGTGGAGTTGCTTCGCGCCCGTGCGGCTGGTCAGTAGGACTTCGGAAGGCCCAGGACGTGCTGACCGAGATACGCGAGAACGAGGTTGTTGTTGATGGGGGCGACCTGGTAGAGCCGGGTCTCGCGGAACTTGCGCTCGATGTCGTACTCGACGGCGAAGCCGAAGCCGCCGTGCGCGTCGAGTGCCGCGTTCGCCGCCGCCCAGGATGCCTCCGAGGCGAGGAACTTGGCCATGTTCGCCTCGGTCGCGCACTTCTCGCCGGCGTCGAACTTCCGAGCTGCCTCGAATCTCACGAGGTTCGCCGCGCACAGTTGAGCGTATGCACGGGCGAGCGGAAACTGCACGCCCTGGTTGGCGCCGATCGGTCGTCCGAAGACCTCGCGCTCGTTGGTGTAGGCGATCGCTCGATCCAGCACGAAACGGCCGTCCCCGATGCACTCGGCGGCAATCAGGATCCGCACGGCATTCATGCCGTCCAGGATGTAGCGGAATCCGCGGCCTTCCTCGCCGATGAGGGAGTCGGCAGGGATCACCACGTCGTCGAAGAACACCTCCGTGGTGTTGTGATTCATCATCGTCGCGATCGGCTTGATGGTCAGCCCCTGCAGGTCGCGCATGTCGAAGATGAAGACGGAGAGTCCGTCGGTCTTCTTGTCGACGTCCTCGAAGGGCGTCGTGCGGGCCAGCAGGATCATCAGGTCGGAGTACAGGGCGCGCGAGGTCCAGATCTTCTGACCGTTGATGCGCCAGCCATCGGTCACGCGTTCAGCTCGCGTGCGAATCCGAGTCGTCTCCGACCCGGCACTCGGCTCGGTGACTCCGAAGGCCTGGAGCCGCAGGCTCCCGTCCGCGATCGCGGGGAGGTAGCGCTGCTTCTGCTCCTCACTGCCGTGCCGGAGCAGGGTCCCCATGATGTACATCTGCGCGTGGCAGGCGCTCGGATTCCCGCCCGACGCGGAGATCTCCTCGAGGATCACCGACGCCTCGGTGATGGTCGCCCCGCCGCCGCCGTACTCCTCCGGCACCAGGGCCCCCAGGAAGCCCGCCTCCGTCAGGGCGGTCACGAACTCCTCGGGGTATCGGTCCGGCTCGAGCGAGCGCCAGTAGGCACCGTCGAATCGCTCGACCACCTCGCGCACGCCGGCACGGAGGTCGTCGTGCTCGGAGGCCTGGATCACGTCCACCCTCCATTTGTATCATTTATCAAATCAATCCGCAGGAGAGTCGCATGACCGCCATGACCACCATGACCCCGGACTGGCGGGCTCTGGCTGCCTCCGTTCAGTACCCCACCGGGCTGCTGATCGACGGGAAGTGGGAAGCCGGGTCGTCCCGGTACGAGGTGGTCAGCCCATGTGACGGGCGGGTCGTCACCGATGTCGCCTTCGGCGATGCGGCGGCGGTCGACCGGGCGGTCGCGGCTGCGCGCGCCTCCTTCGAGGATCGCCGGTGGGCCGGAATGTCGCCGATGGATCGCAAGGACGTGATGGTGCGCTGGGCCAACCTCGTCAACGAGCACGCCGAGCAACTGGCGGTGCTGACCACGCTCGAGATGGGCAAGCCGGCCCGCGAGGCCAAGGCCATCGACGTGCGGGCGTGCTATCGCACGCTGCGATGGTTTGGCGAGGCGATCGACAAGGTCCTGGATGAGATTCCCAAGGTGGGCGACTCCTCCTGGGCGATGATCGAACGCGAGCCCGCGGGAGTCGTGGCGGCCATCACCCCCTGGAACTTCCCACTCACCCTCGAGACCTGGAAGATCGCGCCGGCGCTGGCCGTCGGCTGCTCGATGGTCCTCAAGCCTTCCGAAGTGTCGCCGCTCACGGCGCTGTACGTCGCACAGCTTGGCCTGGAGGCCGGTCTGCCGGAGGGCGTGCTCAACGTCGTCAACGGCATGGGGTCCACCACGGGGGCTGCCCTCGCCAGTCACATGGATGTCGACATCGTGACCTTCACCGGATCCACGGCGACCGGGCGCGCGATCATGACTGCAGCGGCCCAGTCCAACATGAAGCGGCCCTATCTGGAATTGGGCGGCAAGGGCGCCAATGTCGTCTTCGCCGATGCCGATCTCGATGCAGCCGCGGCTGCCTCGGCGTGGGCCGTCACCTACAACGCAGGTCAGATGTGCTCTGCGGGCTCGCGACTGGTCGTCCACGAGTCCGTCAAGGACGAGGTGCTGGCCAAGGTTCTCGATGCTATGGCCGTAATGCAGCCGGCGGACCCGCTCGATCATGCGGCCCCGATAGGTGCCATCGCCAGTGCCCGTCAACTCGAGACCATCCACGGGATTGTTCGCGACGGTCTCGACGAGGGTGGTGAACTGCTCATGGGCGGTGAGCCGGTGCTCGTCGAAACAGGGGGTTCCTACTACCCGCCCACAGTGGTGGACGGACTGCAGCCGCATTCCCTGCTCGCCCAGCGGGAGGTGTTCGGGCCGGTTCTGTCGGTCCTGACCTTCTCGTCCGACGATGAGGCGATCCGTATTGGCAACGCTACGAACTACGGCCTCGCCTCCGCTGTCTGGACGAACGACCTGAGCCGCGCACGGCGCATATCGAAGGGCTTGAAGATGGGCACGGTCTGGGTCAACTGCTACGAGGAGGGGGACCTCACGGTCCCGTTCGGGGGCGTCAAGCAGTCTGGATTCGGCAGCGACAAGTCCCTGCATGCCATGGACAAGTTCACCGACCTCAAGACCACCTGGATCGAGCTCTCGTGAGCGCCGAGATCTCCGAACTGCGGCCGCGAAGGCGGACCAACCTGGCGGACGAAGTGGCAGCCCACCTTCGCACGTCCATACTCTCCGGGCGCCTGAGGTCCGGACAGCGCATCGATCAGGACGCCATCGCCGAGGAGCTCGGGGTCAGCCGTCTGCCCGTGCGCGAAGCACTGATCTCGCTGGATCGGGAGGGCCTGGTGCGCACGATCCCCCGTAAGGGCTCCTACGTTGCTCGGATCGACCGGGATGACATCGCCGAT
This sequence comes from uncultured bacterium, assembly GCA_903934925.1. Classification (GTDB taxonomy): domain Bacteria; phylum Actinomycetota; class Actinomycetes; order S36-B12; family S36-B12; genus UBA10649. Next base: position 4,991 of record CAIZPS010000232.1, on the reverse strand, counting down.
CACTACCAGATCTTCGGGCAGGTCGCCGGCCTGGCAGCGGCGCGGGCCGTCGCGCGACTCGACGACGCTGGCTTCGCGAAATTGGTCGCCCTGCACGATCGCATGTCGGAGGTTGAGAGCCTCGACGAGCAGCAGGCCCTGAACCACGAGTTCCATCGCATGATCAATATCGCCGCGGACAGTCCGCGCATGACGAGTGTCCTCGCACTGCTCTCCCGATCCCTGCCGATGCCCTACGCAGACTTCCCTGCGGAATGGCTGGACGAGGCCAACCGTCAGCACCGGGACATCCTGGATGCCTTCCGGCGTCGTGACACCCTCGCGGTGCAGCGCGCCATGGAGCAGCACATCACCGCAAGTGCACGCCATGCCATCGAGGTGCTCGAGCGCCTCGACTTCTTCGAGGACGAGTAGGCGAGGACGAATGACGATGACCCCCCACCGCTATGACCATTGGATCGACGGTCGCCGTACGACGCCGGCCTCGGGTGCCTATCTCCCGACGATCGACCCCATGACCACCGAGCCGTGGGCTGAGATCGCTCGGGGTGATGCCATCGACATCGAGGCGGCTGTCCAGTCGGCGCAGCAGGCCTTCACGACTTGGCGCAACGTGGGTCCGACCAGTAGAGCGGACATCCTCTGGCGGCTCGGCGACCTCATCGCCGCCCATGCAGATGAACTCGCAGGACTCGAAGCCCGGGATGCGGGCAAGGTCGTCCGTGAAGTCCGCGGCCAGATGACCTCGCTGCGCGCCTGGTACCACTACTACGCCTCGCTGGCCTATCAGACCGAGGGCCGAAGCATCCCGCAGGACCGATCGAGCCTGACCGTCTTCACCCAGCGCATCCCCTATGGCGTGGTGGGTGTGATCCCGGCTTTCAACTCCCCGATGCTGCTCGGCGGCATGGGGCTCGCCCCGGCGCTCGCAGCGGGCAACACCGTGGTCGTGAAGCCGCCGGAGGTCAATGCGCTGTCACTGCTCCGCCTGGCAGAACTGGCCAAGGAGGCCGGCCTGCCCGATGGATGCCTCAACGTCGTCATGGGCTTCGGGCACGAGGCGGGGGATGCGCTGGTGGCGCACCCGCTCGTGCGCAAGGTGTGGTTCACGGGAGGCCCGGAGAGTGCCAAGCACGTGGCAGCTCGCGCAGCCGAGGGTCTCAAACCACTCGTGCTCGAACTGGGCGGCAAGAGCGCGAACATCTTCTTCGAGGACGTGCGCGTCGACGATGTCGTCAACGGGGTGATTGCCGGGATCTTCGCGGCAGCAGGGCAGACCTGCGTCGCCGGCTCCCGGCTGCTCGTGCACGAGAGGGTCGCGGACGAGCTCGTCGAGAAGGTCGCCACGCGAGCCCGAACGATCGCCCTGGGCGATCCAACGTCCGAGTCGACGGAGATGGGCCCCATGTCGCAGGCCAAGATTCTCGAGGGTGTGCGTTCGCGGGTTCGCGAGGCGGTCGCGGAGGGAGCTGATCTCATCGTCGGCGGCGATGACGCAGATCGCCCTGACCAAGGATGGTTCTACGCGCCGACGGTTCTCGACAACGTCCGGAATGACATGTCGGTCGCCCGCAACGAGTTGTTCGGCCCGGTGCTCTCGGTGATCCGGGTGAGCGGCGAGGACGAAGCCATCGCCATCGCGAACGACTCTCCCTTCGCCCTCGCAGCGGGGGTGTGGACGAGGGATCTCGGCCGGGCGCACCGGGTGGCGAGCCGACTGGACACCGGAACCGTCTGGATCAACATGTACCGGGCGTTGCAGTTCGCCACGCCCTTCGGCGGCAACAAGCTCTCCGGCTACGGACGCGAGAACGGGCTTGATGGCTTCGCGGAGTTCACCCAGCCCAAGGGCGTGTGGATCGAGTCGAGCGACGAGCCGGTGGGTGACCCCTTCGTGTTGCGCGCCTGAGTCGTGCTCCCGTCAGGTGCGGTAGCGCTCGGCAAGGTAGACACCCGTCAGCACGACCACGGCACCGGCCACCTGGATCGGTGCCAGGACCTCACCCAGAGCGACCCACGCGATGAACGTTGCCAACAGCGGCTCCGTCATGCCGATCACGGCCGCGTTCGCCGCTCGGATGTGGTGCAGCGAGGCGACGATCAGCCAGAACGGGACGACAGTGCCCAGCACGATCATGGAGGTCGCGAGCAGGGGGATCGGGACGCCGGAGCTGCCTTCTCCGAGGGGGTATCCCACACCCGTGAGGGCGCTCCACGGAAACGACCACCATGGCTGGACGATGACCCAGAACAGTGCTGCAGCACCGAAGCCCCACATGGTCATCGACACCGCGTCCCTGGGCTCGGGTCGCTGCACCATGGAGTCGCCAACCAGGAAGTAGAGCGCCAGAGCCGCGCCGGCACCGAACGCGGAGATCACTCCGAGTGCGTTGAGTGTGAACCCCTGCCAGACCTGCGCCACCATCGCCAGACCGATCAAGGCGATGGCCAGCCCGAGCCACACGAGTCGAGGGGTGTGGTGCTTGAGCACGAAGTGGAACCAGAGCGCCACCATGATCGGCGAGGTGAACTCGATGAGCAGGGCTATGCCGACTGGAAGGAGCTCGATGGCGACGAAGTAGAGGTACTGCGTCATCGCGATGCCGAGAATGCCGTACGCGAGCAGAGGGATGAACTCCGAGCGCTGGATGCGCAGCGCCTGTCGTCGAGTCAAGGCGACGATGACCAGCAGGATCAGGAAGGCGCCCGTGACTCGGAGTTGCGACAGCCGACTGGGCTCTATTCCGGTGAGCAGGATCGATTTCGAGACGGTCGCGTTCAGTGCGAAAAGTGTCGCCGCCAGGAGGTAGAGCGAGTATCCGACGACGGGCCGTGGGTGGCGCGAGGGTGCGATGCCCGGAATCGGCTCCGCGACGTCGCTCATGCCCGCATCGCGGACTCGTACACGGCAATGGTCTGATCGGCGATCGCGTCCCAGTCGAAGTCGCGAACCGCGCGTTGTCGTCCGGCCTCACCCATGGCCCGGGCCCGCGCGGGATCGGCGGCGAGTTCGTTCACTGCTGCCGCAATGCCGCCCTCGAGGGCTGCGGGATCAGCGGCGTCGTAGGGCACGAGAAGGCCGGTCACGCCGTCGACCACGACCTCAGGGATACCGCCCACGGCCGACGCGACGACGGCCGTCTCGCAGGCCATGGCCTCGAGATTGACGATGCCGAGTGGCTCGTAGATCGACGGACAGGCGAAGGCCAGGGCGTGAGAGAAGAGGGAGACGAGCTGGCGGCGCTCGACCTGCTCCTGGATCCAGATCACGGAGTCCTCGCCCCGCTCGCGGAGCAGGGTGTCGACCGCTGCTGCCGTCTCGCGACCCATCTCTGGGGTATCCGGAGACGAGGCGCACAGTACGAGTTGAACGCCCTCATCGAACCGGTGGGCAGCGTTGATCAGGTGGACGATGCCCTTCTGGCGGGTGATGCGGCCGACGAACAGGACGTAGGGCCGCGAGATGCCGAGGTGCCTCACCGCCTCGTCGTTCTCGACGGGGTGGTAGGCGTCGGTGTCGATTCCGTTGTGGACGACGACGACCTTGTCAGGGTCGACGGACGGATAGGCCTGCAGCACGTCCTCACGCATCCCATTGCTCACCGCGATGATCCGTGCGGCGCCCTCGTAGGCGGTGCGCTCCACCCAGGACGACACCCGGTAGCCGCCGCCCAGCTGCTCCTCCTTCCAGGGGCGAAGGGGCTCCAGGGAGTGGGCCGTGAGCACGTGGGGCACACCGTGCAGCAGTCCGCCGATGTGGCCGCCGAGGTTCGCGTACCAGGTGTGGGAATGGAGGATGTCCACTCCCTCCGTCGCGAGCACGAATTCCAGGTCGACGCCGAGGGTCTGCAGGGCCGGATTGGCGCCCCTGAGGAAGTCCGGAACGGGATGGGCCTGTGCATCGGGCCGTGGAGCGCCGAAGCAGTGCACGTCGACCTCGATGGTGCGACGCAACTCCGCCACGAGGTGCTCGACGTGCACGCCAGCCCCGCCGTAGACCTCCGGCGGCCACTCCCGGGTCAGCATTCCCACACGCACGGTTTCACCCTAGGGGTGTTCCGGTCATGGCCGTACACGTGACCCGTTCCGGGACTACTGTGACGCGTGTGAGCACCGACCCGCACGTGCTGGCCATGGTCCTCGCTGGGGGCGAAGGCAAGCGGCTGATGCCGCTGACGGCGGATCGCGCCAAGCCTGCGGTGCCCTTCGGCGGCTCCTATCGGCTCGTGGACTTCGTCCTGTCCAATCTGATCAATGCCGGGCTGCGCCGCGTGTGCGTGCTGACCCAGTACAAGTCGCACAGCCTCGACCGCCACATCACGCAGACCTGGCGCATGCCGACGCTGCTCGGTGACTACGTGACTCCCGTCCCGGCCCAGCAGAGGCTCGGGCCGCGCTGGTTCACCGGGTCTGCGGATGCCATCTTCCAGAGCCTCAACCTGGTGTATGACGAGCAGCCGGATTATGTCGTCGTCTTTGGCGCCGACCACGTCTACCGCATGGACCCCATGCAGATGATCCGAGCGCACATCGACAGCGGGGCCGGTGTGACAGTTGCGGGTATCCGTATGCCGAAGGCGATCTCGCATCAGTTCGGGGTCATCCAGACAGCCCCTGATGGTCACCGCATCTCGCACTTCCTGGAGAAGTCGAGCGACCCGCCAACCATTCCTGGTGACGAGGACCACTGCTACGTGTCCATGGGGAACTACGTCTTCACGACGGGAGTACTCCTCGATGCGCTACGCGCCGACGCCGCGGATACGTCATCCATCCACGACATGGGAGGAAATATCCTGCCAATGCTCACGGAGCAGGGGATGGCGGAGGTGTACGACTTCGCCACCAACGTCGTCCCGGGATCGACGGAGCGCGATCAGGGCTACTGGCGCGATGTCGGAACCCTCGACAGCTACCACGATGCACACATGGACTTGGTGTCCGTCCACCCCATCTTCAACCTCTACAACCGGCGATGGCCGATCCTGTCG
>CAIZPS010000231.1 GCA_903934925.1 uncultured bacterium | reverse complement strand
CCCTGCTCCCGGGCCTGGTGGCCGCGGCGCGGCGCAACATCGGTCGCGGCACGACCGACCTGGCCCTGTTCGAGCTCGGCTCGGTGTTCCTGGGTGCGGTGGCCGACGAGACGTCGCTCCGGCCGACCGTGGACCGTCGACCCACCGATCAGGAGTGGCGCGACCTCAACGGCCTGCTGCCCCATCAGCCCACCCAGGTCGCGGCCCTCCTTGCCGGAAGCCTCAGTGCCCAGGGATGGTGGGGCGCCGCGCAGCCGGTGACCTGGGCGGATGCGGTCGCGGTGGCGACCGACGTCGCCGACGCCTGCGGGGTGTCCCTCACCACTCAGCGCGGCGACGATCCTGCCTTCCATCCGGGCCGCTGTGCCGCGCTCACCATCGATGGCGCGAGCGTCGGCATCGCCGGCGAGCTGCACCCCCGGGTCATCGAGGCGACGGGGCTCCCGGAGCGAGCCGTCGCGATGTGGCTTGATCTCGACGCCGTCATCGCGGCTGCACCCGAGGTGCGTCCCGCGCCGGCGGTGGGCACGCAGCCACTGGCGAAGGAGGACATCGCGCTCGTCGTCGACCGCAGCGTCGCCACGGCAGATGTCGAGCGTGCGGTGCGCGCGGGCGCGGGGGAACTGCTGGAGTCGGTGCGGCTCTTCGATGTCTACGAGGGTCCGCAGGTCCCCGAGGGCAAGAAGTCGCTGGCCTTCGCGCTGCGCTTCCGCGCCCCTGATCGCACGCTCTCCGCGGAGGAGACGGCGGCGGCCCGCGGTGCGGCCATCGCTGCCGCGGAGCGGGCGTGCGGGGCCACTCTGCGCTGAGACTCGGCTGCTGGCCGCGAGCTCAGGTCACCCGCTCTCCCTTGAGGCTCAACATGGTCAGCAGAGCCTCAAGGGATGCCTCGAAGGCCTCCTCATTGATCTTCTCGACAGCCGCGGGGTTCACCAGATGCTCGGCGAACTCGGGGCGCTCGACCGCCTGCATGCGGGCGTGGCGATCGGTCAGGTGGTGAGGTGCGCCGGCGAGGTCGAACACGCAGGTGCCCACAACGAGCGATTCGAGTTGACGGTAGGCCACGACCAGTTGCCGGTCCCTGAGTCCGAGCTCGTAGAGCGCCGTGCTGATCAACGCTGGGATCTGGTCGGCCTGAGGGCCCTGCAGGTGGGGTTGAGTCATCAAGGGTGCCAGGCAGGGATGGGCAATGGCCTGGCGTCGGAAAGCCCGAGCCGCAATGCGGATCTGCTCGGCCGGATCGGTGGCGCTAGGCCCCCCGAGCATCGCCTCCCCGATGAGGGTGTCCCGCATCGCCGCGAGCAGGGCCTCCTTGTGGGAAAAGTAGCGGTAGACGGCGGTGGTGGAGGCTCCTATTGCTCGACCCAGGGCCCGCAGCGTCAGCTGCTCGATGCCCCACTCGTCGGCGAAGGCGATCGCGGCCGCGACGAACTCCTGGGACGAGCGGGTCGGCTTGCGTCCGGGAGGCACCCGGAGACGCTAGCAAGCCTGCGCGACACGTACCCCCCAAATGGTGAACACAGTTGACGAAAGGGCACCCTTCCCCCTAGTTTCCAAGCACACTCTGACTTGGGGGTCCCATGCTTCGTCGTGTCTCGGCGGCCGTTGCCGCTGCCGCTGTCGCCCTCGGGGGCCTGACGTTCGGCGCCGCGCCGGCGGGGGCGGCCATTTCGGGAGCGGCAATCGATCCAGCAGTCTGGGCTGCAGGCTCGACCAGTGTCGCGACTGTGAGTTGGACCGAGTCCGCAGCGTCCTCGAACAACGCCGCCTTCAATGACACCACCCCAAGTGCGGGTGGCAACTTCATCTCCATTGAGGTGGGGTGGGGCTGGACCTTCGCAAACGCCAATCCCACGGCGACCGCGGTGACATACGCAGCGACGTGGGATGGCACTGCCAAGAGTTTCACCTGCGCCACCATTGGGGTTACGTTCTCGAGCCCTGGTTTCGGTACGGGGGGCACGGGCCCTCAATGTCTGGTTCGTCGCTCCAACGTGGGGTCTAGTAATCCCGGTCAGCAAGTGGTCCTGGGAAACACTGGAGGAGGCAACTTCACGTTGTCGGCTGGCAGTGCTGTGACGGTCACCTTCGCCAGCGGCAAGGTAACGGCCCCAAGCACCGGTCCCGCCACGGACACATGGCGAATCATCAGTCTGATCACGACCCAGACGACGACGGTGCGCACGGATG
>CAIZPS010000230.1 GCA_903934925.1 uncultured bacterium | reverse complement strand
GGCCAGGTATCCCAGGAGGGGGTGTAGCCGTCTTGGCAGGAGTCAGTGGCCGAGGCCCGGCCGTACGCCTGCTGCCACATCAACACCGAAGCGGCATCGCCCGTCGAGCTCGAAGACGAAGCCAACGTGGGCGTCACGGTGGCGTAACTGCTTCCGTTGTCCAATCTCCAGACCTCAACGGTGGCCCCGTTCAGAGATCCCGTTGACGTCACTAGGCCCGGCCCCCACGTCATGGTGATCACATCACCAGCGTTGAGATTCGCGTTGCCGCCTGTGTCTGCATACACGCCTGCAATGAGGGTGTAGGAGTTTACTCCGTAGCCACAAGATCTAAGGGCTTGAGGAACTCCGTTGACCGTGATTGTGATTCCGTAGTCCGCGCACGTTACTGAGGTCCATGACGGGGCGGAAAAGAGTGGCGACCGGACCTCCATGTCCAGGTACCAAGAGTTGGAAACTTCCTTCGTGGTCGAATAACTGCCCGAAATTGAAGCGCCCGAATCCAGCGATGAGAGCTGTGCCGATTCATTGGCCGCCAAAGCTGACGGGGCCATCGCAACAACCGCAACCATGCATGCCGCCGAGGCTGCTGTGATCAGGAACTTACGCATGTCATTCTCCCTCGTTGAAAGTGATGTGAACTAAGAGCAGAAGCGGGGTGCGGGACGGAAGACGAAGGGATCTCATCCGAAAGGGCTGTCGCCGGGTGCGATGCGCTTACGCCCCAGGGTTTGGTTGATAGGCGAAGAGCTCTCGGTTGCAGACCCAGCCGCCCTTGTGGTCGTTAGGCCACTGGGCCCACGAGGCTGAGTAGCCCGTCGGGCAGGCAGCATCTGACGAACTGCGGCTGATGCTCTGATGCCAGAGGGTCATGTCGGACTCGGAGCCATCGCCGGATGTGCGCGGGCCGGCCCAGATGATTGCAATTGCCACAGGATTAGGGACACTCCTGACCTCATTGTTCAGTACGCCAATCGCGGCACCTGGTGTGATGGCGAGAGGCTGCGGCTCTCCGTTCAGCGCGCTCAGGATGGTGGTCACGGTGATGCCCGCTGATGTCCCGCTTGAGACTGCCCAATCATCAGTCGAGTAGTAGGGCGGAAACTCGCATTGCGATCGATCCGACTGACAGTTGGCGTATGGCGTGGCTGTCGACCCGACAAGTGACAGGAAGCCGCCATACTGACCAGTGCCGTCTGCCGCGTTCAGGTTCCAGATATTCCACTCATTCACTGTTGGGACGTAGTTGCACGAGCTTGCGAAGGTGAACACGATCGTGTCGCCCACGTTTGCCGTAACCGAGAGCGGTTGTGGGCATTCGACAGTCACGTTCACCACGGCTGGCGCAGCGCTGGCAGCAGGTGCCGTCGTCAGAGAGACAGCACCGACAAGGCTTGCTAGTAGCCCAAGCGCCAGGCCGCGTCGTGCAAATCTCTGCGTACGCTCAAGCGAACTCGACATCGTCATGGCGCTCGCCCTACTTTCCACTTGGCTTCGCGGGCGCTTTGCCCGCACTGCTTGCCGGCTTCGATGACGTGCTCGAGGCCTTCTTCGCTGCGACCTTGACCTTCAGGTAGAACGCCTTGCCGTCAGCGGTCGCCAGCTGAATCGTGTAGGTGCCTGAGCGGCTTGGCTTGAACGCCGGAACCTTCGCCCGACCATTGGCATTGCTTCGGGTAGTGCCGAAGGTGACGAATGCCTGCTTCGCGCGGGTCGGTGCCTTGACTCCGGCTTTCAGACTCGTGTTCGTCGGCAGACCGCTCACGACCGGAGCCACCGGGGTACCGGGCGGAACAGAGACCACAGGAGCGCTCGACACACTCGTCGACAGCGGGGCATTCACCACCGGAGTCTGAGCGCTTGCCTTTTCCGATGCCGACAGCTGCACGAAACCCGCCGGAGTCTTCACCGTCGGCGAAGCACTCGCCGAGGCAGAGGTCGTCGGAGTCGGCGTCGGAACAGCGCTCGGTGTCGCCGAAGCTGACGGCGTGGGAGTCGGTGTCGGTGTCGGAGTGGCAACGACAGGTGCGGGGTTTCCACCTGAGCCACCTGGCACGGATGTGAATGATCGAATCGGGCGAATTCGCATCAAGTCGCTCATCCAGCTGTAGCAAGACTGGCCACCGGATTCCATGGACTGGGACCACGAATAACAATTGCTGCCCTGGCTTGAGCTCCAGTAACGCTGGGTCTCCAAGCCGTAGGTACCTGCCGCAAATGCCTCATTCTGTGCACCACTGCAGATTTCTGAAGACGGTGCTGTGAGGTTGCGCGAGTAGTTGCACATCGCGTTCAGCTCATCCTTGGACGGCAGGAACCACTGCCCCGCAACCGTGTTGTTCGTGGCGTACGCCAGCACGGCAGCCGCTGCATCTGAACTACACTCACTGGCTGCACTCAAGGCCGCCGTGTTGGCCGGGCCAGTTCCGATAGCTGTGCCCATTGCGTTCGACACAGTCGTATTGGCATCACACCAAGACAGCCCACTTGTCTCGCCCGCTCCCCACGTCTTCGGAGCCATCTCGTAGCAGGTTCCCTGATGCTTCAAGAACACCAGACCACCGCCCGGGCCAATGTCACCGACACTCATCGGGCAAAGAGCCGGAACCGCGGAGCTCGATACCCCCGAAGCCGGGCCTGTACCCGCGGAGTTCATCGCGGTCACGCTGAATGTGTAGGACGTCCCGTTGGTCAGGCCGGTGACGTTGCATGAGGTCTCGCTGCCAGTGGCCGTGCAGTTGGGCCCGCCGGGCATGCTGGGGCTTGACACCGTGTAACCAGTGATAGGACCGCCGCCGTCACTTGTCGGAGCAGTCCAGTTCACCGTGACCATGGAGTCATAGGCAATAGCGGACACCAACGTGGGTGCGCCGGGAAGCGTCGGCTCACCGAATACCGCGGTCGAGACAGTCGCGTTCTGGGAACCGCCGACTCCCACCCACTTGTTATTGCCGTAAGTCAGAAGTCCCGAGCCGCCGCCGGG
>CAIZPS010000229.1 GCA_903934925.1 uncultured bacterium | reverse complement strand
TGGTCACTGGGCGACGCCCAGTGACCACTCGTTCGCACCCAGTGGCCACTCGCGGTGCCCAGTGGCCACTCGCGAACTGGTGACGACCGATTTCGGGATTCAACTTTCCCAAGGACCCCAACGGCCACTAGTCTTCGACAGCCTTGAGGTCGTGGTCTCCGGAGGGGAAGCCGGTGCGCCTCGAGGAAGAGAGTTCGGTGAGACATGGCGACATCCCCTGATCGGGCACTCAATGACGTGCGCTTCCTGACGGTTGCCGAGGTGGCCGCGATGATGCGCGTGTCGAAGATGACCGTGTATCGCCTGGTGCACAACGGGGAGCTCCCTGCGGTCCGGGTGGGCCGCTCGTTCCGGGTGCCGGAGCAGGCCGTCTCGGACTATCTGCGCGACTCCTTCGTCGAGACCGCCTGACCCCAGCCGCACACCGCGCGAGGGGCAGTTACCCCACGTAGGTAGGCTGGCAGCCCGCTGTTCGCGCGGGTGTGCCGATCCGATCCGGATCTGCTCACGAGGCTTATTGAGAGACACACAGATAAGGGATCGTCGATGGGCTCAGTGATCAAGAAGCGGCGCAAGCGGATGGCCAAGAAGAAGCACCGCAAGCTGCTGCGTCGCACGCGAGTCCAGCGCCGCAACAAGAAGTAGCACCTCAGGGAGCGAAGCCCGCCTCCCGGGGGCACACTGGCATCGTGCGGGGCCCTCGGTCCTCGCTGTCATGTCTGGGGGTTCCCGTGAGTCGCACGGTCCTCGTCACGGGTGTCTCGCGGCACCTGGGTGGACGCGCTGTCGCGCTCCTCGCCGCCCATCGCGGCTGGACCGTCATCGGGGTCGACGTCGTGGCTCCACCCACGGCCCTGGAGGGGGTCACCTTCGTCCGTGCAGACATCCGCAGCCCGGTCATCGCGCGCATCATGGGTGAGGCCGAGGTCGACACCGTCGTGCACATGGGCGTGATCGCGACTCCGCGCCAGGCCGGGAGCCGATCGGCGATGAAGGAGATCAACGTCATCGGCACCATGCAGCTGCTCGCTGCGTGCCAGCGGACGCCCGCGGTCAGGCACGTGGTGGTGAAGTCGACGGCTGCGGTGTACGGGTCCGGTCCCAAGGACCCCGCCATGTTCACCGAAGAGATGGAGCCACGGCACCGTCCCTCGTCCGGCTGGGCCAAGGATTCGGCTGAAGTCGAGTCCTACGTGCGCGGATTCGGCCGGCGGTGCCCGCACGTGACGGTCACGACGCTGCGCTTCGCCAACATCCTCGGCCCGCGGATGCGCACCGGACTCACGGGCTACTTCAGCCTCCCGGTCGTGCCCACCGTCCTGGGTTTCGATCCTCGCCTGCAGTTCGTGCACGAGGACGATGCCATCTCCGCGATCGAAGCCGCCGTCGATCACGCCACGTCGGGCACCTTCAACATCGCGGGTTGGGGCGTGCTCCTGCTGTCGCAGGCCCTGCGCATGGCGCGTCGCACCAGTGTCGCGGTGCCTGCTCGCCTGGTGCCCGTCGTCGGCAGTGCCCTCGGCGCCCGGGGACAGGCGGATCTCTCCCCGGAGGCCGTGCGCTATCTGACGTACGGCAGGGCGCTGGACACCTCTGCGGCGCAGCGCACCCTGGGCTTCCACGCGCACTACTCGTCGACGCAGGCGTTCGCCTCCTTCGCGCGCACGCTGACCGATCAGCCCGTCCCGGACGGATCGGAGGTGGGCGTTGCCTGAGCCCCTCGATCTCCCCGCTGCCGATCTCCCGTCGACCGGCCTCTCCTCGGCAGGGTCCGCCGTCCGCCTGTCGGCTTCCCAGGCAGCCCGGCTCGTCGGAAACACCGGCCCGCAACCGGCCGCCGCCGCGGCGCCCCAGGTCGTGGATGCCGCTCCCGCGTCGACGGAGGATGTCGAGGCCGAGGAATCGTGGGCGGAGTTCGTCCGCCGTCGGGTGACCGGCGACTACCCCGTCGACGAGTTCGGGTTCGACCCGGAACTGACCGACCGCGTGCTCCTGGCCCTGGTGCGGCCGCTGTACCGCTCGTGGTTCCGGGTCACCGTCTCGGGGCTGGAGAACGTGCCCTCCGATACCGGTGCGCTCATC
>CAIZPS010000228.1 GCA_903934925.1 uncultured bacterium | reverse complement strand
GCCAGGCATCGGGGCGGGCGACCGGGAAAGGGACGAATCATGACGTGGTACCGACCAGCGGGGAGCACTGCGGCTGAGGGCGCCGACACCTTGATCACCCCCGAGACTGCCGGCTGGGCCTACAGCGGCCTGCGGGTCTACACGCTGGGCCCGGGCCGGCCTGCAGCTTTCACACTCACTGTCGAGGAGGGCGTGATCGTCCCGCTGTCGGCGCGCGATGTGACCGTCGACGTCGACGGCGAGTCACTCGTGCTCGCCGGTCGTGACGGTGTCTTCGCCGCGGTGAGCGACTGGGTGTACGTGCCGGTCGGATCGACCGTGCGACTCGAGGCGGCCTCGGGTGAGGTAGCGGTGTGCACTGCGCGTGCCTCGCAGCGCCATCCCCTCGTGCATCGTCGAGCGGACGAGGTGCCGGTCGAGGTGCGCGGTGCCGGGCTGGCCAGCCGCCAGGTCACCAACATCGCCACCCCGGACTCCTTCCATGGTGCGCACAAGATCAACGTCTGCGAGGTCATCACGCCGGGCGGCAACTGGTCCTCGTGGCCTCCGCATCGCCACGATGGCATCGGGGACTGCGCGACGACCAACGAGGAGATCTACTACTTCCGCATGGGTCGCGAGGATTCCGCCCATGGCGACCCAGTGGGGTCGGGTCTGTTCCGCGTCTACACCGTCGACGGGTCGGTCGACGAGACGGTCTCGGTGCGCGATGGCGACACCTACCTCGTGCCCCAGGGCTACCACGGGCCGACGGTAGCGCCGCCGGAGTACCCGATGTACTTCCTCAACGTGCTCGCCGGCCCCGCCGAGGACCGCTCGATGGCGTTCTGCGACGACCCCTCGCACCACTGGATCCGCGAGAGCTGGGCCGACCAGGTTCCGGACCCGCGCCTGCCCATGACCACCGCGTCCGGTCGCTCCGAGCGCCGGTAGGAGAGGAATCCCGAATGGAACGCATCGGCATCGCCGTACTCGGACTCGGCTGGATGGGTCAGGCCCACAGTCGCTCGGCTCTGCGCATCCCGTCACTGTTCCCCGACCGCGCGTTCACGCCCGAGCTGGTCGTGTGCGCCGACGTCGAGGAGAGCCGTCGCCGACGGGCGGTCGACGACTTCGGATTCGCACGCGCGGTGGAGGACTGGCGCGAGGCGGTGGCCGCCGACGACGTCGACGCCGTGTGGGTCACGGCGCCGAACATGCTCCACATCCCGATGATCGAGGCGGCATGCGCGGCGGGGAAGGCGGTCTTCAGCGAGAAGCCGATCGGCGGCCGCCCCGATCAGGCCGTCACTGCCTACCGCGCGGCACAGGCGGCAGGAGTGGCGACCGGTGTCGGCTACAACTACCTGTGGGCGCCGCTCGTGCTGCATGCCCGCGACCTGATCGCATCCGGCGAGCTCGGCGACATCACGCACTACCGCGGCCGATTCCTGTCGATGTACGGCAGTGACGAGCTCGGCCTGCTGACGTGGCGCTTCCTCTTCGACCAGGCCGGCTACGGCGTCACGAGCGACATCCTCAGCCACTCGGTCTCGCTCGCGCAGTTCCTTGTCGGGCCGATCGCCGAGGTAGTGGGAATGCGTGAGACGACGATCAAGCAGCGTCCGCTGCCCACGGGTGCGGCAAGCCACTACGGGCGGGGCCGCCCGGAGGACCCGAAAGGCGACGTCGAGAACGAGGACTTCGCGTCGATGCTCTGCACCTTCGCCAACGGGGCCACGGGCACCTTCGAGGTCGGGCGAGCAATCGTCGGCCCGGAGAGCCAGAACGCCTTCGAGATCTACGGCACGAAGGGCGCGCTGGCCTGGAACCTCGAAGAGCTGAACGAGCTACGGCTCTACCGGCTCGGTGACGACGCCAACACCGGCTACACCACGATCTTCGGGGGAGACCGCTTCCCCTTCCACGGGGCCTTCGTGCCGGGGCAGGCCAATGCCATCGGGTTCGAGGATCTCGTTGCAATCGAGGACTTCTCCTTCCTGCAGTCGCTCGCCACTGGCACGACGTTCTCGCCGGGCTTCCGTGAGGCTGTCGACATCGTCAGCGTCCAGCAGGCGCTGATCGACTCGTGGGAGTCGCGCACGTGGGAGCGCGTGCGCGACCTGGCAGGGGAGCGCAGCGAGGGGAGCGCCGGCTCGTGAAGACTGTCCGCCTCACCGCCGCCGAGGCAATCGTCCGCTATCTCGTCGCTCAGCGGATCGAGATCGACGGGGTGGATCAGCCGCTCTTCCCGGCCGCCATCGGGATCTTCGGCCACGGCAATGTGGTCAGCCTGGGCCATGCACTCGAGCGGCATCGCGAACAGATTCCCGTGTACCGCGGGCAGAACGAGCAGGGCATGGGACTCGCGGCAGCGGCGTTCGCCAAGCGCATGCGCCGCCAGCAGATCCTGCTCTGCACGTCGTCCGTGGGCCCCGGGGCGACGAACATGGTCACTGCCGCCGGTGTGGCGATGTCGAACCGTCTGCCGGTGCTCTTCATCGCCGGAGACACGTTCTCCGACCGGCTGCCGGATCCCGTGCTGCAGCAGGTGGAGCACTTCGGTGCTCCTTCGATCACCGTCAACGACGCATTCCGGCCGGTCGTGCGCTTCTGGGATCGGATCACGCATCCGGCGCAGGTGATCACGGCGCTGCCCCAGGCCGTCGGCATGATGCTGGATCCCGCGGAATGCGGGCCGGCCTTCATCGGCCTGCCGCAGGACACGGCGGCGGAGGCATATGACTACCCGGTCAGGCTGTTCGAGCCCACGATCCAGCGCATCGCGCGGCCTCGCGCGGACTCCCGGCAGGTGGCCGAGGCGGCCGCACTGCTCCGGTCTGCCCAGCGGCCGCTGATCATCGCCGGTGGCGGTGTGCACTACTCGCGCGCTGAGGCTGAACTCTCCGAGTTCGCGGCCAGACACGGGATCCCCGTCGTCGAGACGGTGGCTGGCAAGTCCAGCCTGCTCGCCTCGGACCCGAGCTACGTGGGACCTCTCGGGGTGACGGGAGCAGCGGCAGCCAATCTGGCCGTCGCGGATGCTGATGTGGTTCTTGCCGTGGGGACACGCCTGGAGGACTTCACCACCGGCTCCTGGACGGTGTTCGACGAGGCGGCGACCATCATCGGGGTGAATGCCGCCCGCTTCGATGCGCAGAAGCACCTCTCCATCCCGGTGGTAGGTGACGCCGCAGAGAGTCTCGGTGACCTCTCCGAGGCCCTCGATGGTCACCTGACGTCATCGATGTGGCAGGAGCGCACTCGCGGCCTGCGGGCGGATCTTGAGACCTTCGTGGCATCCCGAACCTCGGACGACGGCGCATGGCCGCCCAGCTACGCCCAGCTTGTGGGAGCGGTGCATGCTCAGGCCACGTCCGACGACTACGTGCTGACGGCGGCTGGTGGACTCCCTGGAGAGCTCAACATCAACTGGCTGAGCAAGGGTGTCGGGACCTTCGACTGCGAGTACGGATTCAGCTGCATGGGCTACGAGATCTCCGGCGCCTGGGGAGCTGCTCTGGCGCATGAGGCGAACGTGGCGGGGCGTGTGTTCGCGATGGTGGGAGACGGCTCCTACCTGATGCTGAACTCCGACATCTACGCATCCGTCCTGTCTGGGCATCCCTTCACCCTCGTCGTCTGCGACAACTCGGGATACGCGGTCATTGAGCGGCTGCAGCGTGGGCAGGGGGGCAACTCCTACAACAACATGCTTCGCGACTCGGTCGGGTCCGGTGCGCACGTCCGCGTGGACTTCGCGGCCCATGCGCGTGCCCTTGGCGCTGAGGTCTTCACGCCTGCCGACCTCGTTGAGCTGTCCGCGGCCCTGGAGGCGGCGCGTGAGATCCCGCGCACGACCGTGATCGTCCTGCCCGTCCGCGAGTCCGACTGGACGGAAGGTGGTGCCTTCTGGCAGGTAGGTGTTCCTGAGGTCAGCGACCTGGAGTCCGTGCAGTCCGCCCGAACCGTCATGGACGAGGGTCTTCTGCAGCAGAGGAGGGGCGTCTGATGGCGGCCGACATCCGGGTGGGCATCGTTGGCGCTGGACGCATCGGCACCCTGCATGCCCAACTTCTTGCGTCTCGAGTGCCCGGTGCGCACGTCGTCGCGGTGGCCGATGTCCAATCGGATGCGGCTGCCCGAGTGGCCGAGTCCGTGGGTGCGCGGACCACTGACGTGGCTGAGCTCGTCGACAGCCCGGACGTGGATGCCGTTGCTGTCTGCTCGAGCACCGACACGCACGTCGCCGTCGTGGAGCAGGCCATCAAGGCGGGCAAGGCGATCTTCTGCGAGAAGCCCCTGAGCCTCGACCTCGAGGCCGTGGATCGGATCATTGCTCTCGTCAACGCGGCGGGCACGCCCTTCATGATGGGCTTCAACCGACGCTTCGATCCGGGGCACCGAAGCGTGCGCGAGGTTGTCGTGTCCGGGGCGGTCGGTGATCCTCACGTCGTGCGCGTCACGAGCCGCGATCCGGAGCCGCCACCCATCGAATATGTCCGGGTCAGCGGCGGCCTCTGGGTCGACATGATGATTCATGATTTCGATATGGCCACGTTCCTGGTCGACTCGCCGGTACGCGAGGTGTACGCCGTCGGGGCGGTGCGAGTGGACCCCGCCATCGGCGAAGCCGGCGACGTCGACACTGCTGTCGTCGTTCTTACCCATGACGATGGCACGATCACCACGATCGACAACAGTCGTCGAGCTGCGTACGGATACGACCAGCGAATCGAGGTCCTCGGTTCCCTCGGCATGGCTTCGTCGGGCAATCGGACGCTTCATGAGGGGTCCGTGCACAGTGTTTCCGGAGTGGTCTCGCAGCCCCTGCAGAGGTTCTTCCTCGACCGCTATCTGGAGTCGTACGTTCTCGAGTGGCAGGCGTTCGTCGACTATCTCCGGAACGGGGGGCCGTCACCCGTGCCGGTCGAGTCGGCCCGAACGTCCGTGATCCTGGCCGAGGCCGCGGCAGCCTCTGCTCGCTCGGGACTGCCGGTCCGCATCGGTGCTGGCGTGGTGGAGTCGGACCAGTGAGCTCGGAGCGCATTGCTCCAGTGAGCTCGGAGCGCATTGCTCCAGTGAGCTCGGAGCGCATTGCTCCAGTGAGCTCGGAGCGCATTGCTCCAGTGAGCTCGGAGCGCATTGCCGCGG
>CAIZPS010000227.1 GCA_903934925.1 uncultured bacterium | reverse complement strand
TGGCCGAGGGTGCGAAACTCAGCGCGAGCGCACCAGTGATGGCGATGGCGGCGAACGGCCGCAGTGCGGTGATCTTCATGATGTCACTCCGAGACGATGAGATGGATGAGGGCGACTTGCTCGTCCTGCATGGTGTTCTGGGCCCCGGGCGGTCGCGTCACGACGATGATGTCTGTGGAGCCAGAGCGCCGAGCGGTGACAGTCCAGGTGGTCGTGCCGGGGGCTCCGACGAGGTTCCCCGTGGGAGCCCGGTAGACCCCCTTCGAGACGGTCGCGACGTCGAGGTCACCGTCGGTGCAGCAGCCGCCGCTCGCGATGAAGGAGTAGCCCGTCGTGAGGTTCGTCGAAAGCTGGAGGCGGACCCGCTCGCCGGGTGCCAGGCGCACCTGTGTGGACGTCTGGGTGACGATGAGGGTCGGGTACTTCTTGGCGGGCTGAGCGGCCGAGGCCACGGGAGCCACCGTGAGGGCCATCGTGCCCGCGAGGGCGACGATCATGAGCGGGCGCAGGGTTCGCAGCTTCATGCTCTCCACTGTAGGCGCTGAGCCGGCGCGATCCCGGGCTGAAAGCGTGCATGTCCGGTCACACGGCGATGAACGGAGCCGCTGTCGCACCAGGGGGCACGGTTCGTGCTCGGCCTTCCCTCCATCGGGCAGCACTCCAGGCGCAGGCGAGGGCGTCCAGCGCGTCGTCGACGGGCACACCCGGCGGGGCGCTCGCGAGTATCTGATCGACGGCTGGGAGCCAGGACCTCAGTGCGAGGATCCGCTGGCCGACCCCAGCAGCAGTCTTCTTCGACTCGAGCACCTGCCCGGCCAACTCGGCGAACGCGAGTTCCGGATGCACCTCCAGGACGGTGCCGCGCACGGTGGCGGGTGAGGTGGTCAGAGCCGCGTCGAGAGCGAGGATGCGCTCCGCCAGCCCCATCGCCTGACGACTCGTGCCCTGACCGGTCAGCGTTCGACTCAGGGCCTGCACCTCGGTGTTCGGAGCCTCTATGCCCAACTCGAGCACGGCTCGGGGCGGGGTCATGAAGACTCGAGATCCGGCACGGCCCAGCTCGGCCTTCGCCTGCACGTCGCATTCCCGCCAGCCCTCGTTGGCCAGGCCGATCGGCATGTCGATCCCGACGACACACTCCGGGTCCAGCAGCGTCGCGGTGCCGGCCACGTCGGATGTCGACCAGGTCACGTCGTTTGACGCGACGGTGACGCGGGCCGCCACCCAGCCGGAGGGGTAGCCGTCGATGCCGATCACCGTCATGTCGGCAGCATGCCATTTCGGCACTAGCCGGTGACGGCACGCGGTGCTAGCCGGTGACGGCAGATGAGTCGAAGGCCGACAGCACCTGGGCCCAGCGCTCTCCGGCGTCAGCGCCGTACACCTGCGTGGCCTCGGCATACAGGTCACGCAGGGCGGGCCCGTCCCCGGCGAGAAGGGCCTGCTCGACCCGATCCCGCCATGAGGACTCCTCCGTGGCCATGGCTCCAGTGTGCGCCTATGTCGGGGCAGTGTCAGGATTCTTGACCATGCCCGAGGGGAATGTGATCCACCACCAGGCCAGGCGCCTGGGCCGGGCGTTCATGAAGCGGGTCGTTCGCGTAGACAGCCCTCAGGGCAGATTCGCGGACGGCGCGTCGCGGGTCGACGGCCGCACGGTGACCAAGGTCGAGGCGCACGGCAAGCACCTGTTCATCGGATTCGACAATCGCCTGTGGATCCACGTTCATCTGGGCCTGTTCGGGAAGTGGAGATTCCGCAACGGCGATCCGGTGGAGCCCCAGGGCCAGTTGCGCATGCGGATCATGAGCGACGAGAAGTACGCCGAACTGCGGGGGCCGACGGTGTGCGAGGTTCTGACCTCTGCCGAGAAGAAGGAAGCCATCGCGCGGATCGGCCCGGATCCCATCCGCAAGGATGCCGATCCGGAGCGCGCGTGGAACAAGGTGCACCGAAGTCGGACGGCGATCGGTGCGCTGCTGATGAATCAGCAGGTGTTCGCCGGTGTCGGCAACATCTATCGGGCCGAGGTGCTCTTCCGGCACGGTATCTCCCCCTACCGCCCGGGGACTCGGGTTGACCGGGAGGAGTTCGATGCCATGTGGGGTGACCTCGCTCAACTCATGAGTGCCGGTACCAAGCGCGCCCGCATCGACACGGTGCGGGAGGAGCACCTGCCGGAGGTGATGGGTCGTGCACCGCGGGAGGACCGCCATGGCGGCGAGGTCTACGTCTACCGTCGTGCGGGGCAGTCGTGCTTCCTGTGCGAAGCCGAGGTCCAGATGGCCGACATGCAGGGGCGCAAGCTGTACTGGTGCCCGGGCTGTCAGCCCGACTGATCGCCCGCCGCCGCTTGCACGTCCGGGTGCCGGATGCCGCCATGGCCCTTGGGGATGGACCGCTTGATCAGCCACCACGAGGCAACAATGGTCACGAAGGTCAGTCCGTAGAAGAAGGCGCCTGAGGCAGCCAGTGCCAAGAGGTTGTTGCCGTCGATGAAGACGACGAGCAGAGCAGCGCGAATGAGGTTGAGCAGAACCCATGGCCACGAGGCTCGTCTGTACGCGCGCATGAGCACGGGATCCGCGCGCCATCTCATCCGGGTGCCGACGAGCGGTCCGAGGATCACGCCGATGAGCGGCCAGCCAGCCAGGTTTGCGACGACGAAGGCGAGCGCGGACGCTGCGTTGAGGAGCACGCGCGGCCAGAAGAAGTCGGCAGCGCTTCCTGTGCGACTGGCGACGTAGGCGCTGACGAGCACCAGCAGGACGGATCCGAGTGCGCGCGCCGGGTGCTTGCGCTCCACCAGTCGCCAGACGGTGAAGATGAGTGCCAGGGCCAGGGAGAAGATGATCGCCCACGTGAGGTCTTCCTCGGGAGTGCCCCCGAGGCCGAGGTACACGCCGACGAACACCAGCGGTGGCAGGACGCTCTCGAGTGCTCCCCGCACGCCCCCGAGCAGGCGGAGGAAGGGATGCATGACGGAATCCGACGTGATGTCGGAAACCCGTTGAATGCCAGCCTCATCCGCCTGAGTCACACGCGCACGATACCCGCTACGGTCGGCGCATGATCCCCCGCGGAGCCGGTGACGCTGACGCCGCGGATCTCCTCGCGAAGTGGCGGGATGATCTCGCCTCGTGGGCCATCCCGGATGCCATCCTCGCCCAGGCTGATGAGAAGCCATGGATCCATCCGGTCTCGATGTTCACGGTGGATGACGAGATCCTGGACTCCATCTCCCATCGGACGGCGCGACAGGCCGTGCCGCAAGACGGCAGCGTCCTCGATGTGGGCAGTGGTGGCGGCCGGGCCTCTCTTGCGCTCGTTCCTCCCGCGGGCATGGTGATCGCGGTGGACCACCAGCAGGAAATGCTCGACGCATTCGCGGATGCGGCGATCCGCCGCGGCGTCGGCCACCGGGAGTATCTCGGCGACTGGCCGGCTGTCGCTGATGCGGTTCCCGAGTGCGACGTGGTCGTGTGCCACCACGTCGCCTACAACGTGGCGGACATCGGCCCCTTCCTCGTCGCTCTGAATGGCCGTGCACGGCAACGGGTGGTCCTCGAGCTGCCCGTGCGGCACCCGATGTCCGGCATGAACCCGCTCTGGAAGAGATTCTGGAACCTGGATCGCCCGACGCAGCCGACCGCGCACGATCTCATGGCCATCGCCCGCGCTCTCGGATTCGACGCGCACATCGAGGTGTGGCCGGATGAGACGTGGGGCAGGCGCGTGGACATGCCGCAGGCGGAGCGGGTGCGCTTCGCCCGGATCAGGCTGTGTCTCACTGAGGAACGTGATGCGGAGGTCGCGGCCGCCTTGATCGAGGAGGCCGACAGCCTCCCGCGCGAGGTGGCGACCGTGTGGTGGGATGTGCAGCCATGACCTACGACGTCGATCGTGTACGTGCGCGCATTCCCGCGCTGAAGGACGGTACGGCCTACTTCGACGGGCCTGGCGGAACCCAGATGCCCGATATCGTCGCCGATGCGATGGCCGACCTGCTGAAGTCCGGTGTCTCGAACCGGGGCTCGGTGACGGCTGCGGAGCGTCGTGCGGAGGATGCTGTACAGGCGGCGCGAATGGCGGGAGCCGACCTCGTCAACGGCGATCCGAGCGGCATCGTGTTCGGGCGCAGCATGACGGAACTGACCTTTGAGGTGGCGCGAACCCTCGCGCAGAACTGGGGGCCGGGCGACGAGGTCGTGGTCACTCGGCTGGACCACGACGGCGATGTGCGGCCGTGGGTGACGTACGCGCAGCGGACGGGTGCGACAGTGAGGTGGGCGCCGTTCGATCCGCGTACTGCAGTGATGACCCCTGATGACGTTCTCAGGCTCGTCAACGACAACACCAGGCTGGTCGCCGTAACGGGTGCCTCCAATCTGCTCGGCACGCGGCCCGACCTTGCCGCCATCGGAGCGCAGCTTGCATCGAGCGACGCCCTCTTCTTCGTCGACGGCGTCCATCTCACGGCGCACGCGTCCGTTGACATGAGGGCGATGGGAGCGGACTTCTACGCCTGCAGCCCCTACAAGTTCCTCGGACCGCACTGCGGGATGCTCGCTGCCTCCCCAGCGCTGCTGGAGACGATGCATCCCGACAAGCTGCGTCCCAGCACCGATCAGGTGCCCGAGCGCTTCGAGCTCGGCACCCTGCCCTACGAGTTGCTGGCCGGCGTTGCCGCGGCGATCGACTTCCTCGCGGATCTCATCCCCGGTGACGAAGGCGCGTTGTCCCGCCGCGATCGCCTCGTGCGATCCATGACGGCGCTGGAGGAGTACGAGGACGGGCTCCATGCGCGGATGAGGTCGGGCCTCGAGGCGATCGCCGGGGTGCACCTGTACGGTCACGCCCCGGTGCGCACGCCCACCGAGCTCTTCAGCGTCGATGACGTCGACTCCGGTGAGGTCTACCGCATGCTGGCCGAGCGCGGGGTCAATGCGCCGGCGTCGTCCTTCTATGCGATCGAGGCGTCCGAGTGGATAGGCCTCGGGAGTCGGGGCGCGGTGCGCGCGGGCCTGGCCCCGTACACGAGTGCCGAGGATGTCGAGCGGCTGCTGGAGGGCGTCGAGATCGTGGCCTCTGCTGCGTAGCTGGACGATCAGGTGGAGGCCCTGGACGCCCTGGATAGGGAGATCGTCTCTACCCGTGAGGACCTGTGGCGAGGTTTCGTGGCGCTCGTGGGCTCTGTACCCTTGACGCTGAGCATGGATTCGGACGCACTGCTGGTCGCATGCGCGCGAAGTCACCAGTCTGCGTTGGTCACCTTCGACACGGGCAGGTCCTGCTAACCGGATGCACCCCTCGAGCTGCTGATCTGCTCTGTCATCTCCTCGGCCCACGCCGGGTGCTCCCGTACTGCCCACGCCTCCGGCACTGACCCAGTACGCATCCCCGCCCGCGCCGTGGCGTCATTCAGAGCCATCCAGATATGGCCGAGGACGAGAATCCCCAAGGCGAGCGCAACCCAGTCGTGCACGAAGGTCGCACCGGTTCGGATGGAGTCGCTGAACAGGCTCGACCAGAACATCACCATGCCTGTACCGAACAGGACGACGACGGCTCCGAGGGTGAGGGAGGCGTTCAACTTCTGCCCGGCATTGAACTTTCCGACGCGAACGCGCCCCGAGCGGCGATCGCGGGATCTGAGCCACTCCCAGTCACCGGGCATGAAGCGGTTGAGCAGCCCGGCATCCTTGCGGAACGCACGGGAGAACAAGGCCAGGATCAGCGGAACGGGAGCCAGCCACCCGGCGATCTCGTGCACGGTCGAGACGATCTGCCGGTTTCCGACGATGCTGCTGAGGTCGGGGAAGAACATGATCGCGCCCGTGACAAGGAGCACGCCCATGAGCACGCCCAAGGTCCGGTGCACCCATCGCTCGGCCCGCGTGAAGCGAGGCAGTGAGACGGGCGCGTCAGACGACAGGCTCATCGGTGCGTCCGTTCGACTTCCCGACCCAGGCGTCGATGTCGTATCCGCGCACCTCCCAGTAGCCCGGGATGACCGTGCGCGTGAGCTCGATGCCGTCCATCCACTTGATCGACTTGTAGCCGTACATCGGCGCGGCGACGAGCCGGACGGGAGCGCCGTGCTTGACCTCGATCGGGCCCCCGTACATCGACGTGGCCACGAGCATGTCGTCCCGCATCGCCTGCTCGACAGTCAGCGACTCGGTGTAGGCGCCGTCGAAGGAGGTCAGCTTGAGGGCTTCGGCATCCGACTCGACCCCGGCAGCGTCGAGCACGTCGCGGAGCAGGACCCCGGACCAGGGAACGTCCTCGACGCGCCAGCCCGTCACGCACTGGAAGTCCTTGGTCATCTGCGTCTGGGGCAGCTGGGCGAGGTCGTCGAGGGAGAGTGACATCGGCTCGTTGACCAGGCCAGAGACGCCCAGCCGGTAGTCGGCTGGGGGCATCTCGGGGTATCCGCCGGTCACCGTGTAGATCCGGAATCCTCCGGCGGCAGGAACGATCGAGGCGAGGCCGGGTGCGGTGGAGGCCACGACATCGCTCACACCGGACGACAGCCACCGGCCCGCCAGGACTCCGGCGGCGCCCAGGCCGACGACGCCCAGCACGACCCGTCGCCCGACAGGGGTGCCACGTGGGGAAGCCTTCGGCTCCTCGGTCATCTGGTCTGTCATGCCCCTAGGAGAACACGTCTTCACCGATCGGGCCAGCGCTGACCTCCGTCGCTGGCCCGCACGAGGGCTCGGGCCACTCGATCAGCGCTTGACCCAGACGAGGGAGCCCTTGACCTTCTTGCACACGTAGGTCGATCCCTGGTACTTGCGCTGGGCTCCGGCCTTCTTGCAGGCCTTGCCCGTCGAGGACGACGAGGACGACGCTGAGGACGAGGACGACGTCGTGGTGACCTTGCCGGCCTTGAGGGTCAGCAGGCCGGACGTGATGCGCGAGTTGGCGTGGTCGCCGCCGGGTGCGTAGCCGTACCAGACCCGCAGCTGGTTGCCGATCAGCTTCAGGGCCGGATCAAGCACGCTCACGCCCGAGGGCGCCAGGAGCGGCTCCTGCCGCAAGGTCCAGGTGAGGCCATCGGGTGAGGAGAGAATGCGCAGCTGCTGCGTGGTCCGGCCGCCAGTTGTGGAGCCGATCATCAGGTACGTGCCGTCGGGCATCATCAGTGGCGCGGGATCGACCAGCTCGGAATCGTCGGCCACGATGCCCGGACGCTTGGTCCAGGTCAGGCCGTCCGGAGACGTCGCGATGTAGATGCCATGCTGCGGCTCCTCGCTGTTGTAGAAGAGCAGGAAGCTGCCGTCGGGCTTGCGCAGCACGTGGGGGACGCCGCAGCCGACGCTGTCGACCAGTACGCCGGGCTGCGTCGTCCAGGTCACGAGATTGCTCGACGTTGCGTAGCGCAGTTCCTTGCGCTGCTTGCTGCACTGCACCGCGGATGCAGCGTTCGGATTGATCGACGAGAAGTACATCCGGTAGTCGTTCGGGCCCATCTTGACGATGGACCAGTCGAAGCCGTTGGGCAGCGTGGCACCGGCGACGGGTGACCACGCCGTTCCGTCCTTGCTCGAGTAGAGGGTGGCCGGAATCGCGGTGGTCCAGAGGTAGTACGTGCCGGTGGCGTCGTCGTAGTAGACCTCCGGCGACACGCCGGGAGGAGACGAGGCAGACGGGGTCAGGCCGTCGAGAGTGGCTCCGGCGATGGTGGTCGGGGTGGCGGAGAGCACTCCCTCGGCATGCGCAGGAGTGGTCAGGCTGGTGAGAAGGAGGGCGGCCATCGCGGTGGCGGCGAGCAGGGTGCGCTTCATTACTCCTCCAGTCGGGCCACCCATGTGGTCCTCAACGTTGTGTCGGTCTCGGCGACGTCAGAGTACTCGTCGGTGACGGCGAGCACCGTGAAACCGGAGTTCACGAGGGCTGAGCGAAGTTCCTCATGCGTGTGGAGGCGTTGGGTGTGCTTCTCGGAGAACGCGGGATGGTCTTCGTCGCCGACGAAGTCGATGGTGGTGCGGCAGACGAGGTCGTCGACATCGGTCGTCAAGGTGAACGCGCACCCGTTCCGCACGCCGGTGATGACTGGGTTAGCGCGGGCGAAATGCAGCATGGCCGGGCCGTGGACATCGAAGACGAGCCAGCCGCCGGGCCGCAGCACCCGGGCGATCTCCGTGAACGTCGACTCGAGGTCCGTGAGGCTGAGGTAGTTCAGGCCATCGAGGGTCGACACCGCGCCGTCGAAGGGGCCCGTGAGGGGGAGTTCCGGCAGCCATGTCTGCACCAGCGACGCCGAATCCCCAAGGCGGGTGCGAGCGCGGGCCAGCATGGCCTCGGATGCGTCAACGCCCACGACGTCGTGGCCGCGCTCGATCAGTTCGTGCGTCATGAGCCCAGTGCCACAGCAGAGGTCGAGAAGTCTCGACGGTCGCGATACCGCCCACGTCCTGGTGATCCAGTCGGCCCACTGCGAATAGCAGGGGTCTACGACGAACTCGTCGTAGACCCCTGCAAGTCGTGCGTACGGATCGGTGCTCAGATGCCGAGCGCCTTCTTCTTGGCGGCGGCGAACTCCTCGTCGGACAGTATGCCCTGCGCGTGGAGGTCGGCGAGCTGCTTCAGCTTCTCGGTGGGATCGTCGTCCGCCGGGGCTGCAGGAGCGGCTGCGGCGGCTGCCTGGGCGTTCTGAGCCGCGTACTTCTCGTCCTGCTTGTGGGCGACGCGTCCGGAGACCGCGGTGGCGGTGCCGGCGACGACGGCGGTGCGGGCTGCCATGCGCATGAGACCCATGGTGTTCTCCTTGTGTTGTGGGGACGGGAGGGGTGACTACTCGCCGATGACGGCGTTGACGACGGTGGCCGGGATGCGCACGTGGTCGATCGGGAGCGCACCCGCGCGGGCGAAGGCGCCGACGAGACCCTCCATCCAGGTGTTCTCGTACGCGATCATCAGCGCGGAGGTGTTGGCGGGGAGGGTGTCGGCGATCTCGTCGGCGTCCTCCTCGTTCAGGGCTCCGGGGGAGATGATGTCGAGCTCGACATAGGAGGCGCCCTCGGGACCGAGGTCCTCGATCTCGAGGACGGCGATCTCTCCCTCGGCATCCTTCATGACGAACAGGACGTCCAGGATCCGGATGTTGCCGTTGGCGACCTGCTCGAGGATCGCGGGCACGATCTCGCCGCTGAACTGGTTTCCGGGGAAGGCGATGACGTAGACGTCGACGGGGCCGAGGGGCATGTGTTCCTCCAGTAAGGGGTTGTGCGGTCAGCCTACTCATCTGGCAAGCGGGGCCGCGGGTCGCTGTCAGAGGTGGGAGCGACACTGACCGGGCTGGGAGGGTGCCGGCCTCGGGGGAGGGGCACACAGCACCCTCCCAGCCCACGAAGGCTACGCCGGGTCCGGTTCGCGCGCGGGAGACTCGGAGGGATTCGACTCGATTGATGCCGACGCGATTGATGCCGACGCGATTGATGCAGACGATGGGGGCTTCCCTGGACCTACAGTTCGGCCATGACCGCAGTCATCCCGGGACTCACCGTCGCCCTTGCGTGGATCTTCACCCTGCTCGGCTGGACGGCACTCGGGGCTGAGTCGAATGACACCTTCTCCGAGTCCGCCATGCGTTGGATGCTCTTCTTTCCCGGCGGCATCATGTTCCTCGTCAGCGCCTTCATGCACACCGTTCTCGCGCGCAGGACGGCAGCCCAGATCGGCTGGACGACGAACGGCTTCCAGTACGAGATCGGCTTCGTCAGTCTCGGACTGGGTCTTGCCGGACTGATCGCGGCGAGCTCCGGCCCTGAGGCGTGGTGGCCCATCGCTGTCGCTCAGGGCGTCTTCCTCGTCCTGGCCGCCGTCAATCACGTGATCGACATGAGGCGCTCACGAAACTTCGCGGCCGGCAACACGGTGATCCTCATCTACGACATCGGCCTGCCGGTGTCGTACCTCGCGCTGTGGTGGTCGCTGGCCTGACGGCGTCGTAGGGTCGGGGCAGCACCGACCCATGGACGGGGACCTCATGCGCATCGTGCACGCCGCGGACATCCACTTGGACAGCCCGCTGCGCAGCCACGATCGCTATGGGATGAGCACCGCGACGGAGCTCCGCGGCGCGACGAGGCGGGCGCTGGAGAACCTCGTTCATCGGTGCATCGAGTGGAGGGCCGATCTCCTCGTCATCGCCGGCGACCTGTACGACGGCACGTGGAATGACTACGGGACAGGTCTGTTCTTCACGCAGCAGATGGGAATTCTGCGCGACGCTGGGATCGACGTCGTGCTGGTCTCGGGCAATCACGATGCCGAGAGCGAGATCACCGCGTCCCTGGTGCTGCCCCCGAACGTGCGGCGCCTGGACGTCATCGCCCCTGAAAGCCTGGTTCTCGATGACCTCGGGTGCGTCGTCCATGGTCAGGGATACGTCACCCGCGACATCACCGAGAACCTCGCCAAGAGCTACCCGTCACGTATTGCGGGGCTGACGAACATCGGTGTGCTGCACACGGCTGTCACCGGCGCGGAGGGTCATGCGCTGTATGCACCGTGCACGCCCGCCGAGCTGGCTGCGCTGCGCTACGACTACTTCGCCCTCGGTCACGTCCACAACCGTCAGGTCGTGAACGATGGCGAGTTCCCGGCCTGGTTCAGCGGCAACCTCCAGGGCAGGACCATCCGCGAGACCGGACCCAAGGGCGTCCTCATCGTCGATTTCGACGAAGGTCAGCCGGCGCGCGTCCAGTTCGCCCCTGTCGACGTCCTGCGCTGGGAGACCGTCGAGGTCGACGTCACGGGCATGACCGACCTCGACGACGTCTACGGCGCCATGCGAACGCAGCTGGCCAACACCGTCTCCCACGCGGATGGGCTGCCCGTCCTCGCCCACGTGCGACTGCAGGGGGCGTCATCCCTGGCCGGGCGCCTCCAGGACGTCGAGCAACTCGAGGCGCAGGCCAGCAGCATCGCGATGACGGAGCAGGCCATCCTGGCGCGAGCACGGTCGGAGGTGGCCGCGCCGAGCGCGATCGATCCGCAGGATGAAAGGGCTCGGGAGCACCTGCTGGCGGCGGTACGTGAACTGGCCGAGGACCCCGAGGCGCTGAAGGCCCATCTGAAGGAACTCGATCGCGACATCCGTGACCTGGTACATCAGTCACCGGGTGTCGAAGGGCTCGATCTGGACGACGTGGCAGTCGTGTCGCGGCTGCTTGATCGGGCGCAGCGCGGCCTCGACGCTCAGCTTGCCGGCGGGAGCACGTGATGCGGCTGGTCGACTTCACCATGCGTGCCTACGGTTCGTGCACCGACGTCGCGGTGCCGCTCGGCGCGGGTGTCACCGTTGTCCTTGGGGGTAACGAGTCGGGCAAGTCCACCGCCCTCGATGCCCTCAGCGACCTGCTGTGGGGAATCCCGCTGCGCTCGCCCCGCGCATACGTCCATGCCCGCGGGGCGCTTCGCATCGATGCAACGATCGACGACGGCAAGTCGACCAGCGTCGTCGTCCGTCGTGCCGGCGGGCTGTTCGCCACCGATCTCGTCCACGAGGTCGCCACCCCATGGGATCCGGCGGGCGGCGGCTCCGCGGAATGGTGGCGCACACGACTGGGGCTGACCCTCGATCAACTGAGGGCGGGTGGCCGCGAGGTCTTCGCCGGAGGTGGCGATCTTGCCGAGGCGGTATTCGCGGCACGTGAGGGTCGCAGTGCCCGACTGCTGCTGCAGCAGCTGAAGGAGCGTCGTGACGCGCTGTTCAAGGGCGATCGACGCGCTCGCAACGTGCGCATCCGTGAGGCCCTTGCCGCCTACGACGATGCCCGGGATCGACGTGACGCGGCGGTAACGCGCTCCGGTGCGGTTTCGCGCTTGAGGGAGCTCGTCGAGCACCTGGATCGAGAGCTTGAGGCCGCCCGGGGTCTCGAGGCCGACATGGATCGGCGCGTGCGCATCGCAGAGGAGGATGCTCGCGCCGTACCGCACGTTCGGGCAATACGGGCGGCGCAGTCGCTGCTCTCCCAGATCGATGCCGAGGGTCCCCGACTGACGGATGACCACCTGTCCGGTCTCCGTCAGGTGGCGGGGGAGGCAGCAGACGCTCGCGTCGCGGTGGTGAAGCTGTCGCAGCGGATCGAGGACCTGGAGTCCAGGCTGAGCGGGCTCGTTGTGGACGATGACCTCCTGCTCGACGCGAGCATCGTCCAAGGCCTGCGCATGAAGGCTGGGGAGCGGATCAGCGAGGCGCGCCGTGCCGACGAGGAGCACGCGCCGATCGTCCGCGAGCAGAGCGCCCGACTCGTCGTGCTCGCCGGCCGACTTGGTCTGGATGCGGGCGATGATCTGGACTCGGTTCTCGCCTCGATCGCAATGCCCGCCCCCCTTCAGGCGGACGTGACGTCCGTGGCCGAAGGTCTCAGCCAGGCAGAGGACCACCTCACTGCGCTGCGCACGGCACGCGACGACACCATGGCCGCTCTCGCTGGCCGGGGCATGGTTCTCGATCCCAGCACTTCACCGCGCCCGGATCTGTTCGAGTCTCTGCGCGTCGCGGTCGTGACGGCGCGTGCCACGGCTGCGACGTCGATCGACGCCCTTGCCCGTGCCCGCGCGCGGCGGGAAGGCATGCGTGCCGTTGGTGCGATCGCGGCTCCCGCCATGACGGTCGATCGAGCTGACGTCAGCGCGGCTCGTGGTCGTCGGGACGACTCCTGGCATCGGGTGCGTGCTGCTTGGACCACCGGTGAGCTCCCGGCTGAAGCCGACCGCAATGAGTGGGCCGAGGCCGTCGACCACACGGTCCAGGCGTCGGACAGCGTCGCCGATCGTGCCGCGGCCGAGCACGCCCTGGCCGTCGCCCACGATGCCCGCCTCGAGGCGCAGCAGGCGGGGGTGGAGGACGCGGCGGCGGAGGTGGACGCGGCGGAACGGGAATGTGACGACGCTGCCCGCGTCCTCGCGGATGCCGAACGGTCCTGGAGCGCTGCCTGGCTCGAACTGGGCGCGATGGATGCCCCGAGCACCGATATCGCCCCCGAGTTGATGGGCCTGATCGTGAAGGCCGTCGAGCAGCAGTCGCTCGTCACCTCGGCCGAGCGCGAGCTCGACGAGGCACGCCGCGCCTGGCACGAGGTCTGCGCACATGCGTCGCTGGCGGAGACCACGACTCCGGCCGGCTGGCACGCGCGCGTGTCACTGCTCGCCGAGGTCGGCACGATCCGGGAGCAGCGTGATGCTGACTCGATGAAGGAGGCCGTGCTCCGCGCATCGTGGGCGGCCTTCTGCTCCGAGGTCGAGGAGGTTCTCGTGCGCCACGGGGTTCTCGCCGAAGCCTTGGGTGGCGAGCCTGTGCTGGGTCCGGCGAGTGTCGAGCGGGGTCTGGAGCTGCTCGGCAGGATGTGCAAGGCCGCGACGGACACCGATGCGGAACGACGGTCACTCCAGGACAGGCAGCAGGAACTGGTCGAGGACCGCCGGGACGTCGAGCGCGTCATCGCCGACGAGCAGGCGGTGCGACGGGAACTGGCGCAGGAATACGAAACCGATCACGGCCCGGGCCTCGATGAGCTCGCGGAGCGTGCCGAGCGGGCGGCGGTGCCCTTCAGCAACGTGGCGGATTCCCGAGCCCTGCTCGAGGGCGCGCTTGATGCGGGCTCGACGGCCGACGACGTGATCCGGCGACTGGAAGAGGCCGATCAGGAGTCAGTCGCCGTCACGCGGCGGAAGGCTGTCGAAGCGCAGCAGGCAGCGCGTACCGCTGCACTCGATGCGGCAGGTGCGCTGTCGGAGGCAACGTCGAAGCTGCGTGACCTGGAATCCGCCGGCAGCGCTGCTGATGCGGAGGCGGCTGTTGCGGATCGGCTAGGCGATCTGGTCGCGCTGACCGAGGAGTGGTCGGTGCTCTCGCTCCAGGTGGTGCTCCTCGAGCAGACGCTCGAGCGGATGGGCACCGACGACACTCGCCCCTTGCTGGATCGGGCGGGGCGCATCCTGGAGCGCATCACGGATGGTCGCTACCTCGCGCTGCGCGCCGACGAGACTCCGGCCGGGCAGACGCTCCAGGTCGTGCGGGCTGACGGCGATCGCGTGTCCCCGACGGAGCTCTCCGAGGGCACAGGTGACCAGGTGTTCTTCGCCCTGCGCATGGCTGCGGTCGCTGAGCTGCACGAGCAGCGCCTCGCTGCGTCCCTGCCGGCGTTGCCGCTCGTCCTCGACGATGTCCTGATGGCGTTCGACGACTCTCGTGCGCTCGATGCGCTCTCCGTCCTGCACGAGCTCGCACCGGACCTCCAGATCGTCGTCTTCACCCACCATGCGTCGGTTGCCGAGGCGGCTCGGGCCATCGAGGGGATCACGATCAGTCAACTGCCGGCTCCGCCGGTCATCGACGCGCCGCTCGACGGTGAGCTCGTGCGCGCAACCGTGCAGCAGGAAGGCGTGCCCGCGCAGGTGCCCGCCCCCGTGCGCGCTGCGTTCGCCCGCGATGCGAAGGACGAGCGTGCTGCCGCTCGCGCGTGGGCGCAGGCCCAGGGGATTCCGGTTGCTGCGCGGGGACGAGTTCCCGAGGAGATCTTGGAGCAGTACCGCGCCAGCAGACGCTGACTGCCCGAACCGGCCGTGTCCTGTGATCGCATGCGAAAGGCCCCCCGGAACGTCGGGAGGCCCTTCGGATGCGAGCGGGTGACCGGGATCGAACCGGCATGGCCAGCTTGGAAGGCTGGGGCTCTGCCATTGAGCTACACCCGCGAGGTGCGTGAACAGAGTAGCCGACAGCCAGACGGGCGGTGCGCGGGCAGCGGGTAGGTTCCGGGTGTGGCCCGTTCCCTTCCCCTCGTGCCGGTGCCCGGCCCGGACGACCCGCTGCGCATCGCGTGGTTGGTCTACCGCGGCAATCCGCACTGCGGTGGACAGGGCGTCTACACGCGGTACGTGGCGCGCGAGGTGGCGGCGCTGGGTCATGAGATCTCGGTGCTCTCCGGCCAGCCGTGGCCCCACCTTGACGATCCGACCCGACTTGTCGAGGTACCCGGCCTCGACCTCTACCGGCAGCCCGACCCCTTCCGCGTGCCGCATGTGCGCGAGTTCCGCGACTCCGTCGACGTCCGTGAATTCGCACTGATGTGCACCGCCGGCTTCCCCGAGCCGTGGGCTTTCTCCGAGCGCGCCTTCCGGCTGCTGTCTGCTCGACGCTCGGCCTTCGACATCGTCCATGACAACCAGGCACTGGGTGCGGGCGTGCTCAAGATGATCCGCGCCGGCTGGCCCGTCACGGCGACCATTCACCACCCGATCACCGTGGACCGTGAGCTCGACATGGCGCACGCGTCCGGGTGGCGACGCCGCCTGTCGCTGTGGCGCTGGTACGGGTTCCTGCGCATGCAGCTGCGTGTGGCTCCTCAGATCCCGCGTGTCGTGACGGTGTCCGAGTCATCCAAGCGAGACATCGCCGCGCAGATGGGCGTACCGGTCGACCATATGACGGTCGTGCCCATCGGAGTCGACGAGCGGCTCTTCCGTCCCCTCCCGCATATCGCTCGCGTACCCGGGCGGCTCATGACGACGGCCAGTGCGGACGTGCCGCTCAAGGGCTTGACCGTTCTGCTCGACGCCCTCGCGAAGCTTCGCGTCGAGCGGCCCGACGCCCATCTCGTCGTCATCGGCCGACTGAAGGACGGCAGCGCGGTCCCGGCGCTCATCGAGCAGCTCGGACTGGGCGGTGCAGTCGAGTTCGTGAGCGGGGTGAGTGACGAGCGCATCGTTGAGCTGTATGCCGAAGCCGAGGTGGCCGTGGTGCCCTCTCTCTACGAGGGGTTCTCGCTGCCGGCAGCCGAGGCAATGGCCTGTGGGGTGCCGGTCGTCGCCACGACGGGTGGGGCGCTCCCCGAGGTGGTCGGCAAGGACGGCGACTGCGCCCGCACGGTCGTTCCCGGTGATCCGTCTGCCCTGGCAGCCATGGTGCTCGAGGTTCTCGGCGATGAGGAGCAGCGAGCCAGGCTCGGAGAGCGTGGCCGCGTGCGCGTGCTCGACCGCTTCACCTGGCGCGCGCACGCCGAGGGACTCGTCGCGATCTGGCGTGCGGAACTCGCCGAGAGAGCTCAGCGGGGTGACGATGCTCACTGTTGACCTCGATCTGTTCGGGATCGAGCCAGGGCAGCGAGTGCTCGACATGGGCTGCGGCGGCGGACGCC
This sequence comes from uncultured bacterium, assembly GCA_903934925.1. Lineage (GTDB taxonomy): Bacteria > Actinomycetota > Actinomycetes > S36-B12 > S36-B12 > UBA10649. The sequence continues at coordinate 2,368 of CAIZPS010000227.1, read as the reverse complement.
ACGCCTTCGCCGTCCTGCGTCGCGGAGCTCAGGTCGTCGCCTTCGACGCCAACCCTGACGAGCTCACCGGAGTGCGCGACATGGCGGCGGCCATGGTGACGGCGGGGGAGGTGCCTGACGGCGGGGAGCTGGTGTGCGTCGAGGGTGATGCCCTGGAGCTGCCCTTCGACGAGGCTTCGTTCGATCGAATCATCGCGGCGGAGGTGCTCGAGCACATCCCCGACGATCGACGCGCCATCGCCGAGCTCGTTCGAGTGCTGGCGCCGGGAGGTCGGATTGCCGTCACCGTTCCGTCCCGATTCCCCGAGCAGGTCAACTGGGTGCTCGACGCCGACTACCACGACACCCCGGGTGGTCACGTGCGCATCTACGCGAAGGCGGAGCTCGAGAGTCGGCTGCGTGAGGCGGGGCTGGATGTTCGCGGTTCCCGCCGCGCCCATGCCCTGCACTCGCCCTACTGGTGGATTCGCTGCGCAGGGGGTGTCAACCGTGATGATCGCTGGCTCGCGAGGCGCTACCACGATGTTCTCGTCAAGCAGATCATGCAGGACCCGCCGCTGCTGAGGCGCCTCGATGACACCTTGAACCCGGTGCTCGGCAAGAGCCTGATCCTGTACGCGGTGAAGCCGTGAGTCCGACGCGCGGCGACATCGTCGGCCTGGTCGATGTCACGCTGACGGCGAATGCGATCGTCGGCGTGCAGGCGACCGATGGACACATCCCGTGGGTGCCGGGCGGCAAGGCCGATCCGTGGAACATGGTCGAGGCGGCGATGGCGCTCGACTCGACCGGCCATCATGACCGCGCGCGTGCGGCCCTGGCCTGGCTCAGCGCGCGGCAGCTTCCGCACGGAGGCTGGTACTCCTACTACGTGGGCGACGAAGTCGTCGACGAGACTCTCGACACCAACATCTCCGCCTACGTTGCCGTGGGGGTATGGCATCACTACCTCGCGACTCGGGATGCATTGGTGCTACGGCGTCACTGGTCGATGGTCGACTCCGCCATGGACCATGTCGTGAGCCAGCAGTTGGCCTGGGGTGGGATCGCGTGGCGAGCGGATGACCCATCCGATGGTGCGCTGCTGACTGGTTCGTCGAGCGTGCACCTGAGCCTGCGGTGCGCCATTGCCATCGCCGAGGAGCTCGGCCACTCACGGCCGGAATGGGACGTCACGCTGCTGCTGCTGGCGGATGCCATCTCGCACAGATCTCACCTGTTCCTCGACAAGCAGCGTTGGGCGATGGACTGGTACTACCCGATCCTCGGCGGAGTCGTGCGCGGTGCAGCGGCACGGGAGCGTATCGACGAGGGGTGGGATCGGTTCGTTGTCGAGGGGCTGGGTGTGCGGTGCGTGTCGGACCGGCCCTGGATCACCGCAGCCGAGACCTGCGAGCTCGTCCTTGCTCTTCTGGTCGTCGGCGACCGGGAGCGAGCCGAGCAGCTCTTCTCGTGGGTGCAGTTCCTCCGTCATGACGACGGCGCCTACTGGTGCGGCATGAACTTCGAGGATGCGCGCTTCGACGAGCCAGGGGAGTACTTCACCGCAGATCAGCCCACCTGGAACTCCGCCGCCGTCGTGCTCGCAGGGCAGGCACTGGCCGGAGCCGGGAGCGTGCTCGGGGTGTTCAGCCCGATGTCACGCGCCCACTGACCAGGCGATCCGGTTCGGCGAACTCGATACCTGGGTCGCGCATCATCGAGGTGGCGGCTGCCTCGGCCTGGGTCAGCGTCACCGGCTGCGCGAAGTCGACTCGATACATCCGCAGTCCCAGGTTCGGACCGAGCGTCATGCCCGCTCCCAGCCCGCCTGCGACCAGGCTCGCCCCTCTGACCCGGCCGTTGACGGTGGGACTGACTCCCTTGTCGTACCTCACGATCAGCGACCTCACTCGTTCGTTCGGCGCCACCATGCCTGCCTCCGGATCGCTGGACAGCATCACGACTGCGCTCCGTCGGAGCAGGGGCGTGGATCCCGCGTCGACGGTGGTCGAGATCTTTGCGGTGACGCCCTTGCTTCGCAGGAAGGAAGTGATGCTCCTGGCGCGGTCCCTTGCCACAGTGATCGATGCCTTGCTCCCACGCGCGTCGGAGTACACCGTGACGTTGCCTGACGCGGCGTCATCGCCCACGCGTTCCGCCAGTCTGCTCAGTCGGGTCCTCGCCGACGCCGACAGCGAGGAGGAGCCCGCCTCGAAGGTCACCATGTCACCGGACTCAGTGGACTGACCCGATGCTGGAGCACCGCTCGGCGGGGGGCTCGGCGCCGGTGCCGCTGGTGCATCGGCCTGGTAGACGTACCCGCCGGGCGCGAAGGCCCGGCCTCGCTCCGATGTGAGGTTCACGGCGACGTCCGCGGATCCCGGCC
>CAIZPS010000226.1 GCA_903934925.1 uncultured bacterium | reverse complement strand
TGCGCAGCGGGCTGTTCGTGCACGCCCTGGACTGACGCCGCAAGCGTCAGCGGGCCACCATCGAGACCTCGACGAAGCGATCGCGCGGCAGGTTGGATACGGGCGTCGGTCGAGTAACCGTTCGGACGGCGCTCACCAGGCCCCGGGATCGCAGAAAGGCAGCAACGGCCTGGGCTCTGCGCATGGCCAGGAGTCGGTCCGCGACCGTGGCACCCTCGGCTCGGACTGCTCCCACGATCGTGGTCCGCCACGTCGGCCCGGTCGACGAATCCCGCGAACCGGCCGTCTGGTCCATCTCACGCATCTCGTGGACCAGTGCGCGCAGCGCCAGCCTGGACCGCGTTGTGAGATCGTCACTGCCATAGTCGAACACCACTCGCGCCCGCATGGTCCGTGCCGCGGAGACGCTCTCCGAGACGGTCACCCCGAGCGACACCGAGCGCAGCAGCCCAGCGGTGCTGTAGCCGTTGATCTGAAGGGTGTGAGCACCAGGGGCGAGGTTGACGGGAAGCTTGAGTTCACCCGTCATCGCACCGCTCGCGTCGACCTGCAGCACGCCCAGCAGGACCGGAGTGGACATCAGGTAGACGAAGACTGACGAGTTCGCCGAATAGCCCGACGCGGCGAGGGGAAGGCTGCCCGAGGGAGCAAGGACGAGGCCGCCATCGGTACCCAGCGGCGCCGGGCGCCCATCCGTTCCACGTGGTGCAAGGCTCAGATCCCAGTCCGTCCCCGCGAGAACCAGACCCGTGCTCTCCGGGTTGACGACCGTTGTGACGGCCACAGGCACTCCACCGATGAGCACACTCTCCGCACCCGGGCCAAGGGGGATCGCAGGTGGCGCAGCCGTGAGGGCGGAGACGGGCAAATCACGGGGCGGAGTCGTCGGTGCGGATGCCTCCACCGCGACGGGTGAGACGGCAGAAGCCGGAGTCGGAGTGGGCACTGGCACCACCGTGATGGTCTGAGTCTGCTGCGGCGGCGCGGTGTAGCGCGATGTCTCACCGCCGTTCGCCTCGATAACACACTCCCCGACCGCTTCGAAGGTGATCACACCGGAATCGAGGGTGCACACCTCACTCGACGAGCTTGCGATGGACAAGAGCACGGGGATTCCGGTCGAGGAATCCGTCGCTTCGGAGACGGATACCGCCACCGGCGAATAGGAGGTACCGGGCGTCGGGGACGCGACACTCGTGGCAAACGTGATTCGCTGCCCAGCCCGAACGACAGTGATGCTCTGCTCGGGCGACACTGCCGAGAAGTAGTTGGCGTCGGCTTGCTTCAGCGCCTCGATCCGGCACAGCGAGCCGACATCCCCGAGGGTGAGCACACCCGACGACACCGAGCACGCACCGGCAACGACCGAGTACGTCACTGCACCCGTGCCCGATCCACCGCTCACCGTCAACGGCACTGATGCCCCGTAGGGCACCGTGTCCGCAGAACTGATCGACAAGGCGCCCTGATTCGCCCGCGCCACCTCGAATGGCCGAGTCACCGTGACGGCGGGTAGGTAGTCAGCCGAGCCTGCCTGCACCGCGTTCAGGGAGCAGGTGCCGGCACCGACGATGGTGACCGTCACTCCTGACACCGTGCATACCGGCGTCGTCGTGGACACGATCGCCACCGTGAGCCCCGAGCTCGTCGAGGCGACGACGGGGAAGGGTGCGTCACCGTAGGTGCGGTCGGCTAGACCTCCGAAAGTCACCGTCTGGGCCGCTCGATCGAACGTCACAACGGTCGCAGGCGAGGATCGCGCGACGTGATTGGCATCCTCAGCCCGCGTCGCCGTCACCGTGCATGTCCCCGCTGACGAAGGTGTCAGCGTCGAGCCGCCTCCGGTGAGCGAGCACCCCGCGGACCCGGCCGAGGTAACCGCGAACGAGACGATTCCCGTGCCGGATCCCCCCGTGGCCAGGAGCGTGAGCGGGGTCCCGTAGGTGCCACCAGTCGAGAGGAGAGTGACGGATGCCTGTGCGGCGCGCTCGAAGGTCACCGTCGCAGGTGCAGACGTGGCCGCAAGGTAGTCATCGTCCTGCGCCTTGGTCGCCGTGACCGAACAGGTACCTGCCGTAGCGGCCGTCAGTGTCGAGCCTCCGCCGGTGAGCGAGCATCCTGCGGAACCTGCCGACGTGAGCGCGAAGGTCACACCGCCCGAGCCCGCGCCGCCCGAGGAGGCAAGCGTCACCGGCGTCCCGTACGTGCCCAGGATGGAGGTGACGCTCAGGGTGCTCTGGGCTGCCCGATCGACCTGGATCGTCGAGGTCACTGTTCCCCCGGTGACGTAGTTCACCGCGTCAGCAGGCGTGAAGGTGGCGGTGATCACCGAGCTGCCGCCACCGTTGACGGTGATCTGGCTGCCGCTGACGGAGATGACGCTGGTCGTCGCGGACGAGTAGGCGAAGGAGCCTGGAGTCGAGGGTGTCGGCGCCGCGATGGCGTAAGGGGCATCCCCGAAAGTGGCCGTGCTGTTGGACCAGCCGAAGGTCGGCACCGCCTGGGCGACGGTGAACGACTGGTCCTCGGGGCTGGCGGCCGTGAAGTTCGCACTGCCGCTCTGGGACGCGCGGATCGTGCAGAGTCCGGCCCTAAGGATCGACACGGCGCTACCCGACACCGAGCACACCGTTGGAGTCCGCGAAGAGAACTCCGACGTCAGCCCTGAGGTTGCCGAGGCAGAAACGGAGAACGGCGCAGCACCGTAGGTGCGATCGACCAGTGCTGCGAAGCTGATGGACTGCGAGGAACGACCCAGGACCACCGTCGGTGTCGAGCCGGAGAACGGGATGCCGCTGCTTGCCGTGAACACCAGCGGGTACGTAGCCGGCGCCGCGGTGAGGGAAAGGCCGCCAAAGGTCGCAACCCCGTTCACGGCCGTCACCGTCGTTGTACCGCTCAAGGTCTGTCCTGCGATGGAGATCGTGACCGACGTACTTGAGTCGGCCGTGACGAGGTTGCCGCCGGAGTCCTGGATCTGCACAACGGGCTGGGTCGTCCAGGTGTTTCCATAGGTTGCGCCGGCAGGCGAGGTCGCGACGACCAGACGGGCTGCGGCGCCTGTCGCAGCCATGACGCTCTGGTCGACCGACGTCAGGCCACTCGCGCTGAACGTCACCGTGTACTGCGTGCCACTGGTACCGGTGAGTCCGAGATCCGTGAAGGTGGCGATGCCGCTGACGCTGGTCGCCGTCGTCGTGCCGACGAGCGAACCGCCGGTGGAGACCGTGGCAGCGACCACCGTCGAGTTGTCGGACGTGACGATATTGCCGTTGGCATCCACCACAGAGATGTGCGGCTGAGTGGTGAAGGCCGCTCCTGATGCCGCACCGGCGATGGACTGCGTCCTCGTCAGCGCCGCGGCCGCTCCGGGGATACCGGTGGCGGTGAACGTGATGGGTGAGCCGGTCAGGCCGATTGACGTGGCCTGCAGCGTGTTGGCCCCCGCAACAGTGCCCAGCGTCCAGGAGGTGAGCGTCGCAGTGCCAGAGGAGTCAGTTGACACCGACGTAGTCGGGGCCCGCGATCCTCCACCGGATGCCACTGCGAATGACACCGCGACGCCGGAGACCGGATTGCCGCCCGAATCGGTCACCTGGACCGAGGGTGGTGCGCTGACAGAGGATCCGGCAACTGCCAACTGCGCATCAGTCGACACCCTCGACACGCTCGCGGCGGTCCC
>CAIZPS010000225.1 GCA_903934925.1 uncultured bacterium | reverse complement strand
GCCCCCAGGCCCGGCCGGAGCAGCCGTAGAGATCCATCTTCTTGACGGTCTCGCTGACCATGCGCTCGCGCCCCACGGCCATCGCCTCCTCCAACTGCCGATCGCCGGTGGCCCACACGGCCTCCATGCCCGCACGGAAGGCCAGGCGGAGGTCGGTGTCCGCGTTGAACTTGTGGACGCCGGCAGCCATGGCCGCGCGCACCTCGTCGTCCGGCACTCCCGAGGCCCCGTGCAGGACCAGCGGAATCCCGGTCACCTCCTTGATCGCCTGGATCCGCTCGATGTCCAGCGGCTGCGTGCCTTCCATGGGCACACCGTGGACGATCCCCACGGAGATGGCCAGGTAGTCGATGCCCGTCTCCGCGACGAAGCGCTCGGCCTCACGCACATCGGTGTAGTAGGCCGTCCAGTCGTCGACGCGATCGGTCGCATCGGGGATGCGACCCAGCTCCGCCTCCACCGGGATGCCGAAGGCATGGGCGACCTCGACCACCCTGCGAGTGGACTCGATGTTCTCCTCGAAGGGCAGGTGGGCTCCGTCGTACATGATCGAGCCGAAGCCCAGCTGGATGGCCTCGAAGACCTCCTCCCACGGACCGTGGTCCAGGTGGATGATGTACTCCGCCTGCGACTCCTCGGCGATCCTCTTCGTCATCTCGAACGCACGGCGCAGGCCCACATGCGGCACGAAGGCACGACCGATCTGCAAGAACACCGGCGACTGCGCCTGTTCCGCAGCGAGGACCAGCGCCTCGGTCGTCTCCTCGTTGTGCATGTTGAAGGCGCCGACGGCGTACCCTCCGGCTACGGCCCGCGCGATCACCTCATGCGGGTTAACCGCTCCCATGAGGCTTCCTTTCTTTCGTGAGTGGGTGGGCAGTGATGACGTGTGCGCTGCCTCAGTTCAGGCGGGAGACGACCTCGCGCACCAGCGGCCACACCTTGTCCACCGAGCGGTGGTTGACCGACTCCTGCGGGGAGTGCAGGTCACGCAGCTCGGTGCCGATCGAGATGGTGTCCAGCCCCGGGACGCGCTGGCTGAACATCCCGAGCTCGAGGCTGCACTGGGAGACCTCGACATCAGGCTCGGAGCCGATGACATCTCGGTAGGCCTGCACGGCCGTGGCCAGCAGCTCGGATTCGGGTCGGTAGGGGAATTCCGGCGCGTCGAGGCCGAACTGCTCCACCGTCACGCCCCCGCCTGCGAGCGATGCGAGAGCGCGAACGCGCTGCAGCACCTCGTGCTTGCGTGATGTGAGTGCCGACGTGATGGTCGACATCAGGCGTGCGCCCTCGTCCGTCGTGCGGATGGTGCCCAGGTTGTTGGAGGTCTCGACCCGGTCCTGCACCGCGAGGTTCCAGCTGATGACCCCGTTGGGGATCAGGGCCGTGAGATTGGCGACGCGCGCCGTCGCGGCAGCCGAGAAGACCTGGCCGGGAGCCGGGGCGTCCTCGAGCTCAAGCCTGATGCCAGGATCAGCAAGGCGGTACTCGTCCGCGAGCGTCTGACCGAGCTCGCTGACCAGTGCCTCGAGGGCGGGGACGTCCTCGGGACGAATCGAGATGACCGCCTCGGCGTCCATCGGGATCGCGTTGTTCTGCGCGCCACCGAACGGGCTGCTGATGCGCGCGTCCGTCCGCTCGAGCAGCGCGGTGAGTGCGCGAGCGAGCACGAGCACGGCGTTGGCGCGCTCGAGCTGGATGTCGAACTCGCAGTGACCGCCGAGCAGGCCGCGAACCTTCAGTAGGCGCGTGGCGGTGTGGGTGGCCGGCACGGCCTCCCACTCGGCCGGGATGTCGAGGATGAAGGTGATGTCACCGCTGCAGCCGGCCAGGATCTCGGTGTCGGTGATCCAGTTGAAGTCGATCATCCGCTTGCCGGTCAGCTGGGTGACATCGAACTGCGAGGCGCCGTACTTGCCCTTCTCCTCCATGGTGGTGAAGACGGCCTCGAGCGGCGGGTGCGGGATGTCGTCCGACGCCAGAAGCGCGAGCATGTAGGAACAGCCGATTCCGTTGTCGGCGCCCAGCGAGGTGCCGTCGGCGGTGATGTAGTCGCCCTTGAGCAGCAGGGTGATCGGATCGTTCTCGAAGTCGATGACGACGCCCTCGTCCTTCTCGCACACCATGTCCATATGACCGTGCAGGATCAACGGGGGTGCGTCCTCGAGCCCGAGCTGACCGGGCTTGCGGACGAGCACGCAGTACATGGCGTCCTGGACGGCGTCGAGTCCACGCTCGCGGGCGAAGGACACGATCCAGTCCGATACGCGCTTCTCGTTGCCCGATCCGCGGGGCATGCTGGCGAGGGTCTCGAAGAAGGCGAAGACCTCGCGGGGCTGGAGGGTCTCAAGAACGGTCATGGTCGGGTTCCTTTCGGGTTCTGCAGGGTGGGTATCCGGGATGGCCCGGGACGGTTGTGTGAGGAGTTCGCCCGTCGTCTACTTGACGATGGCGTTCGATTGACGTTGCATGGTCAGGGCGACGGCCACGATGATCACCAGGCCGTACACGAGACTCTGCGCAGTGGCTGGGACGCCGACCACCGCAGAGGCGATGGGAATCAGGGCCACCGTGAGCGAGCCGAAGATCACGAGGAGCGGATTGGTGACGCCGCCGGTGATCGCGGTGCCGCCGACGATCGCAGCAGCGATGCCAGGAAGCAACAGATCACTGCCGAGGCCGAAGGACGACGCGGCACCGCCTTGCGCGATGATCATGACTCCCGCCATACCGGCGAAGAATCCGGAGATCGCGAAGGCCATGACCTTCACCTGCCGGTTGCCGATGCCCGCGAAGATCGCGCCGGTCTCGTTGAGGCCAACGGCGGTCATCGCCTCACCGGTGCGGGTGAACTTGAACAACAGCCACATGACGATCGCCAGGAGGACGGCGAGCCAGAATGCCCACGGCATCTTGAGGAAGAAGTTGCCGAACAGCGGCATCAGGATGTCCGAGCTGCCCTTGACGTACACGGTCGTGGCATCGCTGATCACGAGCGAAGCGGCCTGGAGGATGCCCAGGGTGCCCAGCGTCAGGGCGAATGACGGCACCTGGGTGTAGGCGATAAGGAGTCCGTTGACGGCACCGATCAAGGTGGCCAGCCCGACCGAGATCACTAGCGCTATCGGACCGAGGTCCCCCAGTGTCATCGCGAGCACCATCGCGGACAGCACCGCCATGGCGGCATTCGACAGGTCGATGCTCCCGACATTCAGCACAGTGGCCTGACCGAGGGCGACCAGGAGGATGAACGTCCCCTGGAGCGCCAGGATTCCTGGTCCACCTCCGGTGAGGAAGGCCGGATTGCTGATGACGACGACTGCCAGCAATGCCAGACAGACCACGACGGGGCCGATGGACTGCCAGATGCCGAGCCCCGATACCCGCCGCTGGCGGGGGGACTCGCTCACGGACGTTCCCGCGGTGGGTGCCGATGAGTTCATGGTGTCGATGCTCATGGCCTCACACCATCCTTTCGAGGAGGTCCAGCGATGTGGTGGATTCGACCGAGAGGTCGTGGTGGGCGGTGACCTCGCCGTCACGCATCACGACGATGACGTGCGCCATGTCCAGGGCTTCCTCGAGCGTGTCGGCGATGAGGAGCACCCCCACTCCGCGCGAGCACGCCTCCTGAATCTGCGCATTGACCGTCTCCGCGGCTCCCACATCGAGTCCGCGCAGCGGATGGTCGAGGACGAGGAGCTTGAGGTCCTCCTCCATGAGCCACTTGCCCATCACGACCTTCTGCTGGTTGCCGCCGGAGAAACGCTCGAGACGCATCTGCGGATTGAGCGGGCGCACGTCGAGCTTCTCGAACCACTCGGCTGCGAGCTTTCGACGTGCACGGGGTCGCAGGAATGGTCCGATGGCCGCAGGTCCCGGGTTGGCGAGGGTGAGGTTCTCGGCAGCCGAGAGGCCGCCGACCATGCCTTCGACCTTGCGCTCTGCGGGCACGTAGGCCACGCCGTTGCGCACGGCCTTGCGCATCGACCAGTGATCGATGTCCTTGCCGTCGACGAAGATCTGGCCCGAATCGTACGAATCCGCTCCGAAGATGGCCCGGCATACCTCCTCGCGTCCGGAGCCGATCGTGCCGACGATGGCCACGCACTGTCCGGGATAGACACTCAGAGACACATCCCGGTAAGCGCCCTTGTGGCTGAGCCCCTTGATCTCGAGCGCGGGGACTCCTGTCGCGAGGCCGCGACCCTCGGGACGCTCGGGCGCCCGCGACTCGTGCCCGACCATCAGGTGGAACAGCTCCTCCTGCGTCACCTCGGACACGGGTCGATCGGCGACCAGCTTCCCGTGGCGCATCACCAGCACGCGATCACAGATGCGCATGACCTCATCGAGACGATGAGAGACGAAGATCGCTGAGCCGAGCTCCTTGAGCGCGCGGATCTCGCGCTCAAGGGTCGCCGTCTCGTCACGCTCGAGAACGGAGGTGGGCTCGTCCAGGATCACCACGGGTGGCACGTGCGCAACCTCGTCGACCCGGAGTGCCCGGGCGATCTCCACCATCTGGCGATCGACGAAGGGAAGGTCGCCAACGATGGAACGTGGGTCGACAGAGGATCCGACGCGGGCGAGAACTGCCTCGGCCTCCTGGTTCAGCCTCTTCCACCGGTAGATCCCGTACCTGGTAGCGGCATCCTTGCGCGCCACCGCGCTCATCGCGATGTTCTCGGCAACGGAGAGATTTGTCAGCAGGGACTGCTCCTGGTGGACCACTCCGATGCCCGCCGCGACGGAATCCTGCGGGCGGCGGAACCGCACCACCTGGCCGTGGGCCTCGATAGTTCCGGAGTCGGGCTGGTAGATACCCGTGAGGATCTTCAGCAGGGTCGACTTGCCTGCGCCGTTCTCCCCGATCAGGCCGACGACCTCGTTGCGACGGATCTCCAGGGATACGTCCTCGACAGCCGTGACCTTGCCGAAGCTCTTGGTGATGCCCGTGAGGCGCAGAGCCGGAGCATCGGGATCGAGGGCGATCCCTTCCGGAAACAGTGAGGTCGTCATTTCATGATCCTTAGGCGGCTGCGGTACGGCCACGCGGCGATGATGATCGCGATCACGAGGACCCCACCGGAAACGGCGGACTGGACGTTCGGGCTGACGCCGGACAGGATCAGCCCGTTGTTGATGACGGTGAGCATCAGGACGCCGATGACCGTGCGTCCGATGCCACCCTTGCCGCCACCGAGCGACGTGCCGCCGATGACGACCGCAGCGATCGTGAGGAAGAGCACCCCGATGCCGATGCGCGCCGGCGAGGAGCCGAGATTCATCGTGACGATGACTCCCGCAAGGCCACTGCAGGCTCCCGCGATCGTGAAGACGATGATCTTGTAGCGGTTGACCGGAACCCCGTTGTCACGGGCGATCTGCTCGTTGTTGCCGATCGCGTAGGTGTATCGACCGAGGCGGGTGAAGCGGCAGACGAGGACTCCCGCGATGACTACCGCCAGGGCGAGCCATACCGAATTCGGCAGACCGAAGAACTTGTTGGTGGGCCACGTGCTCAGGCCCTCGTTCTCGAGGAAGGGCAGAGTGTCGCTGCCGAACAGCAGGGTCGCTACGCCGAAACCGACGAAGCCCATGCCGAGGGTCACGATGAAGGAGGGCACCTTCAGCAGGGTGTGGATGAGGCCGTTGGCCATGCCGAGCAGGGCGCCGAGGGCGAGGCCGATCACGATCGCCCACAGGCCGAGGTCCGCCGTCATGCGACTGTTGGCGGACAGGAGCACGAACGCGACACCAGCCGCGCTCATGAGTCCCTCGACGGAGAGGTCGATGCAGCCGAGCAGGATGACGAGCGTCGCTCCCACG
>CAIZPS010000224.1 GCA_903934925.1 uncultured bacterium | reverse complement strand
TGGTGTCCAGCGACAGTTCACGGCTCTACCAACTCGGTGGTCCAACATGCTCCAGCTACGTATGGACCCAACTCACCAGCGCCTTCACCACAGCCTGGCCGAGCACCTATTCGAACACCACCTACCCGTATCGCGTCTCGCTGTCGAGTCTGGTGCCCACCACCGGGGTGCTGTCTCCCGATGGAACCCTGCTCTACCTCTCCAGTAGCTCGAAACTGCAGCGCTTTGACGCAACCCAGCCCATTTCTTCTAGTTCTCCCGCTGGAGCGTCGTCGGTCCTCAGCGTGAACGGTTCAGCCAAGAACCCCATGGCAATCTCGGCTGACGGGACGAGGGGCTACCTTCCGTCATTATCCGGAGCAAACGTTGTCAATCTGAGCACGATGGCCTTGGCTTCGCCGAGCAGTCTTTCGAACCCCGGCAAGACCAACGCCAACACCGCGATCCTGTCCAAGGACGGCACGTCGCTCTATGTGCTTGACGGCACCTCCAGCGCGAATCCTGCCTCGGTCTCGCAATTCGCGCTGGCCTCGCTGCAGGCCGAGTCCGTAACCGTCGTGGTCAAGAATCCCCAGACAGTGACGTGGGCCCCAACCACCTCGATCACGACCACGACGACGGCACCTTCGGCGACAGCCACGAGCAATGGCAACGGTGCCATCACCTACGCCGTCACGAGCGCCGGCACGACCGGTTGCACGGTGAATTCCACGACGGGTGCTCTGGCCTTCACCGGCGCGGGCAGCTGCCAGATCACTGCCTCGGCAGCAGAGACCACAACATATTCGGCAGCATCGACCGCGGTCACGTTCACGGTCGCCCTGACACCCCAGACCATCACGGTCTCGTCGGGAACGTCCTCACCAGCGGTGTTCTCGACCACATCGCTGTCGACCTCAGGAGTGGTAGGCACCGGCCAGGTCACCTATAGCGTTGCTTCGGGTAGTTCCTACTGCTCTATCGCCAATTCCACGCTCACGGCCTCTGCAGTAGGTACCTGCACGGTGACCTCATCGGTTGCGGCCGATTCCATCTATGCATCCGCCACGAGCAGTGCGATCACGATCTCGGTGCAATTGGCCACGCAGACCGTGACGTGGGCGCCGACCAACACGTCGCTCTCCTTCAGCAGTTCTCCGGTGACTCCGAGCTCGGGTGCGACGACATCGGGCGACGGTGCTATCTCGTACTCCGTACAGAGCGGCACGTGCGCGGTTAACTCAAGCTCGGGAACGCTCACCTATTCGGCCACAGGCGCTTGCGTGATTCGCGCTACCGCAGCGTCCAGCAGCAACTACTCGGCGGCGACCAGAGACGTCACGTTCACCATCGCCGCCGATCGCCCGACTGCCCCGACCGTCACGTCAGCGTCGGCCGGTGACGGCACGGCCACTGTTGGCTTCACCGTCCCCAGTTCGAATGGCGGCGCCTCCATCACGAGCTACACGGCGACAGCCTCACCCGGCGGCGCGACGGGCACCTGCAACTCCAGCCCCTGCACGATCACGGGGCTATCCCTGGGTACGCCGTACACGATCACCGTGAAGGCCACGAACTCTGCAGGCACGGGGCCTGCCTCACTTGCCTCGCCGTCGGTGACCCCGGCGACCTCAACTGGGGCGGTCGAAAATCTCAGTGTGATGCCTGGTGACACAACCTTGACTGTGGACTGGATCGCGCCCGCTTGCCTGCGGGCTACTCCCTCTACCTGCGGCACCTTGACCGGCTACGAGGTGTTCACCCGAACTGGTGGCGGAAGCTGGATCTCTGCTGGCACCACCACCAGCACGACTCGCACGGTGACGGGCCTGGTCAACGGCACTCAATATGACGTCAAGGTCACGGTAACCACGAGTTCGAGTTCGGCGAGTGCGGAAGCGCAGCAGGTGCCCGCGACCACTCCGTCCGCTCCCACGGAAGTCACGGTTGCACGCTTGAGCGCGACCACTGTCTCCGTGGGTTGGGCTGCACCGTCGAGCAACGGTGGCCAGCCCATCACCGGCTACACCGTCACTGCTACGTCGTCTGATGGCGGCGCCACAGCCGCGGCCACGCCGTCTTCCGCTCCGGTCACCCTCACTCTGGACAACAACAAGACCTACACGATCACCGTGCGTGCAACGAACCTGATGGGCTCGGGCACGGTCTCGGCCCCCAGTTCGGCCGTCACCATGGGCCTCGTGGCTCAGAGCATCACGGTGGTGCCCAGTTCGACGACGATGGCGGCCACATCAACCATCCTGCTCTCCAGTTCGGGTAGTAGTGGCACTGGCTCAAAGTCCTTCTCGGTCACGTCAGGCCCCTGCACGGTCTCCGGCGCTGCCCTGACGGCGAGTGCGGCAGGTACGTGCGCGGTCACGGCAACGGTTGCTGCCGACGCACTGTATGCCGCGGCCACGAGTTCCGGTGTGTCCGTGACGGTTACCTTGGCGCAGCAAACCGTCACGTGGTCGCCCACCACTGTCTTCACCCTGGCCAATGCTCCGACCACTCTGACGGCCGCTACGGCGAGTGCCGGCGGTGCGCTCACCTATTCGGTGACGTCAGCCGGAACGGCTGGATGCACGTTCACGAGCGGATCGACGCTGACGTTCAGCACACAGGGCTCCTGCACCGTTCAGGTGGTTGCCGGTGCCACGTCGACGCACACGGCCTCCACTGCTGTGTCGCTGACGATAGATGTGACGAGCGCAACCCGCTCGATCACCTGGGCGCCGGTCACGACGCTGGTGGCGGCAAACTCTGGGTCGGCAGCCTCAGCCCTCGCGGTGATCAGTGTGGGCAGTGGCAGCCCTGTGTACTCGGTGAACTCAGCCGGTGCGACCGGTTGCGAGGTCAATGCGGCATCAGCGGTCATCACGTACACCGCGCCCGGCACCTGCATCCTGACGGCAACCGCACCGAGCACAGGTATCT
>CAIZPS010000223.1 GCA_903934925.1 uncultured bacterium | reverse complement strand
GCCCTCGGAGAAGATCACCTCACCCTTGGCGAGATCTTGGGCGACGAGGGATGCCCGCAGGGCGGCTGCCCCCTCAGGATCCAGTGCGGAGAACAGCGGCGCCTGGAGGAAAGCGTCATCCATGTCGTCTGCCCCGCTTCGTCGTCACCGTCGTGTCCCTCGCGACATACGCTACCGGCATGGTGGTGAGCAGCGGTAAGGGAGTCGGGGAGGACCCCACCACGCTCAAGCGACGTGCTCGCCGCATCGTCCGGGTGCTCGGTGAGACCTACCCTGACGCTCACTGCGAGCTGGACTTCACCACGCCGCTGGAACTGCTCGTCGCGACAGTCCTGAGTGCCCAGTGCACCGATCAGCGCGTCAACAAGGTGACCCCGGCTCTCTTCGACCGCTATCGCACGGGGGTCGACTATGCCGGCGCGGACCGTGCGGAGCTGGAGGCGATGATCGCGCCAACCGGGTTCTTCCGGCAGAAGGCCGCGACCCTGCAGGGCATCGGGCAGGCACTGGTTGATCGCTTCGGTGGTGAGGTGCCGAATCGACTCGAGGACCTCGTCACTCTCCCAGGTGTCGGCCGCAAGACAGCCAACGTCGTCCTCGGTAATGCCTTCGACGTTCCCGGCATCACCGTCGACACGCACCTGGGTCGACTCGCACGTCGATTCGGCTGGACGCAGCACACTGATCCCGACAAGGTCGAGCGCGACCTCATGGACCTGTTTGCCCGCAAGGACTGGACTCTCATGTCGCATCGCGTCATCTGGCACGGACGTCGTCGGTGCCATGCGCAACGTCCTGCGTGCGGAGCGTGCCCGGTGAATCGCTGGTGCCCGGCGTTCGGCGAAGGGCCAATCGATCCGGTCGAGGCCGCGCGGCTCGTGCGTGACTCGGGGCGAGCATGACGATCGAGTGGGCTCGACAGGGACGCCAGTTCGACGTTGAAGCACTCCCGGACTGGCTGGCGCCCGTCGCCGAGGTCGCGGCCCATGCGCGGGCCGAGGACCTCACCCGCTTCGTCCCACCGCACGGCGAGGGCCGACACTCGGCGGTGCTCATGCTGTTCGGTCCGGAGCGCGACCTGCTGATCATCCAGCGAGCCAGCACCATGCGCGCTCACCCGGGCCAGCCGGCCCTGCCCGGCGGTGCCGTCGATGACGACGACGAGTCCGCTGTGCAGGCGGCCCTGCGCGAGGCGAACGAGGAGACGGGGCTCGACCCCTCGGGGGTCGACGTCTTCGCACAGCTTCCGGACCTGTGGGTCCCGGTCACGGGCTTCGTCGTTACGCCTGTGCTCGGCTGGTGGCGCGAGCCGTCGCCGGTGTGGGCGCGTGATCCGGCGGAGGTGTCGAGCGTTCATCGGATCACCATCGAGGAGTTCATCGACCCTGCGCATCGCTGTCGCGTCGTCCATCCGTCGGGCTACGTCGGACCGGGGTTCGAGGTGCGCGGCCTGCTCGTATGGGGATTCACCGCCGGTCTGATCTCCGGTCTGCTCGATCGTGTCGGCTGGTCCGAGCCCTGGGACGATTCGCGGGTGGTCCCGCTGGACGAGCAGGAGCCCGTGCCGTGACGATCGTCGACTGGGTGCTCATCGGCGCGCTGCTCGTCTTCGCGGTGGCCGGGTGGTTCCGTGGTTTCGTCGCGGGGCTGCTGTCGTTCGTCGGCTTCCTGGGCGGCGGCCTCGCCGCAGCGTTCATCCTCCCCGGCATCGTCGACCGCTTCATCGACACCGAATGGCTCAAGGTGGCCGCCGTGGCCGTGGGCGTGCTCGTTGTCGCACTGATCGGGCAGTTCGCCGCATCGATGCTCGGACAGCGCCTGCGTGATCGGATCACCTGGCGACCGGTGCGACTCGTCGACAACGTAGCGGGAGCCGCACTCAACGTGTTCGCATTCGCTGCAGTGGTGTGGATCATCGCGAGCGCCCTCGCCTACCTGCCCGTCTCCCTCGTCTCGGAGCAGGTGACGCAGTCGAAGGTGCTGGTCGCGCTCGACTCCGTGGTGCCGCCGCAGGCCCGCAATGCCTTCATCAGCCTGCGCACCCTTGTCGGACAGAGCGATGTGCCCCGGGTCTTCTCGGGGCTGGCGCAGATCACCGGGCCCGATGTTGCTGCACCGGATCCGGCTTCCGTCACGGAAGCTGTCGACGAGGCCCGTGAGTCGATCGTGCAGGTCAGTGGTGAAACCCCGGAGTGCGCGTCGGCCGTCACGGGCACCGGCTTTCTCATCGCGCCCGGACTCGTCATCACGAATGCGCACGTCGTCGCCGGCGTGAGTGAGCCAGACGTCCGCGTGCGGCAGGGCGATCAACCGCTCCGGGCCACCGTCGTGCACTTCGACCCGCAGGTCGACATCGCACTGCTGTCGGTTCCGCTGCTCGACGCACGCCCGCTGCCCCTCGCGCAGGCTCCGGCTACCTCGGGTCAGGCGGCTGCTGTCGCGGGATTCCCGGAGTCCGGTCCCTACCGCGTCGAGCCGGCACGCATTCGCACCATGGTGCGCGCCGTGGGCGACGACATCTACGGGCAGTCCGGGGTCGAGCGCGAGGTGTACGCCTTCCGCGGGGTCGTCCTGCCGGGCAATTCCGGTGGCCCGCTGCTCGACGATGACGGCAGTGTTCTGGGGATGGTCTTCGGGGCCGACGACGAAGCCGACGACACTGGTTACGCGCTGACGGTGGCGGAGCTCGACCGGGCGCTCGAGGCACCCCGCCGGGGCATCGCTGACACCGGTTCGTGCCGCATCCGCGACTAGACCGCCACTCGGTGGTCTCGTCGCTCAGCGGTCTTGGGGCACGAGTTCCTGGGCGACGATGTACGCGACGGTGAGTCCGCGACCGAGGGCGAAGCCGCTGTTGTAGCCACTGCCCATCGTCGTCAGCGCAGCGACCGACCCCACGGCGTATAGCCCGGGAATCACGTCACCGGATGTGCTGAGCACGTGGCCGTCACCGTCGGCACGAAGCCCGCTGGAGCCGATCCCGGTGCCTACGAACTTCAATCGGGTGCCGTAGAACGGCGGCTCCGTCAGCGGCCCGAGCACTGGGCTCGGCTCATGCGCGGGATCACCCGCGAAGCGCAGGATGAACGGCACGCTGCCACGCCCGAACTCCGGGTCCTCCCCGCGCTCAGCGTGCTCATTGAACCGGGCAACAGTGTGTGCCAACTCGTCACCGTCGACGCCGAGCCGCTCGCCCAGGGTGACGAGATCATCGGCCTGCATGACGAATTCGGCCGGGTACTCCCCGCCTGGGGGAGTGAGTCCGAGTCCGTACTTGCGGTGGTGCTGCTCGTCCCACACCAGGTAGAACGGCAGGTGACGATCATCGGGGTTCAGTGCGCCTCGCACGATCGTCACCCAGTAGGAGTCGTCGCAGAAGCGCCGACCTGCGCGGTCGACCATCAGGCAGTGGGGGAGTGCGTACTCCGGGCCGTTGGACACTCCGGTGTCTGATCGCGAGTTCCAGCCCGGCACGATCGGTACCCGAGTGGCCGGCACACGCGCGACGTCGGCCCCCACCTCGCGGGCCATGGTGATGCCCGTGCCGGTGAGGCTCGTCGGCGCCAGGCTGCTGAAGTCATCCGGCCCAAGGCCGAGGAACTCCTCGACCAGTTCCGGATTCCAGTCGTAGGTGCTTGTGGCGAGCACGACGGGTCCGTGCAGCGCCACCGATCCGTCCGGCGACTCCGCTCGCACGCCGACGACGGCGCCGGCAGCGTCCGTGATCAGGGACGTCACGGGTGTCGACAGGCGGATCTCCACTCCGGGCTCGCGCAGGATCCGGGCGAGGAAGCTCGCGACGACACCGGTGCCGAAGGTGAGCGGGTCGCCATCGCGTCCAGCAGGGCTGGCCGCATCGGTCTTGCCGAACGCGGGCACGCCTGCGTGCTGCGCGATCTCGTCGTCCTCACCGCTCGCGTCGGCATCGGCTCCCACGCTGGAGGAGCGCCGACCCTTCACGTGCATCTCGGCATAGGTCATGCCGACCGGGAAGTTCGGGCTGACGCGCAGAAGCTCGCGCCACTCACCCAGTTCCGACCCGTCGATGACGGCATTGGTCAGGTAGCGCCCGACTTCAAGGGCTCCGGCAGCCTCGGAGTGGTAGTCCGCGAGGTCGGGGATGATCTCCCACCTGATTGCGTCGACGTTCTCCCAGTACTCGATCGCCTCGGGCGACATGTCGAGCCACCGCTTCATGGCGATCTCGTCGAGCAGGTCCGGATGCTCGGCCGTGAGATCGCGGACGTACTCCTCGGCCAGGCCCAGGTCGTCGGCGATGCCTTCGCGTGCCGCGACGTGGTTGGCGCCGACCCACACCATGCCGCCGGAGTAGGCCGCGGCACCGCCGACCATGGCGCTGGACTCGAGCACGACCGCTCGACCACCCCGCAGGGCGACTCCCAGCGCCGTCGCGAGCCCCGAGAGTCCCGCCCCCACGACGATCACCTGCTGCTCGTCCATGACACCTCCCGCTCGAGAAGCCGAATCGTCAGACTAGTGATCGGCAGCGATCCCGGACGACCTCCAGAGGGAGGTCTTCGTCACGTCGATCCGCGAGGCCCTCGAGGGCGCGCTGCGCCAGGCGTCGCGCTCCCTCGGCATTGCTGCGGGCGGCGTGCGTCTCCGCAGCACCCCACTGGGCGAGCGCCCGCCAGAGGTCGCGATCTTCGGGCGGGCAGATGCGCCAACGCTCCTCGCACACCTCATGGGCATGGAAGGGAAGACCGTCCTGCAGGCAGCTCCAGGCCACCTGCCAGACCTGCGCGTCGGTCAGTCCGGTGATGTCCGGCACGTCGGGCGCGCGCACGTCGTCGGGAGCGTCGGCCGGAAGCGGGCGCCCGAGCCGGTCGCGGGGCCGGGTCATGCGAGTTCCGGCGAGGCCAGCCATTCCAGCAGTGCCGCACTGAAGGCGTCAGGCTGCTCCTCGTGCGGGTAGTGGCCGGCATCGAGATCCACGCGTGTGTATGCGGCGCGCACGTACTCCTCGCTGCCGTCGACGGACGTGGCGAGCATCATCGGGTCGGCAGTGCCGTGCACCTGCAGTACGGGGCGCTGCACAGGGGCCTCCATCAGCGACATGTAGCCCAGTCCGTCCGGACGTATCGAAGACCGCACGGCCCACCGGTGGTACTCGACCGACGTGTGCGCGGTGGGCCAGCGCAGGAACGCGGTGCGGTAGGCCGTTGCGGTGTCGTCGTCGAGCCAGGACGCGTCCGCGCTCCACTGCGCGATGAGTTCGGCGATGCGTGCTCCGTCCCGTTCCGTCAGCGAGCGCTCGGGCAGGAAGGGCACCTGGAAGCCGAGTGCGTAGTTCATCGCCTTGCGCTGGCGTCGGTTGCCGAGCATCGCCGCGCGCAGGCGTCGCGGGTGCGGCATCGAGACCGGCACGATTCCTCGCACCACCTCAGGTTCCAGAACAGCAGTAGACCATGCGGCCACGCCCCCCCAGCCGTGGCCGACGATCACGGCATCGGTGACGCCGAGACTGCGGATGACCCCCGCGACGTCAGCGGCCATGGTGCGCGGGTCGTAGCCCTCGGGAGTGTGGTCACTGCCGCCGTAGCCGCGCAGATCCATCGCGATCGCGCGGTAGCCCGCGTCGGCGAGGACGGTCAGCTGACGGCGCCACGTCCACCAGAAGGTGGGGAATCCGTGCAGCAGCAGGACCGCCGGTCCGCTGCCGATGTCGGCGACGTGGAAGCGCGCCCCGTTGGCGGAGACATCGCGATGGGTCCAGGGTCCGGGGGCGCGGATGACCGAGTCGGGGTCGGGAACGGCCACCGGCTACGAGGCCGTGGGGGGAAGCGAGAGCCCGGGAGTCTCGTCGCCGGGCGTGCCCGTGCCACCCGCGAGTGCCGCCTTCGTCTTCTCGAACTCGGCCTTCGACAGCGCGGGACCCTTGATCTCGGAGAAGTTCTTGCGAGCCAGCAGTCCGGTGATCGCCGCGATGACGATCAGCAGCACGGCCACGATCAGCATGCCGGCCCAGATGGGCAGTCCAAGTGCCACCAGGACGAAGGCCAGGGTCAGCATCAGGAACAGCACGGCGAAGGTGGCGACCGCGGCCGTGACCAGGCCGAAGACGCTGCCCAGGCCGATCTTGCCGCCGGTCTGGGCCATCTCCGCCTGCAGCAGTGCGACCTGCGCCCTGGCCAGGCGCTGGGCATCCGCCACCGTCTTGCTCACCAGCTGGCCGATGCTGGGCGGGGACTGCGGGGGCATGGCTCCTCCGTTTCGGCGGCGTCGACGGGCGACCCGCGCCGGATCAGGCTATCCCTTGCAGGCTAGCGGGGGTTCGGCTGCTGGTACACGTCCGGGATGCCGTCCCCGTCGTCATCCCGATTCTCCTCCTCGAACACGCGGGAGTGGTGGCGCCCGCGAAGGCGCAGCGCCACCGCGGCGAGCAGGGCGGCCACGAGGGAGGCGGCGAGGATGGCTCCCTTTGCCGACTCCAGGCGCAGGAGGTTGTCGTCGTAGGCGAGCTCGGCGATCAGGAGGGCGACCGTGAACCCGACACCGGCGAGCACGCCGATCGCCGCGATGTCGCGCCACGCGATGTCAGGAGCGAGGGAAGCGCGGGTGAAGCGTGCGGTGAGCCAAGCGCCGAGGAAGACGCCGATGGGCTTGCCCAGGACGAGACCGAGGATGACGCCGATGGCGACCGGCTCGGTGATGGCGGAGGCGATACCGATCGCGCGCAGGTCCACGCCGGCGGCCATGAACGCGAAGATCGGTACGGCGACTCCGGCACTGAGTGGGTGGATGCGGTGGTTGAGGCGGTCGGCTGGTGACTCGGCCTCGCCGGGGTCGGGGCGCACGCGGGTGAGCAGTCCCAGGATGACGCCCGCGACGGTGGCGTGCACACCACTCTCGTGCATGAAGTACCAGGCAAGCAGGGCAACGGGCACGTAGAGCAGCGGAGACGTCCAGCGCATCTTCTGGGCGAGGGCGTACACCGCGAACATCGCGAGTGCGGCCAGGAACCACGGCAGGCTGAACTTGTCGGAGTAGAAGATCGCGATGACGGCGATGGCGCCGAGGTCGTCGACGACCGCGAGCGTCAGCAGGAACGCGCGCAGGGCGACGGGCAGTCGCCGCCCGAAAACCGCAAGGACAGCGAGGGCGAACGCGATGTCGGTCGCCATGGGGATGCCCCACCCGCTGAGGTCACCGCGCTCCATGCTGCTGTTCACCGCAACGAAGATCAGTGCGGGCACCAGCATGCCGCCGAGTGCGGCCGCCGCGGGCACGACAGCTTGGGCGGGCTTGCTCAATGAGCCGACCACGAGTTCGTGCTTGAGCTCGAGCCCGACGACGAAGAAGAAGATGGCGAGCAGTCCGTCGGCGGCCCACACTCCCAGCGGAAGGTCGAGGCCAATGGCTGCCGGGCCGACCTGCCACGAGACGAGGGCGAGGTAGCTGTCACCCCAGGGGGAGTTGACCCAGATCAGCGCGATCGCGGCGGCGACGATGAGCAGTACCCCGCCGACGGTCTCGTCGCGCAGGTAGGACAGCAGTCGGATCCGCTCGCCCAGTGAGGGGCGGGCGAGGATCTCGTGGGAGCCGCTCACCGATTCACCCTAACCCGCTCGCCCCCGCCCGAAGGGCGTCAGCCGTGGCTCACCTCTCGGCCGTCAGTCCTCGCTGGCATTGGAACTGAGGCCCTGCGAGATGAGGTTCATGACGGTGGGGTCGGCGAGAGTGGTGGCATCGCCGAGGGAACGGTTCTCCGCGACGTCGCGCAGCAGCCGGCGCATGATCTTTCCCGAGCGGGTCTTCGGAAGTTCGGGCACGACCATGATCTGACGCGGCTTGGCGATCGGCCCGATCTCGTGCGCAACATGGTTGCGCAGCTCCGTGATGATGGCGCCGCCCTCGGCCTCCGCCGCCGGCACCCCGCCGCGCAGGATCACGAACGCGACGATGCCCTGCCCCGTTGTCTCGTCCGCTGCACCCACCACGGCCGCCTCTGCCACCTTCGGATGCGAGACGAGTGCCGACTCCACCTCGGTGGTGGAGATGCGATGCCCGGAGATGTTCATGACGTCGTCGACGCGGCCGAGCAGCCAGATGGCGCCGTCCTCGTCCCACTTCGCGCCGTCGCCCGCGAAGTAGTACTGCGGCCAGCGCGACCAGTAGGTGTCGACGTACCGCTGCGGGTCGCCCCAGATGCCGCGGAGCATCGACGGCCACGGCTCGGTGAGCACGAGGTACCCGCCATGACCATTTCCGACGGGAGTGCCGTGGTCGTCGACGATGGCCGCCCCGATTCCGGGGAGGGGCCCCATGGCGCTGCCCGGCTTGCACGGTGTGACACCCGGTAGCGGCGAGATCATCATCGTGCCGGTCTCGGTCTGCCACCAGGTGTCGACGATCGGGCAGTGTCCGCCGCCGATCACATCGCGGTACCAGATCCACGCTTCGGGGTTGATCGGCTCGCCCACAGATCCGAGCAGTCGCAGGCTCGACAGATCCTTGCTCTGCGGCAGCTCGTCACCCCACTTCATGAACGTGCGGATCGCGGTGGGTGCGGTGTACAGGATCGTCACTCGATGCCGCTCGATGATGTCCCACCAGCGGTCCTTGCCGGGGGCGTCGGGCGTGCCTTCGTACACGACCTGCGTGACGCGGTTGGCCAGTGGCCCGTAGACGATGTAGGAGTGCCCGGTCACCCAGCCGATGTCGGCGGTGCACCAGAAGGTGTCCGAGTCCGGCTTGAGGTCGAACACGTTGCGATGCGTGAACGCGGCCTGCGTCAGGTAGCCGCCCGTCGTGTGCAGGATCCCCTTCGGCTTCCCTGTCGTGCCGGACGTGTACAGGATGAACAGCGGGTGCTCGCTGTCGAATGCCTCCGGCGTGTGGGACGCCGACTGCCGATCGACGAACTCGTGCCACCAGACGTCCTTGTCGGTCCAGTCCACGGGGGTACCGGTGCGCTTGACGACGAGAACGTGCTCCACGCTCGGACATTCGGCAACGGCCTCGTCCACGGCGGGCTTGAGTGCCATTGCCGAACCGCGACGGTTCTGTCCGTCTGCGGTGATGACGAGCTTGGCGGTGGCGTCGTCGATACGTGACCGCAGGGCCTCGGCGGAGAAGCCGGCGAACACCACGGAGTGCGGTGCACCGATGCGCGCGCAGGCCAGCATGGCGACGATCGCCTCGGGGATCATCGGCATGTAGATCGCCACTCGATCGCCCGCGACCAGGCCCAGCTCCGTCAGCGCGTTGGCGGCCCTGCAGACGTCGTCCTGCAGCTCGGCGTACGTGACGTCACGCCGATCCCCTGGCTCGCCCTCGAATCGGATCGCGACCTGGGAGCCGAAGCCGTCCTCGACGTGACGGTCCACGCAGTTGTAGGCGACGTTGAGGCGCCCTCCGACGAACCACTTGGCGAAGGGGGCGTCGGACCAGTCGAGCACCTGGCTCCACGGCTCGGCCCAGGAGAGGTGACGCGCCTGCTCCTCCCAGAAGCCGAGGCGGTCCGCGTTCGCGTCGGCGTACATCGACGGCTGGGCGTTCGCCTGGCGGGAGAACTCCGGGCTGGGCGGGAAGACGCGGTTCTCGTGGGAGAGGTTCTCAACGGCGTCGTGGGTTTGGTCGGTCACGGGGACCAGTGAACCAAAGACCTTGGTTGGATGGGGGCGTGTTCGCTACCCCGACCGACCCATTCGCCGCCGTGGCGGCGATCCCCGCCGTTGCTGACTCGGCGGCGGCGGCCCGTGAGGCGGTCGATGCGCTGCTGTGGCGGCGGGATGTGCGCAACGCGGCCGCCGAGGTCGCGGCCGCGTCCATCCAGCGGGGCGCCCGCGACTCGGCCGTGATCGACGGAGCCGACGTCGTCACGGTGGAGGACTCGCCCATGGGGCGGGTGCTGGACGCAGCCCTGCGGGTCACGGCGGGCGTGCCGACTCAGGTCGACGTCTTCGCCACGGCTCCGATGCAGGCCTGGGCCCACCTGCACGCCCTCGCGGCGCACGGGTTCCTGGCCGACGACGAACTGGGCCGCCCCCGTGCCGGGGAGACGGCGGACGATCCGCTCAACCTGGGTGCCCTGCCCTCGGCCGTTGCCGCCGCGGATCGCCTGGCCCTCCTCGCGCATCTGCTCACGTCGCCGACGCAGGCCCCTGCGCTCGTGGTCGCCGCGCTGGCCCATGCCGAGGTCGCCGTGCTTCGTCCTTTCGCCTGGGGCTCGGGACTGCTTGCCCGTGCGACGACCCGGCTGGTGATGGCGGCCCGGGGCGTTGATCCGTCGTGCTTCAGCATTCCCGAGCAGGGCATGGTCGAGCTGGGGCGCGCGTCGTATGTACGTGCGCTGCGCGCGTATGCGTCGGGATCGCGCGACGGTGTCGCGGAGTGGTGTGTGTGGCACGCGACGGCCGTGGCGGCCGGCGCCACACTCTGATCCCAGGCGTTCCATACGCAGGTGTCATTCCTGCGCGCAGGAATGACACCTGCGTATGGAACGAGCGAACCTGTGGACAGCTGTTTGCGTTGCAGTCGACGGTGCCACAGCCTCTGCGCATGCCGCGCCGAGCCGAATCCGACCCACCGATGCCGCTGGTGGTCACGCGAGGCGAGGCTCTTGCGGTGGGTCTGACACGGGACCAGATACGCCAGCGCATCCGATCTGGTCGCTGGCGGATTCTCGCTCATGGGGTCTACTGCCGAGGGGCGCCGACTCTCGGCGTCCAGGACCACGTCACTGCGCGAATGGACCACGCCCTCCGCGCTCAGGCCGAGGTCCTCTCCTTCACCGGGTCAGTTGCTGCGCTTCACAGCGCGGCCGTATTGCGCGGCCTGCCGCTGTGGCGTCCGCTCCCGAGGGACGTCGCGCTGACGGTTCCGCTGGGATCCTGGAACGGGACGCGTCCCGGCGTAATCCTTCACCGATTCACCCTGGACGAGGGTGATGTGGAGGACGGGCGGATCCCGCTGACGTCGACGTCCCGAACCTGCATGGACGTGGCGCGGTTGAGCTCCATCGCGGACGGATTCGCGGTGAGTGACGCTGCCTTGCGAGCCGGGCTCGTCACTCACGATGCCCTGGTCGACGTCGCTGACCGTATCCGCGATCCGCGCGGCCGGCACCGGAGTCGACTTGTGGCTCGGCATGCGAGCGGCTTGCGCGAGAGTCCGGCTGAGTCGGCATCCTGGGCATACTTTCTGCGGCACCGGCTGCCTCTGCCGGCCATGCAGGTCAGGCTGGAATCCCCGTCGGGGACCTTCATTGCCCGGGTCGACTTCTGGTGGGAGCGGGTGCGACTCGTGGGCGAGTGCGACGGGCGCATGAAGTACCAGTCCCCGGACGACCTGTACGACGAGAAGCGACGTGAGGATGCCATCCGAGCCGCCGGCCATCCTGTTGTCCGATGGACACCGCAGGACCTCCGGGACGGCGCCCTGGCCGCTCGCCTCCGCCGCCTTCTCGTCTAGCCACCGGTTCCATACGCTGGTGTCATTCCTGCGCGCAGGAATGACACCTGC
>CAIZPS010000222.1 GCA_903934925.1 uncultured bacterium | reverse complement strand
TCCTTGCTCTTCCCGCTGGCGTTGCAGTCGTCACTCGACCACACGTGATAGCCGCCCGACGTGATCTCCAGTTCGTTCGCCTTTGGCCCTACGTCACGGATGCAGGCGACGTCACCGGTGTTGGTGATCGTCAGCGTCAACTTGGGCTTCTCTCCCACCCCATAGGTGGAGGCATCTGTCGTCGCCTCGACGAGAATGACGGAGTCCGGACAGGGCTGCGGCTCGGCCGGCTCGGCCGGCACTCCCGGAGTCGTGGACTCGGTGATGGCGGTCTCCGCAGTATCGGAGGCCGTTGAGGTCGGCATCGCCTCGGAGGAGGTAGGAGTGCTCGAACCCGTGAGAGCTCCGAACAGCCACCAGACTCCCACGGCTGCCGTGATCAGCACCACGGCGATGGCCGCGCGCCGCACCCAGTAGACCGAGGGGGGCTCGGGCCCGCTGGGGCGCATCAGGGAGGTCACGGGACCACCGTAGTAGCAGGTCTGCACGGTCGCGTGACACGATCCCGGTGTGGTCGGCAGCCCCGAGGCAGTGGAGCCATCGCGTCTCGTGACGGCCGTGACCGCCTGGTTCGACGTCCACGAGCGGCCGCTTCCCTGGCGCGCGACCTCTCCGTGGGGAGTGCTGGTCAGCGAGTTCATGCTGCAGCAGACGCCCGTGGATCGCGTGCTGCCCCTGTGGGGCGCCTGGTTGGAGCGCTGGCCCACGCCCACAGCGCTGGCTGACGCCACCGTCGGCGATGCCGTCCGCGCATGGGATCGGCTTGGTTACCCGCGAAGGGCCCAGCGGCTGCACGCCACCGCGGTGGCCCTCCGCGATCGACACGACGGCATGGTTCCGGACGACGAGGCGGCGCTGAGGGCACTGCCCGGGATCGGCGAGTACACCGCCGCGGCGATCCTGGCCTTCGCCTTCGGTCGCAGATCCGTCGTCCTCGACACCAATGTGCGGCGGGTGCTCGTGCGGACGCAGGAGGGGCAGGCGGTGCCCCCGGGCCACCTGACCGTCAGCGAGCGGCGGGCGGCGGATCTGCTGTGGCCGGCGGACGATGCCGCCAGCGCCCGCTGGTCGGCGGCGGTGATGGAGCTAGGCGCCCTCGTGTGCACGGCACGCGCACCGTCCTGCGACACGTGCCCAGTGGTGTCGGTGTGCGCCTGGCATTCGAACGGTCGGCCGGGAGCGGAGACTGCACCCCGACGCCAGCCGCGATACGAGGGCAGCGACCGTCAGGTCCGCGGCGCGCTGCTGGCGGTGCTGCGAGAGCAGTCCGGGCCGGTGGCACGGCACGAACTGGACCTCACGTGGCCGGACGCAGAGCAGCGCGAGCGTGCGCTCGCGTCACTGGTCGACGACGGCCTCGTGGTCGAGCATTCCGACACTCACCTGGCCCTGCCGTCCTGATCGCCTAGGAGGGTGTTCGCTCCTCGAGCGGTTCCCGGCCCTCGACGTTGATCACGGTGCGCTCGCCGAGTGCGGACTCGAGTTCGACCTGCACCCACGTGAGCTCGCCCCCCATCGTCACGGTCTGGCAGGAAGACGTTCGCGAACGGGTCACCGACCCCTCCACCTCGACACGGTTGCCGCGCTCGTACGCCACGACGACGAGCTCGTCATTGCGGCACAGACCCTCACGTGGAGTGGTGACGGCTACCTCGATGGCGAGCGGATCAGGCAGTTCCCGGTAGGCAACAGCCGTCAGCGGCACGATGGACTGGCCCAGGACTCGCAGGGGCCCGACTCCCCCGACGAAACCCGCTACGACGATCAGGGCCCCCAGCAGGAGCACGCCGACGACGACGAGGGTGAGCCACTTCGGCCAGCCGCGTTTCGGGCGATCGAACTCCTCGATCCCCGGAATGAGCGGCCCTTGTGGCATAGGTGTCCGACCCTGCCACAGGGTCCGTCAGGCCGAGATGTCCGACTCGCCGGCTCCGGCCGGCTCCACCGGCGGGATGTCCGGCAGTTCGCTCCTGGGCGTAGCGGTGAAGGTGAAGGGCTCCTCGGAGTCCTCGCCTGCAACATCCACGAGCACGATCGATCCGGGCGTGAGGTCACCGAACAGCAGCTTCTCCGCGAGCGGATCCTCGATGTCGCGCTGCAGGGTGCGGCGCAAGGGTCGAGCACCGAGGGCGTTGTCATAGCCGCGATGAGCGAGCAGTGCCTTGGCCGCCGGCGTCAGCTCGATGGCCATGTTCTGCTCCTCGAGCCGCTTCTCCAGGCTCGCCACCATCAGGTCGACGATCTCGATGATCTCGCTCTCGGTCAACTGGTGGAAGACGATGACGTCGTCGATTCGGTTCAGGAACTCCGGACGGAAATGCTGCTTGAGCTCCTGCTGCACCTTCGCCTTCATCCGCTCGTAGGCGCCCTCGGTATCGTCGTCAGGAGCGAAGCCGAGGGTCTGGCCCTTGGAGACGTCACGGCTGCCGAGGTTGGTCGTCATGATGATGACGGTGTTCTTGAAGTCCACGACCCGACCCTGGGCGTCGGTGAGACGGCCCTCCTCAAGCACCTGCAGCAGCGAGTTGAAGATATCGGGATGCGCCTTCTCCACCTCGTCGAAGAGCACGACGGAGAACGGCTTGCGACGCACCTTCTCGGTGAGCTGGCCACCCTCCTCGTAGCCGACGTATCCGGGCGGCGACCCGAACAGCCGTGAGGCGGTGTGCCGCTCGGAGAACTCGCTCATGTCGAGGGCGATGAGGGCGTCCTCGTCGCCGAAGAGGAACTCGGCGAGCGTCTTGCTCAGCTCCGTCTTGCCGACGCCCGAGGGCCCCGCGAAGATGAACGAGCCGGACGGTCGCTTCGGATCCTTCAGCCCGGCGCGCGTGCGTCGGATCGACTTGGACAGGGCCTTGATCGCCTGCTCCTGGCCGATGACCCGCTTGTGGAGCTCATCCTCCATGCGGAGCAGCCGGGCGATGTCGTCCTCGGTGAGGTCGGACACCGGGATACCGGTCATGAGCGCAAGCACCTCGCCGATGAGCTTCTCGTCGACCTCCGCCACGATGTCGAGGTCGCCGGCCTTCCACTCGCGCTCGCGCTCCACCTTCTCGGCGAGCAGGCGCTTCTCCTGATCGCGCAGGGCCGCTGCCTTCTCGAAGTCCTGCGAGTCGATCGCGGACTCCTTCTCGCGACGCACATCGGCGATGCGCTCGTCGAACTCGCGCAGGTCCGGCGGAGCCGTCATGCGACGGATGCGCAGGCGGGATCCGGCCTCGTCGATGAGGTCGATCGCCTTGTCGGGCAGCTGGCGGTCGGAGATGTAACGATCGGACAGCCGGGCAGCAGCTTCGAGCGCGCCGTCGGTGATGGACACCCGATGGTGTGACTCATAGCGGTCGCGCAGGCCCTTGAGGATCTCGACGGTGTGCGGGACGTCGGGAGCCTGCACCTGAATGGGTGCGAAGCGACGCTCGAGAGCAGCGTCCTTCTCGATGTGCTTGCGGTACTCGTCGAGGGTCGTGGCACCGATCGTCTGCAGCTCCCCGCGGGCGAGCATCGGCTTGAGGATGCTCGCAGCGTCGATCGCGCCCTCGGCTGCACCAGCGCCGACGAGGGTGTGCATCTCGTCGATGAACAGGATGATGTCGCCACGCGTGCGGATCTCCTTGAGCACCTTCTTCAGGCGCTCCTCGAAGTCGCCGCGGTAGCGGCTGCCGGCGACGAGAGCGCCGAGGTCGAGGGTGTAGAGCTGCTTGTCCTTGAGAGTCTCGGGGACGTCGCCGTTGACGATGTCCTGCGCAAGGCCCTCCACGACGGCGGTCTTGCCGACGCCGGGCTCACCGATCAGCACCGGGTTGTTCTTGGTGCGGCGCGACAGCACCTGCATCACGCGCTCGATCTCCTTCTCGCGGCCGATGACCGGGTCGAGCTTGCCCTCGCGGGCAGCGGCCGTGAGGTTGCGGCCGAACTGGTCGAGCACGAGAGAGGTCGACGGCGTGCCCTCGGCGGGACCGCCGGAGGTGGCGGGCTCCTTGCCCTGGTAGCCGCTCAGCAGCTGGATGACCTGCTGGCGGACTCGGTTGAGGTCGGCGCCGAGCTTGACGAGAACCTGGGCGGCGACACCCTCGCCCTCGCGGATCAGGCCCAGGAGGATGTGCTCGGTGCCGATGTAGTTGTGACCGAGCTGCAGAGCCTCGCGCAGGGACAACTCCAGGACCTTCTTGGCGCGCGGGGTGAAGGGGATGTGCCCGCTAGGGGCCTGCTGGCCCTGGCCGATGATCTCCTCGACCTGGGACCGCACACCCTCCAGCGAGATGCCCAGGGATTCCAGGGACGTGGCTGCGACGCCCTCACCCTCGTGGATGAGTCCCAAAAGGATGTGCTCGGTGCCGATGTAGT
>CAIZPS010000221.1 GCA_903934925.1 uncultured bacterium | reverse complement strand
GCCCAGGGCAGGTAGGTGAGCCAGCCCGAGGGACCGCGTCCGCGATCCGAGCGGGGTCCGGTGTAGATCCTCATGCTCACCCGCCGAGTCTAGGCGTGGCCCCGCATTCGCGAGCGGTGCGCGTTACCGTGAGGGCATGGCTGCCTCCCCTGTGCTCGGGCGCACCCGGTGACCTCCGAGCGGGCGATCGTCTGGCGTGTTCGTGCCGCTGCGATCGCGCTCCTCGCTCCCGTTCTGGCGGTGACGACGGTGTCGATGGGCACCTCGGCCGCGGCTGCCCCGGCGGTTCGTGCCCCGATCCTCGTGACCGCCCCGAAGGCGGCTCCCGCCAGCACGGACTTCGAGGTGACCGTCAAAGTGCCGGCCGCAGCAGCCTCGCGCTGGGCGACCCTGTCCTCGTCGCGTGATGGCACCACCTTCACCCAGCTGTCCCGCTGGCGCGTGCCCGCCGCAGGCTCGACGAAGCCGTTCACGGTGCAGCCGGGGGAGGCCATCGGGCGCATCTGGTTGCGCACCGAGGTGCGTGCGGGCAGGACGGTGACGCAGCAGAGGACAGTCGCGGTGAACGTGACCAACCCGTATCGGCCGTCCGAGCCCGACAATGCCCAGATCCCCGAGGCTGGGGTGCCGGTGACCGGCACCCTGTTCGGCAACCACCCGATCGTCGGCATTCCCGAGTTCGCCGGCACGGTGCGCTTGTGGGACGTCAGCACGTCGTGGAACCAGATCGAGCGCGAGCGCGGCAGGTACTCCTGGGAGGCGCTCGATCGCGAGGTCGCCAAGGCCGAGGCAGCCGGGCAGCAGGTGCTCCTGGTGCTGGGGGGAACGCCCAGGTGGGCGGCGGTCGCCGAGGCGCCCGGAGCGGAGTTCGCCGGAGCCGGATCATCCATGCCGATGACGGATCCGGCCCTGTTCGAGGACTACGTCCGTGCTGTCCTGCGCCGGTATGGCGGGCGCATCGCCGCCTACCAGATCTGGAACGAGGCGAACATCCCGCAGTTCTGGCGCGGGACGCCGGACCTCATGGCCGACCTGACTGCCCGCGCCTACGCGATCATCAAGGCCGAGCTGCCCGGAGCCACGGTCGTGGCTGCCCCCACCGGCTCACGCTGGGTGAAGGGTTTCACCGAGTTCTACCCCGAGTACCTCGCTGCACTGCGGCAGTTCAACTGGCCGATCGATGCGTTCTCGGTGCACCTCTACCCGCTGCCCGACGGCACCCCCCGCGAGCGGGCGCTGCTCTTCGGCATGATGAAGACAGCACTGCGGATCGCGCAGGCTCCGCCCCTGCCGGTGTGGGAGACGGAGATCAACTTCGGCATCACGAATCCGGGCACGGGTGATGCGGCGCGCTCCATCCCGGACGCCGAGATCCCCGCATACGTCGCGCGCACCTACTTGGACTCGCTCCGCTTCGGTATCGCACGCACCTACTGGTACGCCTGGACGCCTGAGTACCGACTGCTGGGTATCCAGATGTGGAATGGCTATCTCGCCACGCGTGCCTACGCCCGAGTGCGGGAGTGGGTGATCGACTCGACGTTCCACGGTTGCTCGACGACCGGGGTGCTCGTGCTGTGCAATCTGGACCGCGCTGGGAAGCGCTTCTACGTCGCCTACACCGATGACGGATCCGCTGCATCGCTCTCGACACCGGCGGGGATGACCGTCTATCAGGGCCTGGACGGTGTCACGGCGGCGGCCGGACCCACCATCGCCGTCAGCGGCTCACCGGTGCTGATCGCGAACTGACGCAGGACTTGCCGTAAGCGACGCAAGCGCCGATCAGTCGAAGAGCTCGTCGAAGAAGCTCTTCTTGCGCTTGTAGTACGTCGGCTTGCCCTTGGGCTCGTAGTAAGGCTCGGTTGCCCGGCTCGTCTGAGGGGCCGGCGGCGCGGCAGGGGCCTCGTTCCACCGGGCCTCGGCAGCGGTGAGGTGCTCCAGCTCCCCACGATCGAGGAAGATCCCACGGCACTCCGTGCATTGCTCGATATGGACTCCGCTGCGCTCGTAGGTGCGCATCGCGCCGTGGCACTTGGGGCAGGTCATCTCAGACATGTCTTCTTCTTCCGACAATGCCGAAGTCCCGGCAACTCGACGTCAGCTGATGATGTTGAGCTCCCTCAGCCGTGCTTCGAGATCGGGATTCGACGGCTCGACCAGGTGGCTCCCGTCCGGAAGCACGACGACAGGAATCGACTGCCGACCGGCGATCGCGACGGCCTCGTCGCGGAGGCTGTCGTCATGCTCCACGTCGAGGTAGTCGTACTCGACACCGAGGGCATCCAGTTGAGCCTTCGTGCGGCGGCAGTCCCCGCACCAGTCCGCTCCGTACATGCGAATGGTCATGAGTCATGTC
>CAIZPS010000220.1 GCA_903934925.1 uncultured bacterium | reverse complement strand
CGCCCCAGGACTGCGTGCTCCGTCATGAGCCACTCCGCCGCGAGGTGAGGCGACCGGTCATCCTGCGCACGAGTGAGAGTACGTCGCCCACCTCGCGCACCCGCAGTGCCCACGCCGTGAGCCCGAATACGGCAAAGCCGATGACGGATACCAGGATCACGACCAGAAGAAGGAGGACACGCGTCTGCCAGTCTCCGGCCTCCGTGTCCACGATGCGCGCGAGCCCGGCCACCGTGACGAGCACCATGGCGCCGGCAGCGATCAGGCCTGCGATCAGGGTGCGCAGCAGCGCCCACACGGTGCGGCCCGTCTCCATCGACCCGAGACGTCGGGCGAGGATGATCCAGGCGAGCACGAGGC
Organism: uncultured bacterium; assembly: GCA_903934925.1. GTDB lineage: Bacteria > Actinomycetota > Actinomycetes > S36-B12 > S36-B12 > UBA10649. The sequence continues at coordinate 20,798 of CAIZPS010000220.1, read as the reverse complement.
CCACCCAGTAGGCGAGCGAGTAGGCGAGGGCGAGCGCAGCGACCTGAGGCCCGCCGCCGTCCACCATCGCGAACAGGGGAAAGGCGAGGGCGAGCATCACGGCACTGAAGGCCACCGTGATGAAGAACGGAGTCCGAGTGTCCTCGAGGGCGTAGAACCCACGGAGGATCACGTAGAAGAGCGTGAAAGCCGGCAGGCCGATCATGAAGATCGACACGATGACACCCATCGTCGCGGCTTGCTCGGGCGTCGCAGCTCCATAGCCGAACAGCAGCACGGCGATGGCTGCACCGTTGACCGCGAGCACCGCTGCGATCGGCACGATGAGCACCGACACCACGCGCATGGCCCGTGCCAGCTCTCGTCCGACATCGTGCAGCAGACCCGCGTGCGCGACACGGCTCAGGGACGGCAGCAGTGCGGTGACGATGGAGATCGTGATCACGCTGTGCGGGAGCATGAAGACGAGGTGCGCCTTCTGGTACGTCGTGATGCCGGCTGCGGTCAGATCGGATGCAGCGGCATTGACGTTCGCCTGCGCGGCCAGTCGGATGATGAACAGGTACGCCACCTGGTTGGCGAGGACGAGCGCAACCGTCCATGCAGCGAGCTTGGCGGCCTTGCCCAGCCCGGAGTCCCGCCAGTCGAAGCGTGGCCGCCACGCATAGCCCGATCGCACGAGCACCGGAATCAGGATCAGAGCCTGCACAACCACGCCCAGGGTCGTCCCGATGCCGAGGAGCAGCACCTGATCCGTCGTCAGGGCTCCGTCGGCGGCTGCCGAAGTACCGGCAATGACGATGAACAGGACGAAGGTGGTGATCGCGATGACGTTGTTCGCGATAGGTGCGAACATCGGCATCCCGAAGTGTCCGCGCGCATTGAGCACCTGGCTCAGCATCGTGTAGACGCCGTAGAAGAAGATCTGCGGCAGGAAGAGACGCGCGAAGGCGACTGCGAGGTCGTACTCCGCCTGCGGGTAGTCGGCTGGTGTGTAGAGGTCGACGATCCACGGCGCTGCTGCAACCGCAGCGATCGACAGGACCAGCAGGATGGTTGCGGTGATCGTCAGCAGCCGATCGGCGTAGGCCTTGCCGTCGTCCGCGTCATCCTTCATGCGGCGCACGAGCTGCGGGATGAAGACGGCGTTGAGTGCCCCACCGATGACGAGGATGTAGACCATCGTCGGCAGCGAGTTGCCGAGGGAGTAGGCGTCGGACACGAGGTAGAACCCGAGCGCTGCCGTCAGTGCGATGTCACGACCGATTCCGGTGATGCGCGACACGATCGTGCCCGTGGCCATCAGTGCGCTGTTCCGTGCGACGACGGAGCCGGGTGATGCCGTCTGGTTCTCCGACGGCAGACCCCCGGGCCCGGGAACGGGATCGACGCTCATGGTCGGCTCGCTCTCTCGGCGGCCGCGCGCTGTGCCTTGTGGATTCTCCGGGCCACACCCACGATCACGAAGATGACGATCGCGACGAATGCCACGGCGACGACCCAGGCTGCTGCGCGCGCGTAGGCCGTTGACATCAGTGTGATGGTCGCGGGATTGCCATAGTCCTGCCCGCCGGGACCGATCAACTGCACCTCGACGGCGAGAGGATCACCTCCGACCACCCGCGCATCGAGGTCGACGCTGGCCATGCGACCCGCCTCGATGCGGATCCCCTCGATCGGCTCGGACGACAATCTCAGGCCGGGCCTGCTGCGCAGCATCACCCCGACCGTCACCGAGCGATCGAGATCGTTGGCGATGGTCACCGGAACCTTGCCTGAGTCGCCGGAGAGGGTGATCGTTCCCTGGGACAGCACGCGCACCTGTGCGGTCTGCTCCTCCAGGTCCAGACGGATGCTGTCGAGCAACTCGGCGCCGACTCCCGACTGCGTCCGCCAAGCCGAGGACGACGCGCGCAGCAGTGCCTCCGAGAACGGCTCTGTCACCCCAGTCGGATTGTCGATGATCGACGTGAACGTCGCGAGCGCTGTGTTGGTGCGCGCCAGCGATGCGATGTAGCGCCGGTCGAGCTCCTGCTCACGGGCGCGCTCGCCGTAGCCTGCGCGGCGTCGAACGGAGTCCGGGATCGGCGCTGCCAGCAGTTCGGTGAGGGTGATCGGGCGCAGCCAGGGTGCGGTGCGCATCGCGCGCAGCAGGGGGGTGATCAGCGACGCTGTCGCCGTCCAGCGCACGGACGGCGGCGACGCGACGAGGGTGCCACCGGTGATCCCCGCCTCTTGCAGCGTCAGCGCAGCGGTGGCGGTCTCTGCGAGGAACTGCTGACGTGCCGTGATCACGTCGGCGGCCGTGCGCTGCGGAAGGGCAAGCACCCTGGCAAGACCGGCGTCGGTGAGCACCCCCCGGATCGAGCCGGCATCGGTGGCGATGGCGACGGTGGCCGCTCCGTCGGTGGTGCCGGTGTCGGCCGCAGGCGAGGTGGCCGAGTCCGATGTGTCATCGGACGCCGGCAAGGAGGTGCCGGCGAGCACCACGGTGGTCACTCCGGCGGACGCGAGCACGTCAAGGGCGGGCTGGTCGAGTCGGCCGAACGGGGCCCAGTACAGGACGCCGTCGGGCTGCTTGCCCAGGGCCTCTGCCGTGACGCGCGGCGCCTGCGTCACCGACCGCACGACGTCGGTGGACATCCCGCCGCGGGTCAGTGCCGACGCATCCACGTCGGCGTACGGCAGCACATGCACCGCTGACAGGCGCGTGGCGGTGGTGACCTGGTCGAGCCACCCCGCTGCGACGGCATCCGAGTTTCCAACCACCACATCGCCGTCGCGCACGACCTGGTAGCCGTCGGACATCTGTTGCGCCACCTGGAGGAGTGCGGGGTCGACGATCCAGGAAACCGTCGCCTGATGACGCTGTCCGAGGGTGGCCAACTGTCCGAGCCGACCCTCGGGCGCAAGCTCCTCGGGCGTCTGGTCGTCGAGGAGGACGCCGGACACTGTCTGGGCCGGCCACGCGGCCAGTGGCCACAGCCACGCCACGAAGACCGGGGAGACGTCAGCGTCGGGCGGCACCCACGGGACGAAGGTCCGCAGCATCCCGTGCCGCTCATCGAACTCGTCGACTCCCTCGATGCGGCCAAGCGCCTCCAGCGCGATGACGTACGAGCCGGGATCGGTGAAGCCGATCGCGCTGACGGGTACCCGGACGTTGAACGCGGCGAATTCCCCGGGGGCGAGGGAGTCGGCGACGGCAACGCTCGTCCCGGGCAGTGGCACGTCGGCGGGCTCTCGTCCCTCGGCCTCGAGCCCGGCCTCGGCGGCCCGAGCGATCTCGGTTCGCGCGGCGATCGGCGCGGAGGAGCGTCGCAGTCGGATGCTGACGTCGTTGACGGTGTCGTCGGAGGAGTTCACGACCCGCCCACGCAAGCGCAGGGTGTCCTTCGCGCCCGGAATCGACGGTGCCATCGTCTCCAGCACCACCCGTAGCGGACCGAGCGTGACATCAGCTCGCGCCGGCGACGAGGCGACGGCAGGCGCGAGTGCGAACGCCACGGCGAGGATCCACGTCAGGGCCGTGCGGCTCACGCGGGTCCCGGTCCGTCCGCACCCTGATGGCCTGCGACACCCGACCAGGGCAGCAGCTCGGGCAGGCGATCCATCAGACGGCGCTCGTCCTCGAAGGCGAGGCGGTCGACGACCTGATCCAGCGGGACCCACGACACTTCGTCCACCTCGTTGTCGGCGTCCGAGAGGGCACCTCCCTGCGCCTCGAGGAGGAAGTGGTGCACGGTCTTGTGAACGCGCTGCGCCTGGAGCATGAACCAGAAGTCGATGGTGCCCAGGGGCGCGAGCACCCGCCCCTCGATGCCGGTCTCCTCGCGGATCTCACGCTCGGCAGCCTGCTCGGGTGTCTCGCCGGGCTCGATGTGCCCTTTCGGGAGGGACCACTTCATGGTCCCGCGCCGGTCGAGTCGGCCGATCAAGGCAGCCCGCAGCATTCCGCCGGAGCGATCGACGATGAGACCACCAGCGGACGTCTCCTCCACCCGCCCTGGCTTCTTCGCACGGGACTGGGCCATATCGGCAGGATAGGCCAGCACCGACGCTGGCCGGTCGTGCTGACTACGCTCGAGTCCCGTGAGTTCCGCCTCCCCTGCCGCCCTGCCCCTCGACGCGTCAGCGCGGGCCCAGCTGGTGGCGGCCGCAGGAATCCTCACCACCCTCGGCCGGGTCTTCACCGAGGCCGGCCATGAACTCGCCCTCGTCGGCGGCCCAGTGCGTGACGCCCTGCTTGGTCGCTTCGCCGGAGCGGACACTGTCGATCTGGACTTCACCACCGATGCTCACCCGGAGACGGTGCTGGCACTGCTGGCGCCGGTCGCTGAGGCCACCTGGGACGTGGGAATCAGGTTCGGCACGGTGGGCGCCCGGGTCGGAGGTCGAGAGGTGGAGATCACCACCTACCGGGCGGAGGCCTACGACCCCGACTCCCGCAAGCCCGAGGTGGCGTTCGGCACGAGCCTCGCCGACGACCTCGTCCGGCGGGACTTCACCATCAATGCGATGGCGGTGCGACTGCCCGCCCTCGACCTGATCGACCTGTTCGGCGGTCGCGCCGACCTTGAGGTCGGAGTCATCCGAACTCCGGGCACTCCGCACGACTCGTTCTCGGACGACCCCCTCCGAATGATGCGGGCGGCACGCTTCAGCGCTCAACTGGGATTCGACGTCGCTCCCGAGGTCGTCGTTGCCATGACGGAGCAGGCCGAGCGACTGTCGATCGTCTCGCCGGAGCGCATCCGCGAGGAGCTGATGAAGATCGTGATGTCTCCCGATCCCAGACGCGGACTGACGCTGCTCGTCGACACGGGGCTGTCGGAGTACGCGCTGCCCGAACTGCCCCTGCTGCGGCTGGAGGCGGATGAGCACCACCATCACAAGGACGTGTACGAGCACACCCTGACGGTGCTGGAGCAGGCCATGCTTCTCGAGGACGCGCACGAGCCGGTCAGTGGACCGGATCCCGTTCTGCGATTGGCTGCCCTGCTGCATGACATCGGCAAGCCGCGCACCCGACGGTTCGAGGGCGACGGGCGCGTCTCCTTCCACCACCATGAGGTCGTCGGTGCACGCATGACGCGCAAGCGGATGCAGGCCCTGCGATTCTCGAATGAGATGACCGACGACGTAGCTCGCCTCGTCGAGCTGCACCTGCGCTTCCACGGCTACGGCACGGGGGAGTGGACCGACTCCGCCGTCCGGCGCTACGTGCGAGACGCCGGTCCGCTGCTCACTCGCTTGCACAAGCTCACCCGTGCAGACTGCACCACACGCAACCGTCGTCGTGCCATCGCGCTGCAGAAGTCCTACGACTCCCTGGAGAAGCGGATCGCGGAGCTGGCGGAGCAGGAGGAGCTCGCCGCAATGCGCCCGGACCTCGACGGCCGGGAGATCATGCGCATCCTCGACATCCCACCCGGACCGGTGGTCGGCGACGCGTACCAGTTCCTGCTCGACCTGCGCTTGGACCGGGGACCGATGGAGCAGGAGCTCGCGGAGCAGGCCCTGCGGGCCTGGTGGGCTGCGCGTCCGTCCTGAGCAGGCCCCGGCTCAGAGCCGCTCGACGGTCGGCGACTCGGCGGACACGACTCCGCGTGTGTCGAGCAGTAGCGGAGCGGCGTGTGCGATCGCGGTCAGCTCGAACGACGAATGCGCTTGCAGCAGAACGGCGACATCGCACCCGAGGAGCGCGTCGTGGATGTCATCAACCGGTGTGACATCAACGCCGGGTGGCGACCATCTCGGGAGCAGAGGATCGTGCACGAGCACCGCTGCTCCGGCATCCTTGAGCAGTGCGGCGAGTGGACGCGCGGGTGTCTCCCGGTCGTCGGCGATGTCGGGCTTGTAGGTCACGCCCAGAAGCAGCACCCGGGCACCGCGCAGCGGCATGCCGCGATCGGCAAGCATGCGCTCGATGCGTGACACGAGGTACGCGGGCATGCCCGCATTGATCTCCTGAGCCAGGTGCACGAACCGGAACTGCTCGCCCGTCTGCTCATGCACCCAATGGCTCAGGTAGTTCGGGTCGATAGGGATGCAATGGCCACCGACTCCCGGGCCGGGATCGAAGCGCTGAAAGCCGAACGGCTTGGTACTCGCGGCCGCGATCGCATCCCACACGTCGATGCCGAGCAGGTGGCAGAAGCGGGCCATCTCGTTGACGAAGGCGATGTTGATATGGCGGTAGGTGTTCTCCAGAAGCTTGGCCATCTCGGCCTCGCGCAGGCCCGATGTCGTGACGACGACATCGACGAGCCGAGAGTAGAAGCCTGCGGCCGCATCGCGACAGGCAACGGTGAGTCCCCCAACCACTTTGGGTGTCTGGGCGAAACTGTGCGAGGAGCGTCCCGGGTCAATGCGCTCGGGCGAGAAGGCGAGGTGGAAGTCGGCCCCGGCCCGAAGGCCTGACTCCTCGAGGATGGGTCGCAGGACATCCTCGGTGGTGCCCGGGTAGCTCGTCGACTCCAGGACGACGAGAGCTCCGGGCTGAATGACGGAGGCGATCGTGCGACCAGCGGCGTGCACGAAGGAAAGGTCGGGCACCCCGTCAGCCGACAGCGGCGTGGGCACGCAGATGAGGAAGACGTCGACTGACGGAATCGGCTCCGACGACAGCAGGGGTGTGAATCCTCGGGACAGGAGCAGTTCGATATCGGAGTGGGTCAGATCGTCCACGTGCGAACGACCCGCCCGCAGGCCGGTGATCACGGCCTCGGATGCGTCGATGCCGACCACGGTCATGCCGCACTCGGCGGCGCGTAGCGCCAGCGGCAGGCCGACGTAGCCGAGCCCGACGACCGCAACCACGGGAGCCGTCATGCGGGTGATAATGCACCAGTGACGAGGCCGGTGATCACGCGCCTGGCCTCAGGGGGTCCCGTGGCCGTCGTGGCTCTCGTCGTGAGCCTGTCCCTTTCGGTGCTTCCCGCTGCGGTGGCGGTGGAGCCCGGGGTGCCCCCGGTGTCGAATCCCTCGCGGTGCGACGGCCTGGTGACCCGCGTCGAGCGATTCGACCCGCGCGTCGATGACGACCTGACGACTCTCGCGTGGCGGGGATCGAGGATCTCGCTCACGCCGACCGGGCTCGCGGGCGCGCGGTTCGACTCCTCGCAGGAGGCACTGTGGTTCCACTCTCTCGTCTGGCTGGTTGGTGCCGCCGAGCGCGACCCGGCGGGTGTGGCACGCGTGGTCGCGAGCTACTCCGCTGCCCTTGCCGATCCGGGGCCGGACGCGTCACGGGTTCTCGTACGCGGCTCGGGATGGAGCGAGGGACAGATTCGTCGACGACTGGAGACGATGGAGTGCCTGTACCGGATGACGGGCCGCGACGAGTTCGCGCAGGTCGCGATCTCTCTGGGCTCGGCACTGATGGACGACCGGCGCTACTACGGCTTGCCCCTGCATCGTCCGCACAATCATGGTGCGCAGGCCAACCGGCTCCTTCTGCGCACCGGTGCACTGTTCGATCAACCGGAGTGGATCGCGACGTCGCGGGAGCGCATCATGCGTGATCGCGCCTCCGTGTTCTCCTCGTGCGGCATGAGCGACGAGCAGTCGAGTGCATATCAGTGGCTCAATGTCTCGATCTGGGATGACCTCGCCCGAGCTTCCGAGGTGCGCGAGGATCCTCGTGCCCGCCGGGCGGCCGAGGCGCTCGTGCGACCGGACGGCGTGCTGGAGCCCATCGGAGATGGTCGGGTTCGCACCGGCAGGACGGGTGGGGGCACCCTCTGGTGCCCACAGGACGGATGGGCGGCCGCCACCACGGACGAGGGAATGCACTACATCGTGCGGTTCGGACCCACGACCGCCCGGCACGGCCACGACGACCATGGCGCGGTCACGTGGTTCACGCATGGCACATCCGTGCTGGCTGATCGCGCTACGGCGCCGAAGGCTGAGTCCGACGCCATAGCGTGGTCACGCAGCCGAGCCGCTCACTCGAGCCTGGAGCGCATCGACGACGCGGGGACCGGATCGATGTCGGGACGAAGAATCGGCGAGCACGTGTACGAGCTTGTGGCGGATTCGGGAGAGCATCGACGCACCGTCCGCATCAACCCGGATCGGGTCGCGGTGACGGATGCGGATGCGGCGACGACATCGGGCACATGGATTCAGCACTGGCACTTCGCGGAGGGGTGGCAGCCGCTGCGCTCATCCGGGGGAGAGGCGACCGGCGAACTCCTGTCAGGCGATGGGGCCCGCGTGCGTCTGACCTGCCTGGAGTCCGGCCGGCCGGTGACCCCGCTGCCGGTGCGCGTGCGCACCTACGCCGGTGGCAGCGCTGCATGGGCGTGGGACATGCAGTGCCGTCACAGGGGCACTGACGTGGCGTTCTCGTCGGAGGTCAGGTGGCTCGGGGCAGCGGGAACTGCGGATACTGCTCGGTGAGCAGCGCGCACCATTGCGTGTAGCGCCGGTCGAGCTCCTCAGCGACGTCCGGCGTGAGGTCGCGGCGCCAGCGGCCCGGATGCATGGCCTCGGAGGTGACGTTCTCCCGGAACCACGTCTCGAACGCGGGATCGCGATCGACGCCGAGGAAGTCGCAGACGGACCTCAGCGATTCGACGCCGTCGGCGCCGACCCAGTCGGCGAGGTCCACGCGCAGTACGACGTCGGACGGAACCTGGCACTCCTCGGCGAAGGAACGGAGCATGCGCTCCCCCCACATCTGCAGGGCCTCGAGCGGATCGTCCGGGCCGAAGCTCTGATTCGCGAACGAGACGGCGACATCGCGTCCGTCACGCATCATGTGCACGACCTGCGCCTTCGGCAGCAGCTCATGCATGGCCTGCACCCGCTGGGCATTGGTGGGCGTGCTATCGACCCAGCGACACTGCGGACGCTTGCGCAGGGTGGACGGGATGATGTCGAAAACGAGTCGGCGTGCGGCGCCGATCGGATCGTCCGGCGACTCGGCGAGGTAGTGGTTCACGGCGGCCTCGAGGACCTCCGGGTCGACGGTCCGGTGCAGGCCCTCTTCGATCCCGGACGGCTTGCGCCATCGGTAGAAGCGCTGTCGCATGCGTCGGGCGAGCGTCTCAGGAGTGCTCTCTGTCGGAGTGCCGCCGGGCAGTAGTGGGCCGAGGGTGTCGATGATCCCGCCCTTGCCCGTCAGGAAGCGCAGCTCGCGCGGCGTGGTGAGGGCCAGGGCCGGATGGTGATGGAGCACTCGGCCGGCGATCGTGGTGCCGCTGCGACCGGTGCCTCCGACGAGCACGGCCCGCTCGAGTTCTGGAGTCGTCATCGGCCCTCCGTCAGCAGTCGTGCCCACTGCTCCGCGACGGCTGGTAGGTCGTAGTCGTCGGGGAAGTCCGCGCGGGCCTCGGCGCTTCGACTCTCCCACGTGCCCTCGGCCGTGACCGTGAGGATGTGCTCGACGATGGACGACTCGCTGGCGTGCACGTAGTGCGCGTCGTACACGTCCGTCGCTCCCGGCCACTCCATCAGTGCCGGGACCGAGCCGGCTGCCATGCCCTCGGCGGGAGCCAGGTGAAAGCTCTCGTCCTCCGACAGCGAGAGCACCCATCCGGTGCGTTGCAGCCATGCCGGCACGTCACCCCCGTGGCCTTCGACGACCACTGCTCCTCGCAGTGCCGGATCCTGGGCGATCTCGTCGAACAGGGCGCGATACGCGACACGTTCCTGCGGCCGGCGCCAGACCCACGAGTGCTCCCAGGGCATGCCGGACTTCAGCGACAGCAGGAAGCCGGGCCGTTCCGCGTTGAGCGCACGCAGGATGTCCAGCGCCCTGTCCGGGCGCTTGCGGAAGGGCACGATGCCCAGCATGCCGAGCACGCGAGCAGCCTCGGGGGCCTTGGGCCGATCAAAGGTGTCGCGATCAACGGCATTGGGAATGACGATGACGGCTCCCGCTGCAACGTCGGTCTCAGTCACGACTCGCTGTCGGTAGTGGTTGTTCACACACACCACGCGCTCGATCGATGACGGATCCACGTCGCGGATCCAGGGCGCATCGAGCTCGAAGCGATGGAGCCGGATGATCAGTCGCTGATGCGCCTGCTTGCGTGCCGAATACCAGACGGCATTGGGGCCCGCCCATTCGCAGACGATGACGTCAGCCCAGGCGAGCAGATCTCGGCTCACCTGCTCGTCATGAACGGCGAGGGCCGACCACTCGTCGATGCGCACGTCGATGTCGGGCTGTGCGGCGAGCAGATCGGCGATGCCGCGCATGAACTTCAGGTCATGGCCAGCGACGACGACGCGCAGGGTCCTCGTTGATGTGGAGATCCGCGATGCTCCAGAAGTCTCCTGTGCCGCGGGAAAGGCGCGCGCCAGCAGGTGCCGGGCGCGATCGACGGCCGCACCCATGCGGTAGTACTCGGCGGCGGCTCGTGATCGCTCTGCTGCTCGCTGCAGGAGGGAGCGATCCGCATTCACCGTGGCCAGCACGTCCACGGCGGACTCCGTCGGACTGGTGAACAGCGGATAGTCCTCGCCCAGCAGGCGCACGTGCATGGGAGTCCGATTCAGCAGGGGTGGTGTCCCGACCGCTGCGTACTCCAGAACCTTGGTCGAGAGTTCGAGTGAGCTGTCGAGGGATCGGTCGCGCCACGAAAGGCCGATGTCCCAGGTCGCCATCAACTCCAGGGCCGTCGCACGATCGAGCCCGCCGTGCCACCGGACAGACCCTGACGCGAGACCCTGCTCCATCCGCTGCGCGAAAGCGGGATCGTCACGGTGGATCTTGTCGCCGACCATGTGCAGCTCGATCGGGATCCCACGCTCTGCGAGCTGTGCCGGCAGATCCAGCATGAGGTCGGTGTTCCATGCGGGAGCGAACTTGCCGGCGTAGCCGATCCGGAGCGGATCGGCGTCGTTTCGGCGCGCGTCGAGTGGCACACCCGTGTCGGGAATGATCGGCTCCCACAGCAGGGTGCGGCCGGCGGCGTCCGCCACCACGGCCTCGACGAAAGTTCGCAGCTCGGGGGTCTGGCACAGGACCCTTCGACTTCCTCGGACGATTCGGGTCAGCTCGACGTGACGCTCGCGATTGAGAGCGGTGACGCTCTGCGGGATATCGGTGAGGTACGTCCAGAGCACGCGCTGCAGTGAGCCGAGGTCGACCAGGGCGCCTGCTGCGCGCGATCCGCGCACGACGATGAGATCGAAGGGCTGTTCACCGTGGAGGCTCTGCACCTCCGCAGCCGCGAGGCCGGGCGTCCGCGGTGAGCCATCGGGCGCGAGGAGCGTCACTCCGGGCAGGACGACGAGGGGACGCAGGAGGCGGTCGGTCTGGATGGGGGCCTTGAGCAGGACGGTCACCTCGACACCGCTGCGTGCCAGGCACTCGGCCGTCGAGGCAAGCCACACCGCTGAACCGTCGATGAGGTTGAGGTTGACGTCGCCGTAGATGAGAGCGCGCAGGCCGCGGTGACTCATGTCTTGGCCTCTATCAACCTTGCGATGCCGGCGAGGACGGCTGGAGCAGACGTGTCGTCCACGTTGACATCGAGCACCAGATCGCAGGTCGCCGCGAAGGGGTCCAGTCCCGGGGCTCGCACCGGATCGTGGATCAGGACCATGGGTCGGCCGAGACGCCGGCAGGCGTCGCGCACGGCGATCAGTGCGCGCTCGCGCACCGCCTCGCCTGGCTCGCCCAGTGGAAACCACGGGGATCCCGGCGTCCCGGCCTGGTCATGCACCGCGACAGCATCGGGATCCAGAGCGCGCACGAGAGCGCTGGCGTCGTGGGGCAGGGCCACGCTTATGTGCGCATCGCGGCGAAGCCCATCGATGAAGTCAGGCGGCCCGATCACCATGAGGGACATGCGCGCATCGGTCGTCGCCACGCGCCGGGGAAGCAGCACCCTCGTCGGGCTGCTTGCCAGGCTCAGATCGCGCGCGAGCAGGACGGTGGGCTCAGTGCTGGCCGGGCGACGTGATGCTCGCATGGCGCGTCGGGACTTACGCATGCGCAGCAGCGTGAAGGGCAGGGCGAGCATCCGGCGTGGACTCTGGCCCGCCTCGACGACCAGCTGTCCGACGGTCATCACGAAGGAGCCCTCGGCCCTTGCCAGAGCTCGCTCGGCTCGGTCGGCGCGCGCGCATGCATCCTCGAGCAGATCCAGCAGGTCAGCATCGTCCGACAGGGACTCCAGGTCATCATCCGCTGGCATCGCGTCGGCGTACGGAGCATCATCCATGGTGGCCACCGGTCGATGAGTCCAGCCAGGGGCCCAGAGCTGCAGCGATGCGCTCTCCCGCGCGCCCGTCCCACATCGGAATCGCGGCGGGGGCCGGCATCGGTGCAGCGAGGATGCGATCAGCGTGGTCGATGGCATCGGCGATGCTCGACAGGCGGTTCGTGCCGTGCGTGATCGTCACCGGACGCTCGGTCGAGGTGCGCACAGTGATGCAGGGAACGCCCAGGAAGGACGACTCCTCCTGCACGCCGCCGGAGTCGGTGAGCACCAAGCGGGCGCCGTCGAGGGCGGCGAGGAAGTGCGGGTAGGGCAGGGGATCGAGCACCCGAACGCCCCTTTCCTCACGCAGGGGCGCCAGCGGGCCGTGCGAGCGCGGGTGCAGCGGAAGCACGACGGGCACGCGGGCACCGAGCTCGGCGATGAGAGCCACCATGGCGGCGGCCTGCGCGGGATCGTCGACATTGCTTGGCCGGTGGATCGTGGCGAGGAGGTACTCGTCGGGCAGTGCGAGCTCGGCGCGGTACGCGGCGAAGTCCAGCTCGTCGCGCATGCGCACCAGCGAGTCGATCATCGGGTTGCCGACCTCGATCGCCCGCTCGTCGGCTAGGCCCTCGGTTCGCAGGTTCACCCAGGCATCGGGTGATGTCACGAACAGCAGGGTGCTCACGTGATCGACGAGTCGCCGGTTCACCTCCTCGGGCATCGAGAAGTCGTGACTGCGCAGGCCAGCCTCGACATGTGCGACGGGAATGCCCATCTTGACGGCCGTGAGCGCTGCAGCGAGGGTCGAGTTGACATCTCCGTAGACCACGACGACGTCGGGAGCGCGATCTCGGAGCACGGGCTCCAGAGCCGTCATGACAGCCGCGGTCTGGCGTGCATGGGTGTCTGAGCCGACCGCCAGATCGAAGTCGGGCTCGGGCATGCCCAGGGCCCTCATGAGTGACTGGGACATCGCATCGTCGTAATGCTGGCCGGTGTTGACGATGACCTGCCGCACACCTGTCGCCGACAGCGCCCGGATCACAGGGGCGGCCTTGGGCATATTGGGCCGCGCCCCCACCACATGCAGGACCTCGTGAGGTGCCAGGGTGATCAGCCCCCTCGTCGGGCTCGACTGCCGGGACGCGCACACGCGTACCGTGTGCCTGTGCGCGTGCTCAGCCTCCCGTGGCTCGTCGGTGCCCTGGGTGCGCGATTGCTGAGCGAGCCCGATCGTATCCGCCTGCGCTTCCGTGCTGGCCGGCACGCGAAGCCCTCATCCGCGGCGGCTCGCATCGATCGGGCGGTTGCCCTCGACGACCTCGAGGTGGCGGAGGAGCTGCTCACGCTCGTGCCGAGCGGGGATCCTCAGTACTCGTCCCTCTCGGCGGCCGTTCTGCTGCTCGGAGGTCACATCACGGCCGCGGAGGCCCAGGCCAGCGCAGCACGGGACGGACGGGCCCGCGCGCAGCGCGTGCTCCGTCGAGCCCGGGAACTGAGACAGGAGTCGGCATCCCCAGTGCCACTCCCGGGATCGCCGTCACCGCGACGTGCGCCCTCACCGCCTGGCTCGTCACGTCGCGTGCTCCACGTGGTCAAGAACTCGCTGCCGCAGACGCAGGCGGGCTACACCCTTCGAACGCAGGCCGTCCTGCGCGCGCAGTCCGCAGCCGGGCTCGACGTCCGTGCTGTCACGCGCCTGGGCTTCCCGGTGGCGCAGGGGCATCTCGCCGATCGAGTCGATGTGGTCGACGGCATCGCGTATCACCGGCTGCTCGCGATGCGTGGCACGGATGTCGCGGAGTATGGGCGACGCTTGACGTCATTCGCCCGCTCGCAACGCATCGACGTGATCCACGCGGCCACCGATCACGTCAACGGCCATGCGGCGATGGCTGCGTGCTCGTCTCTCGGCCTTCCGTTCGTATACGAGGTGCGCGGCTTCCTGGAGGACTCATGGGCCTGCCGGCACGGTGGAGACTCACGGGCTTCTGCCACTGATCGCTATCGATGGGCGCGTGCACGCGAGACCGAGGCCATGCTGGCGGCCGATGCGATCGTCACGCTGAGCCGGTCCATGGCCGCCGACATCGCAGAACGCGGTGTTCCGGCGGATCGAATCTGGCTGGTGCCGAACGGTGTCGACGACGCCTACCTCGCGGCGCCACGCGACCAGTCGTCTGCCCGATCACTGCTGGGCCTGCCCGACGACCGCATGTGGGTCGGGGCGGTCACCACGATCCACGAGTACGAGGGACTCGGCACCCTCCTCGAGGCCGTGGCCATCGCGCGCAGGGCGGGCGCCGACGTGGGCGCCGTCATCGTGGGCGATGGTCCGGCTCTGCGGCGACTGAAGGCTTCTGCACCGGACGACGGCACTGTCCGCTGGGTGGGTCGAGTGCCCGGTCGGTCGTCGATCGACTGGTACGACGCGCTCGACGCCGTCGTCGTCCCGCGGCAGGACCATCGCGTCACGCGACTGGTGACGCCGCTCAAGCCGGTGGAGGCGCTCGCCCGAGCTCGCCTGGTCATTGCCAGCGATCTCCCCGCGCTGCGGGAGGCCACGGGCGAATACGCGAGATTCGTTCCTCCCGGTGACGCGTCGGCCCTGGCCGAGGAGTTGGCCCTGGTGGATCACCACCGCGATCTTGGTACCGCTGGTCGCGAATGGGTGCAGGCCGAGCGGAGGTGGAGTCAGGTCTGCTCCGCCTACGACGACGCGTACGCTGCGGCCAGCGATCGATGACTGTGCAGGAGGAGCCGGGCATGCTGCCAGCCTCCGAGCGCGCTCACAATGCCGGACTCACGAGGGTCGGGCTGCGTCCTGCGTTCGGTCGATACCTAGCCGGACTCTGGCAGCGTCGCGCCTTCGTCCGGGCCTATGCCCGCGCCAAGACCCAGGCGGGATACCGCACCCGTCGGCTCGGCCCGGTGTGGGAGCTCCTCGATCCGCTGGTCACCATGGCCACGTACTGGTTGCTCTTCGGGCTCCTGCTCGGCGCAAGGGCGGCCGTCCCGAACTACCTCGGCTATCTCGCCGTTGGCGTGTTCACCTTCGCCGTCATTCGTCGATCCATCCAGTCCGGATCGCGATCGGTCTCCGCCAACCGCGGACTCGTGACCTCGCTGCCGATCCCGGCCATCATCCTGCCCACCGCTGCGGTCGCCCAGCAGGTGCGCGCCTTCGCCGTCTCCCTGCCCGTCCTCGTCCTCGTCCTGCTGCTCACGGGTGAGTCCCTCACCTGGTCGTGGCTGCTGGCTCCGGTCGTGATCGCGCTGATCGTGCCGTTCGCGTGGGGCAGCGCGCTGCTCATGGCCCGGTGGGTCAGTCACACCGCTGACATCGGCGGTGTGCTGCCTCTCGTCCTGCGCCTGTGGGGGCTGGCCTCCGGAGTGATGTTCCCCGTGGCAGAGCGCGCAGCGCAGTTGAATGCGCCGGCGTGGATCGAGAACGCACTCATCTTCAACCCGGCTGCGGTGTACCTCGCGATCATGCGGGACGCCATCCTCCCGAGCTACGACTCTCCCGGTGGCGGATGGAACTGGGTCGCTGCCGTGGCGTGGTCGGCGGTGGCGCTGGTTGCCGGGCTCGTCGTCTTCTGGCGGGGAGAGGGCAGCTATGGGCGGGACTGATCAGGGCACTCACCTGCGAGTGCTGCTCGACGATGTTCACGTGTCCTACCGCGTGCGCCCGCACGGACGACTCACCCCGCGGCGCGCCATCCGCGTCGAGGCCGTCCGTGGGGTCAGCCTGGAGATCCGGGAGGGTGAGAGCGTCGGCATCATCGGGCGCAATGGAGCGGGCAAGTCAACACTGCTGCGTGCGATGGCAGGGCTGCTTCCCCTGGAGCGCGGAGTCGTGTACGCGTCGTCCACGCCCGTGCTTCTCGGTGTCGGGAAGACCTTGGTACCCCGACTGTCCGGCCGGGAGAACATCGAACTCGGCTGCCTGGCGCTTGGCCTGACCCGCGCCGAGGTACGCGAGCGCATGGACGACATCGTCGAGTTCTCGGGGCTCGCTGCCAGCATCGATCTGCCGCTCTCGACGTACTCCTCGGGAATGGGTGCCCGGCTGAAGTTTGCGATCGCCTCGTCGGTCGTGCATGACATCCTGCTCCTCGACGAGGCGCTGGCCACGGGAGACATGGACTTCAAGGAGCGCAGCATCGCGCGCATGCACGAACTGCGCTCGCGTGCCCAGGCGGTTGTCCTGGTCAGCCACTCGATGTCGTCCATCCGGGAGTCCTGCTCACGGGTCGTCTGGCTCGACAAGGGAACGATCCGTGCCGATGGTGCTCCGGAGGACATCATCGCCGAGTACACCGACGACACCCGGCGACGTCGTCAGACACGGCGCGAGGCCCGCGCCAAGGGCTCGTCCGCATGACGTCGCTGCGCGTTCTGGTGATGACGGTCGTGCATCACCCGCAGGACACCAGGATCTTCGTGCGCCAGATCTCCGCGCTTGTCGACGCCGGTCACCATGTGACCTTCGCCGCGCCCTTCAGTGCAGTGGGAGTCACGCCCCCGCCGGGCGTGACCGCGTTCGACCTGCCTCGCTCACGCGGCAGGCATCGGGTGGCGGCGATGCGGGCGGCGCGGCGCACCGTACGGGAGCTGGCGGCCCAACACGACGTTGTGCTCATCCACGATCCGGAACTCGTTCTGTGCGTCACCGGCGTCAAGGACGTGCCGATTGTCTGGGACGTGCACGAGGACACCGCTGCGGCGGTGAGTTACAAGGACTGGATCCCTGCCGGGCTCGACCGTGCTGCAGCCGCCGGTGTCCGGGTGGTCGAGCGATGGGCTGAGCGCAGGCTCGACCTGGTCCTCGCGGAAGCGGGCTACCGCGAGCGCTTTCGTCTCGCCCACCCGATCGTGCCCAACTCGACCCTCGTGGATGCTGAAGCACCGCCGCCGGGGCCCGGCCGCGTCGTCTGCGTCAGCACCCTGACTCGTGCCCGAGGGGCCCTTGACCTCATCGAGGTCGGGCGTCTGCTGCGCCCTCATGGAATCGTCATGGATCTCATCGGGCCCGCGTCACCGGAGGTGAGCGAGCAGCTTCGTCGCGCTGACATCGATGGTGACCTGCGATGGTACGGCCGACTGCCCCATGACGAGGTGATCGAGCGAATGCGGGGCGCGACCGCGGGCCTGTCCCTGCTGCACAACGAACGAAACTATCGGCACTCGTATCCGACGAAGGTCTTCGAGTACATGGCGCAGGGCCTTCCCGTCGTGGCCACTCCCCTGCCGCTCGTCGTCGAGGTCCTCGAACGCCATGACGTCGGCATCGTCGTGCCTTTCCGCGACCCCGCGGCCGCTGCGGCAGCGGTGATAGATCTCAACGGGGATGACGAGGGTCGGGCTCGCATGGGCCGCAATGGCCTTGACGCTGTGCGCAATGAACACAACTGGGCGGATGATGCGCCCGTGTTCGTCACCGCTATCGAGGAGGCTGCTCGCAGGCATAGCCGTGGGCGCGCATCCAGTCCCCCGCCAGATCCTCGATAGCTGCGACCTCCTCGGGGGTGAGGGTCGCTCTCCAGGCGCCCTCCTGCCCATCGGTGATGTGGTTCGAGGTGATGCGCAGTGACGGATCGACGCCGGACGTGCGGACATCCTCGACGCGAATGCGCTGCCGTTCCACGGAGACGTGGTCGCCGATGCGCGTCACGATCTCCTCATCGATGGGAATCCGCAGGAAACCAGCCAGGGAGCGCACCAGGCCGGGAACGTCCTGCGTGATCTCCTCGTACTTGCCGATCCAGAGACTCTCGCGAGTGCGCCAGAACGCGTCGCCGCGCAGTTCACGTCGGATCATCGAGGCGACCCCCTCTGCGCCGCGCTTCTCGTGTTCGGGTCCGTACCGACCCTTGCGGATCAGCGACGCGGCCACGTCCCGGGGATCACGAAAGGTGTAGACGTAGTGCGCGCCACGTTGCGGAAAGTGTCGCTTGGGCACGGTGGGTGAGTAGTGGACCTTGACCATGCGCACATGCTGAGGCCGGAGTGCGTGCAGCCGTAGCTGGTTCGCCGGTGTGCGCATCGGCATCGAGACCGATCGCGTTGCGCTCAGAAGCTCACCGGTGATCTGCCAGGCGAGCGTCGACCCCGAGCGGTGCTGTCCGCAGATCACGACGATCATCGGGCAGCCTCCAGGTAGGCAACGCACCGACCGCCGAGATCCGCGATCTCCCGCGCGAGCTCCTTGTTGGGTTCAACCGAGGGAGGACTGGGATCAACGTGCAGATCCTCGATATCCCCGATGAGGGTCACGTGCCCTTCGGCGACCAGTGCGGTCAGATGCACGATGTCCCGCTGGCTCCAGGTTTGCGCGATCGGCCACACGTCGGGCGGTGTGGTCAGGCGTGAACCACGGACCGGTCGTGGCTGGAACACCTCACTGACCAGTCGACGGGCCCACCGTCCCCGATCCTCGACGTCGAGGCCAGCCTGGGCGAGCTGCTGCATGACTTCTCGAAGAAGCAGCGCCTCACTGGCGGTGATTCCCTCGTGCTGCGGGACGGGCGCGCCGGCATCCAGATCCGGATGACGGGCGAGATCGACGCCGAGGGATCCGAGGAACCGCCGCCACAGAACATTGGGAGCCGACGTCTTGGCCGGCACCGTCACGACGGAGACCCTGCTGGCGTACCCGAGCCAGCGCTCAGCCAGGTCGGCGATCGCATGCGACCGCCAGAAGTCCTGGGTGGGGTCCTCCTGCCAGGACGCAGGTGCCGCCTGTCGTTCCTCGTCCTTCCGGCGGACGTCCTCGAGGAAGGTGGCGAAGGAGGCGACCCGACCGTTGCGCACACTCTGCTGCCACGTCGACGGAAGCACGCGACTGATCACTCTGGCCGTGATCACTGCGTGAACCTCGGCCACGTCGAGATAGGCCACCAGTCGCTTTGCGGCGGACGGCGTGAGACCGGCGACCGCCTCTCCGGACAGGACCACGTCGGTGTGGGCGCGGTCCAATGCCGAGCGCAGCGCGGTCGCGCGATAGCCCGGTTGCAGAGAGGCGGCGTCGAGGAGGGCAGCCTCGTGGTTCAGGCCAAGGTGGCCGGTGACATCCCGCAGCGGGTAGGTCAGGCCCGCGGACTTCAATGACGCTTCGCTTGCTACGAGGCCGTGCTGCAGGTACGTCGTACCCGACTTGCGCGGGCCGATGTGCAGGTACAGACGGCGGATCACCGTTCCACCCTCCGCATCACCGCGCGCGAGTAGCGCAGACCCCACCGCTGCGCGCGACGGGTGAACCGCCGGAGTCGGCGTCGGCGTGAGGTCTGGCGGTCGTGCACCTCGAGCAGCTTGTCGGCCACGAGGTAGCCGGCGAAGGCGGCATAGGTCCGTGGCTCGGGCTGCTCCCGCTGACGGGCGGAAGCCAATAGGTCACGGTGATCGCCAACGATGTCGTAGCCGCCTGCCAGCAGCGCGTCGGCATCCTCCTGCGCCCACCTCTCGAACACCCGCGCGTGCTCCGGGGTCAGGCCCGGTCGCGTTCCTCCGCTGGGCCTTGCCGTCGGATCAGGCATCCACCGGTGACCGCGCAGAGACTTCATCTGCGCGAGCGTTCGGCCCTGCTCCCGGCCGTGCTGTACCGCACGTCGAATGACCTCGAGCTCCTCCAGTCGCAGGGAGGTGTTGGCGCTGACGTCGTCCACCGATGGACATTCACGGGGAATGCCATCGAGTTGCGCAGCGGCACGGAAGCGCGACCAGAGGTCGCTCATCGGCGCGTGCGAGGGAGGCACGATGACCGCGGTGACGGGTAGGCCAAGTGCCTTCCAGCGACTGAGCAGGCCCGGGTAGTCGTAGCTGCGCCAGAACGTGGCGTGCTCGTCGTCATTCCATCGCGCCCACCGCTCGTCTGATGTGATCGGGGGGCGCTCCTCGATGCGACGTTCCACGTAGGCATCAAGTGACTCTCGGTGCAGGTTGCGCACGTGCTGGGCCCAGGAGGACAGTACGACATCGGGAAGGGCTCGGATGGTGGCGACCACGCTGATCGGGACGCGCGGCAGCCGATCCAGGAATCGCTGTGCATCCTGTGCGGTCATGCCGCCCAGTGCCTCGGATGACAGGATCACCGGCCCCTGCCAGTCACTCACCTGCCGAGCAAGATCGGTGATGACAGCCTCGTCGACGTCAGCCCACTGATCCTCGGACTTCCCGTCACGCATCCCCGGAACGGCATAGGTGGCAGATACGTGATTGTGTCGTGCCACGCCCTTCAGCACGGTCGGATACAGGATTCCTGCGTTCGCGAGGGCGGCAGCCTCGGCGACAAGCGCCCGCTGAAGAAAGGTGCTCCCTGTCTTCCGCGGACCGACGTGGAGCACGACGGAGTGCGCCATCGTCGCCTCGCCTACTGCAGTACGGGGACGACTTGATAGGACGAGTCGATGTCGCCAACGCTCACCAGCGCCATCGGCTTCTTGTTCGAGCCACCCTCGATGGCGATGCCGTTGCCCTTCAACGCCGTGAAGGTCACTGCGACCTTGACGTTGTCAGTGCAGTCTGGTGACGCGCTCAGGGAAATCTGCGGAATCTCCATGGAGAACGTCGCGTGGTGCTGGGCGGAAGTGATCGTGCGGGTAATGGCACCTTGTGCGGGGCTGGCCT
>CAIZPS010000219.1 GCA_903934925.1 uncultured bacterium | reverse complement strand
GACCAGTGCAGTGGATCGCCTCGAAGGAGACGGGCTCGTCGGACGCATCCGATCAGACGGGGACCGGCGCAAGGTCATGGTCCGCATCACGCAGCAGGGGCGCAGTACCGCGGCGACTGCGACGGAGGCGCTCAACGCTCACGTCTTCACCGCGCTGGGCCTGTCGCCGTCACAGGGCGCACGGCTCTGGAGCCTGCTGCGCGCATTCCGGGCGAACGCCGGGGACTTCGACGTAGTGGCCGACCGGGCGCGAAGGACTGGCTGACCCGTTGATCCACGATCGCGGGATCCCTGAGCTGAGTGACCTTCCCTTGTCGATGCTGTTCGACGCGGTCGTCGCGATCCTGGACCTGCAGCGGCCCGACCGAAACGCGGATCTCGGGGGGAGGGTCTGCGAGGAGTGCCGTTGCGTGTATCCCTGCATCACCACCCATGTGCTGCTCCAGCACCTTGGTGTGAACCCGCCAACTTCGGCAGATGGGGTGGCGGCTGACAGCGCGAGATGAGGCGGTGGAGTTGCCCTTTCTTTTCCCTTTCTTCGCCGGTCGGGGTGAGCCTGGACGGGTCTCAGTACGTGTGAACCCGCGTGGACAGGGCGCAAATCGGGCGCGAGGGCTCGGATTCCGCGTGCTCGTAATGCGTAGGTCCGGGGTTCAAATCCCCGAGGCGGCCCCAGTCGAAATCCGTTGCATCGCAACGGGTGTCATACTCTGTGGGGCGGTTCGCGCAGGGGTCGACAAGACCCGATACTGCCCTTCCCGTCCGGTTCGGAAAGCGCAATACAGCGGGCAAGCCCCACGGGATCCGCGTCGAGGACCAGATGCCTGCAGTCATCTGTGCAGTCACGGGCACCGAACCGACGGTTTGCGCGGCTGAAGGCCTCCTGGACCCGCGCACCAGGCGGGCGTATCGGCGCACATCGAGCTCGGTCGTCGCGGCAGCGGCACTCAGGCAGCATGATACGGTATCTCGTATCGGAGGTGCCCATGTCGTCGTCGGCGCTGTTGCGGGGTGCGCGTGATGCGCGCGGGCTCTCGCAGCGCGCCCTTGCCCGGGTGTCCGATGTGCCCCAACCGCGCATCGCTGAGATCGAGACCGGTCGGCACGATACGACGGTGTCCCGGCTGGAGGAGTTGCTGGTCTGCTTGGGGCACCGGGTCACGATCCTGCCCACCACCGCGCGGCCGGTCTGGGAAGCCGGGCTCGCCGTCGCCGACGCCCTCGCGCGAGGGGACGAGTCCGCGGCCTGGCGTGAGGTGATCCAGCTCTCGGACGACCTGGCCGGTGCGGAACCTGCCGTACGGGTGGCCCTGTGCGTCGCGGAGCCACCGAATGTCGCCGATGCCCGGTACGAAGCCCTGCTCGCTGCACTCGTCGATCACTGGCTGACGCGGGATCGCCTGCCGCGACCGGCGTGGGTGCGGGAGCCGTCCCGGACCGTCAGTCCCGCGTGGGACGTGGAGCCGATCGCCGAGCTTCGAGCCGCAGCACGGGCGGCCACCCCCGCGGCCATCGCCCGGCACGGGGTCTACCTGGCGGCCAGCGAGCTCAGCAGTGTGTAAGCGATGACCGCGTTCGACGCCGATCAGATCAGCAATCTGCTGCGCGACCTCGTGCGGCGCCTGGCGCAGCAGGGCGTCAGCGGCGGCATCAGAGTCGTCGGAGGATCGGCCATCGCCCTGATGAACCCCCAGCGACGGGCCACCCATGACATCGACGCCGTCCTCGCTCCGGTCGAACCGATCATGGCTGCCGCACGTGACCTCGCCGTCCAGCGGGGACTGCCGCCGGACTGGCTCAATGACGCCGTCAAGGCCTATGTCCCTCCCGTGGGGTCCGAGGACTGGGTGGAACTGATCCGCGAAGGCGACCTCACCGTTTCCATCGCCTCCGCGGAATTGCTGCTGGCGATGAAGCTGTACGCCAATCGAGGCCGACGCGATACCGAGGACATCGAGTACCTGCTCGGCGCCTGCGGGGTGACCTCCCTCGGGGAGGCCCAGGCGATCTACGAGCGCTACCACGCCCAGGACCTCATCTCGGACTCAGCGGCCCTGCGGGTCCAGGCCTGGCTCAGCCGTCGGGACCCATGAGCCGATACGGCTCGTCAGTTCTCCGCTGAGTGACCCGCACTCCACCGATCGCAAGCGGGGCAGAAGGGAACTGCCATGAGCGCTACGGATCTGTGGTCGACGGCAGGCTCACGGTGCCGGTCCCGCTGATGTGGACTGCCCCCTCGACCCGCACGCCGTCGGAGGTGTCGACGAGATGCCTGCTCGGCTCACCCATCTCGACGCCCTGGTCGACCAGTCTGCTGGACTACCTCGAGTTCACCGATGCCTCGTCGGTGGCAGATTGCTGCAGCGGCCCCGAGAGAGGGGTATCCCGCGAAGGGCAGTTCGGCGGCCACGGTGACGATGCGGTGGCGATAGTCGGCGCTGCTCGACGTCGCGGTCGGCCCTAAGCTCTGCGGTCACGGTGAGTGGAAGATCCGTGAAGGCGTCGAAGTGTAAGTCGGATATCCCTGATTGTCCTCGACGAGGCCTGCGGCCAGGCGCCGCAGGAAGCGACTCCGCATCCTCAGCGAGGGCGCCGACAACTTCGCTGAACGACGCATCGGCAGTGCTTAGGTCCAAGGACCGAAGCGGGGGTCGGACCGGTGGAAAGTCAGCCCCACGGCTAGCCCCAACTCCAGTGAACTGGAGTGGTCTTGAGGGGTCTGGATGGGACCAAGACCATTGGATTTCCCTCGTGGCTGTGGGGGTAGTGTCTCGTAATGCGTAGGTCCGGGGTTCAAATCCCCGAGGCGGCTCCATTGTGAAGTCCCGGGAGATTGTTAACCCCGGGTCTGCTGCACGTTTAGGTGACAGGTTCGGCTACGCAGCCTGAGTGGCTGGCG
>CAIZPS010000218.1 GCA_903934925.1 uncultured bacterium | reverse complement strand
GCTGGCGTGGTGGAGTCGGACCAGTGAGCTCGGAGCGCATTGCTCCAGTGAGCTCGGAGCGCATTGCTCCAGTGAGCTCGGAGCGCATTGCTCCAGTGAGCTCGGAGCGCATTGCCGCGGCGAACACGTCGATCGTCGACGGGCCGGACGCGTTGGAGTCCATCGTCGAGGAGGGCTTCGACTCATCGCTGTTTCCGCTGAGCGCCGACGTCGAATCTGGCGTGCTCGTGTACGACGGCCAGGAGTGGTCCGGGTGCGAGGGCGACCGGCGCGAGGCGCTCAGGCGAGAGCTGGCGGCCGCACTCGCGGAGGGTCCGGGAGTGTTCCTGATCCGACACGCATTCGAGAGCACCGGCATCGTGGACGAGGCGACGGAGGTCTTCCTCGGGATCATCGCGAGCGAGCGTGAGTCGGGGACCGACAGGGGCGATCACTTCGGGGCTCCCGGAGCCAATGCCCGAATCTGGAACGCGCAGCAGAAGCTGGCTCTTGCCGCGCCGGAGGTCTTCGTCCGGTACTTCGCCAACGACGGCATTGCGGTCGCCAGCGAGGCGTGGCTCGGTCCGGCCTATCAGATGACGTCACAGGTGAACCTGATCTACCCCGGTGGTGTCGCTCAGGAGCCGCACTGCGACTACCACCTGGGGTTCCAGTCGGATGCGGGCGTGGCCTCCTACCCGCCCCATGTTCACCGGATGTCGCCCATGCTGACCCTGCAGGGTGCGGTGGCCCACGGTGACATGCCGGTGTCGAGCGGCACGACGATGCTGCTGCCGAACTCCCAGAAGTTCTCCGGTGCCTACACCCACTACCGGGCGTCGCGCGTCCGCGAGGTGTTCTCCCGTCACATGGTTCAGTTGCCCCTCGCCAAGGGCGACGTCATCTTCTTCAGTCCAGCGCTCATCCATGGAGCCGGAACGAACCTGACCACCGACGTGGAGCGCATGGCCAACCTGCTTCAGGTCTCATCCGCCTTCGGCAGGGCGATGGAGACCTTGGACCGTCGGGCGATGTGCGAAGCCGTCTACCCCACGCTTCAGGGGGCGAGGGATGCTGGGTGGCCCGCGTGGGCCGTCGACAACGCCATCGCCAGCTGCGCGGAGGGCTATCCCTTCCCCACCGATCTCGACCGCGACCAGCCCATCGGCGGTCTGGCTCCCCCGAGCCAGGCGGATGTGCTGAGACGGTGTCTGGACTCCGGAGACACGGCCGAGCAGCTCTCCCGAGAACTTGCCGCCTGGCAGGAGAGACGGTCACCATGAGTCACGATGAGGGTGCTGACCCTCGAACCCCGAACGGTCGGCCATCACCACACCACCACCTGAAGGAATACCGATGAGCGCACGCGTCACCCACTGGATCAACGGCCGTCTGTGGGACGGCACCGCGGAGCGGACAGGCGACGTCTACGACCCTGCCACCGGGAAGGTGACCAAGCAGGTCGACTTCGCCTCCCGTGCCGTGCTCGACGAGGCGGTGGCGGTGGCCAAGGCCGCATTCCCGGCGTGGCGTGATGCGTCGCTGACCAAGCGAGCCCAGGTGCTGTTCAGCTTCCGCGAACTTCTCAACGCCAACAAGGAGAAGGTCGCCGCGCTCATCACCGAGGAGCATGGCAAGGTCCTGTCGGATGCACTCGGGGAGGTCACGCGCGGCCTGGAGGTCGTGGAGTTCGCCTGCGGCATCCCGCACCTGATGAAGGGTGGCTTCTCCGAAGGTGTCTCGACCGGCGTCGACGTCTACTCGATCCGGCAGCCCCTCGGTGTTGTGGGCATCATCTCGCCGTTCAACTTCCCGGCCATGGTGCCGATGTGGTTCTTCCCGATCGCGATCGCCGCCGGCAACACCGTCGTCGTCAAGCCTAGCGAGAAGGACCCCTCGGCGAGCATGTACGTGGCTGAGCTCTGGAAGCAGGCAGGCCTTCCGGATGGCGTCTTCAATGTCGTGCACGGCGACAAGGAGGCAGTTGACGGACTGCTCGAGAACAGGGACGTCAAGAGCATCTCCTTCGTCGGCTCGACTCCCATCGCCCAGTACATCTACGAGACGGGTACGAGACACGGCAAGCGGGTCCAGGCGCTCGGTGGCGCGAAGAACCACATGCTCGTGCTGCCGGACGCAGACCTTGACCTCGCCGCAGACCAAGCGGTCAACGCAGGCTTCGGCTCTGCCGGAGAGCGCTGCATGGCCATCTCGGTCGTGCTGGCGGTGGATCCCATCGGGGACGAACTGGTGGCCAAGATCGCCGATCGGATGCCCTCGCTCAAGGTCGGAGATGGCCGCCGAGCCTGCGATATGGGCCCCCTGGTCACCGGCGTCCATCGGGACAAGGTCAAGTCGTACGTCGACGCGGGCGAGGCGGCTGGAGCGACCCTCGTCGTCGACGGCCGTGTCGGCGACGTCGACGGCGATCCCGAGGGCTTCTGGCTCCTGCCGACGCTGTTCGACCATGTCACCCCGGATATGAGCATCTACTCGGACGAGATCTTCGGCCCGGTGCTCAGTGTCGTGCGTGTGCCTTCGTACGAGGCCGGTGTGCAGCTCATCAACGACCACCCTTACGGCAACGGCACGGCGATCTTCACGAACGACGGCGGAGCTGCACGTCGATTCCAGAACGAGATCGAGGTCGGCATGATCGGCGTCAACGTGCCGATCCCGGTGCCCATGGCGTACTACTCCTTCGGCGGATGGAAGGCGTCGCTGTTCGGCGACAGCCACGCCCATGGCACCGAGGGCGTGCACTTCTTCACGCGAGGCAAGGTGGTCACAAGTCGGTGGCTGGACCCGAGCCAGGGT
Organism: uncultured bacterium; assembly: GCA_903934925.1. Classification (GTDB taxonomy): domain Bacteria; phylum Actinomycetota; class Actinomycetes; order S36-B12; family S36-B12; genus UBA10649. The sequence continues at coordinate 6,033 of CAIZPS010000218.1, read as the reverse complement.
GGCATCAACCTCGGCTTCCCCACTCAGTCCTAGGAGCATGCATGAGCACTGCCCCCGCATCTCCACTGCTGCGCATGGCCGAGACCACACCGACTGTGCTCTGGAACGACTCAGCTGATCCCCGCGAGCTGTCCGAGGCGATCACCTGGGGAGCTGTCGGAGCCACGTGCAACCCCGTCATCGCGCTGGCTGCGCTCAAGGCCGAACGCCCCACGTGGGCGGCTCGCATCGCCGACTACGCAGCCGCTCATCCGACGGCCACGGAGGATGAGATCGGCTGGGCCATGGTCGCTCGACTCTCGGTCGAGGCTGCGGCCCTCCTGGTGCCGGCCTTCGAGCGGTACAAGGGCGTGAATGGGCGCCTGTCCATCCAGACCGATCCGCGCTTCTACCGCGATACGGAACGGCTGGTGGAGCAGGCGGTTGAGTTCAGCACCCTGGCGCCGAACATGATCGTCAAGATTCCCGTGACATCGGCGGGAGTCGCAGCCTTCGAGGAGGCGACCTATCGCGGCGTGAGCATCAATGCCACGGTCTCGTTCACGGTTGCCCAGGCCGTGGCCGTCGCCGAGGCCGTGGAGCGTGGCCTGCGACGCCGAGAGGCCGAGGGCCTGGATGTGAGCACCATGGGTCCGGTATGCACGATCATGGTGGGTCGAACCGACGACTGGATGCGAGTCTCCGCGGAGAAGGAGCAGATCACCGTCGACCCCGGGATCATGGAATGGGCCGGTGTGGCCGTCTTCAAGAATGCCTACCGGATCTACCAGGAGCGTGGATATCGCACGCGCCTGCTCTCGGCGGCCTTCCGCAATCACATGCACTGGAGCCAGTTCATCGGAGGCAATGTCGTCATCTCCCCGCCGTTCGGCTGGCAGAAGCGGTTCAACGCGAGCGGCATTGAGCCCTTGCATCGCCTCGACGACCCGGTGGATCCGCGCATCCTTCATGACCTCTACGACAACTTCGGGGAGTTTCGGAAGGCCTACGACGAGGATGGCCTGTCGATCGCGGAGTTCACGTCCTACGGAGCCACCGTGCGCACGCTGCGTCAGTTCCTGCAGGCCAATACGGACCTCGAGGCCTTCGTGCGCGACGTGACCCTCGCCGATCCGGACAAGTAGATCCGCACGAGAATTCGACGGCTCTGGGCGGTCAGGCTCCGCGAAGGTCGCGCAGGCACTGGACGAGGAATCTGTGGTCCTCGACCTCGGGGAGCCCGGACGCGTAGAAGCCGCCCACAACTCCGACGCTGCTTACGACGATCGGCATGCCGCCGCCGTGGGCGGCGAACTCAAGCTCGCTGAGGCCGGTGGCGAGGTGGAAGGTGGTGCCGCGCTCCTCGTACTTGACCTTCGTCGCCAAGGTGGAGCGGTGGTAGCGCTCAACCGTGCGGCGCTTGCGCACGATCCAGTCGTCGGAGTCCGGCAGGGCGCCGGGCAGCACGGCTCGGTAGGCCAGTCGACCCAGGTGGTGGACCTCGATGACGATCGGCAGTGTCTCCGTGATGGCTCGGTCGGTAGCGAGAAGTCCGAGCGCCACCGCCTGAGCGGGACTGAAGGAGGACAGTTCGAGTTCTGCCGCCTCGGCATTCAGGGCTGCGGACGTGTAGTCACCGGTCGTCATCCCGGGAGCGTATCCCCGCGTCGGGTCCCGGGGCGCGGTAGCGTGGGGTATCCGCAAAGCGAGCATCGGAGATTCCCCCGTGAGTGACGCCCCCCTGTACCTCATTGCGACCATCCGGCCAAGGGTGGATCGCCTCGAGGAGGCTGAGCGCGAGGTGCGCGCGCTCATGGCCGGCACTCATGCCGAGCCGGGATGCATCTACATGGAGCTCGTCGAGTCGGCGGATGACCCCACGACGTGGATCATGCTGGAGAAGTTCCACTCACGTGCGGACTGGGACACCCACATGACGACTGATCACGTGATCCGCGGCAATGCCGCACTTCAGGGCCTCCTGCGCGAACCGACCGAACTCACGCTGCTCACCGAGCGTCCAGCTCCCTGACCTGCTCCGGCTGTGCTGTCCATCGATCTCAACGCCGATCTCGGTGAGGAGTGCGCTGACGACGCCGCCCTGCTGAGCATCGTCACGACAGCCAACGTCGCAGCCGGAGGCCACGCCGGTGGGGGTGACGTGCTCGCGGCCACGGTGCGCGAGGCCGCGGCTCGAGGTGTCTCGGTGGGTGCGCATCCCTCGTACGCCGATCGTGAGTGCTTCGGTCGTGTATCGCGCCTGGCGGAGCACGATCGACTCTCTCTCGCACGAATGATCCGCACGCAGGTGCTTGCGGTGAGTGATGCCTGTTCAGTGGCCGGAGTGCCGCTCGTGCACGTGAAGGCGCACGGTGCCCTCTACCACGACCTTGCGGTCGACGATCAGGCCGCAGAGGCCATGGTCGATGCGGTCGAAGCGCTCGTCGGGGACAGCGGTACTCCGGTTGCCGTGATGGGCCCGCCGACAGGCGTCCTCCGATCAGTGTGCGATCGACGCGGAGTGCGCTACCTCGCCGAGGGTTTCGCCGACCGGGCCTACCTCCCGGACGGCAGACTCGTGCCGCGATCCAGCCCGGGGGCAGTACTCGAGGACGTCGACTCCGTCATCGATCAGGCCATGTCGATTGCCGTGAGCGGGACGGTCCGGACGTTCACCGGAGACGTGCTGCACCTGGAAGTCGACACTCTGTGCCTGCACGGTGACACCCCGGGCGCGGTTGCGCTGGCGAGCGGGCTGCGCACCGCTCTGGAGGCGGGCGGGGTGCGGGTCCAGGCTCCCTCGCGGCCATGATCCCGAACACGCACTGGCTCGGCGACTGCGCCGTCATCGTGGAGGTGGCCGATGGTGACGAGCGCGAGGCAGTCGCTGCAGCCCTAGCGTCGGCCCTGCCCGCAGTCTGGGTCCGGCGTGGCCTGCGGGAGGTGCTGGTCGAGTCACTCCGACCGCGATCCGATCTGCGCGAGCGGGTGATCGAGGCTCTCCATGCGGTGGACGGCTCCTTCTCGGCACGATCCGTCGACGCAGCCATCGTCACTATCGAGGTGGAGTACTCGGGAGCCGACCTCGCGGATGTCGCGGCTGTGCTCGGCGTCTCCAGCGGTGACGTCGTCCGCGCCCACCAGCAGCAGGAGTGGCGGGTCGCCATGGTCGGCTTCGCCCCGGGGTTCGGCTATCTGGAGCCGGTCGGCACGTCGGCGCTCGACTGGTCCGTTCTGGCGCGCCGCAGCAGTCCGCGACCAGCCGTGCCCGCCGGCAGCGTCGCCGTGGCGGCGGGCATGAGCGCGGTCTATCCGCAGCAGATGCCCGGTGGTTGGCACCTGATCGGAAGCACCCATCAGGTCATGTTCGACGTCGAGGTCACGGATCGGCCCGCGCTGCTGGCACCGGGGAACCGGGTTCGCTTCACTCGACTGGGGCAGGGCCTGTGAACGCGCCCGTTCTCGCGACTGTCGAGCAGGCGACGCTTGCCACGGTGCAGGACCTCGGGCGCGCCGAGGCGACGGTGATCGGTGTGCCGCGCGCGGGTGCCTGGCACCGCCAGCGCTACGGGCTCGCGACGGCGCTCGTCGCGCCGGATCCCGAACCGACGACACCGACGATCGAGCTGCTCGCGGGCACGATCGTGCTGCGTGCCCGGGCTGTGACGGCAGCGGCGGTCGTGGGCCCGGCAGCCGTCATCCTCAGGGGAACCGACGCCCCGACCGACACGACCCTCGCGCTGGCCGTTGACGACGTGCTCACCGTTCGGCACGAGGGTCCGGGGCCGGTCTATGTCGCGTTGGCGGGATGGCGTGAGCCTCTTGTCCTGGGGTCGGCCTCGACCGACACCTTCAGCAGGCTCGGAGGCCGGCTGCTGGCCGCGGGGGATGAACTCTGCGGTCACGGTGATATGACGGAGGTCGGCTCGTTCGCGCGCGTGTCCTGGGCGCGACCTGTGCGACTACGGGTCATCCCCTCGCCAGGAATGAGTGCTGCTCGCGTGGAGTGGGACACCGGCGAATGGGACGTGACGACCACGGCTCGGTCCGGCACCCGCCTGGGAGGAGCACCCGCGGGCGGCGACGGCATGGGGCCGAGCCGGCCGATGGTGGTGGGCGCGATCCAGGTGACGCCGGCGGGGGAGGGGATCATCCTCGGCCCGGATGGCGGACTCACGGGTGGCTATGCGGTGATCGGCGCCGTCATCTCCGCAGACCTCGACGACGTGAGCCTCCTGGCTCCCGGCGACCGCATCGCTCTGGCGCACGTGGACGTCGACGAGGCTGCGCGGGTGTACGACGAAGCAGAGCGCGCGCTCCGGCGGAGCATCGTGCGTCCGCACGTCATCGGCTAGGCATTCTCTTCCGGCTGGGTGGGGGCGTCTGCGGGAGGCGTGTCCGTCGCAGTGGCCTCGGCTGCCGGGGCCTCACCGGCGGGTGCCTCGGTGGGCTCTGCTGCTGCCTCGGGGCTGCGCGTGCCTGCCCGGCGACGCATGACCAGCAGGATCACGGCGACGATCAGGAGAACGACGACTCCTGCCGCGATGGCAACCACGAGGATCACGGCGAAACCACCACCGGAGCTTTCCTCGCTCGTGATGGTGACCTTGAGGGTGTCCATCATGCTCGCGCTGATCTTGGCCGTGGTGTCGGACGTCTTCTCGGCGAACTCACCCTCCACCGACGTGATCGGACCGGGGAACTCGACAGTCACGTTGATCGCCCCCATGCCTGCGTCGCCGAGCAAGCCCGTCATTTCTGCGTCCTCGGCGCTCTGGCCCTCGTTGGTCATGGTGAAGACGATGTTCGAACCGTTCTTGCTGATCTGCCACAGGTCATCGGGGTTGGTGAAACTCGCGTTCGCGAAGGAGCAGGTGTACACGTATCCCGCGTCGGACTCAGACGTGACGCATTCCTGGAATGTCTCGAGCTCCTCGCCATCGGTGAGCGCTCCCTCGTCGATGGCCGCCTCGAAGCTCGACAGATCGGAGATGCCGAGGAATCCCGCGGCATCCTTCTGCAGTTCGAAGCCGAACGTGCCCGACGCCGTCGCGTCAGAGGCGATGGCGACGTTGGCGTCGACCTTGATGCACCCGGTGAGAGTGAGGACCGCAACCGCAGCGACGCCGACGAGGGCGCCGATCCTCCCCGCAGAGCGGGACGGGGTGAGTGAGCGAGCCATGTCGGTCCTTTGGTCGAGTGGTGGCGGGTTCGCGGGTCGGTTCGTTCGTCTGTGGGTCGGATTGTTCGTACGTACGTGTGTTGATCGCCATAGTAGACAAGGGATGCACCTGTCGACGTGCTGTAGCGCAGGTTCGTTGCGAATCGGAGACGCTCTCCGGGGCAGGCGTGGTCAGGGCACCCGGCCCTGTGGCATCCGACGTGCGCGGGAACTCCCCTCTGGGCCGCCCTCTTGCTACCCTTCCGGGACACGATCTGGGGCAGTGGCGCGTGCTGGTGGCGCGTGTTGTGGGCAGTGAGAAGGTCGGGGTCCGAATTCCCTCGGCTCCACCACCTCATACCCGGCTGAGGGAGGAACCGCTGTGCGCCTTGCAGCCCTCATCGCTGGCATCCTGTTCACCCTTTGGACCTTCTGGGCCATGGTCCGCGCGATGCTCGTGCCGCACGGCACGGTCAACGTCGTCGCCCGCTCGGTGCAATGGGGTGTCGGCGCGATGGCCCGGGTTCCTCTGCGGCTCATGAGCTCCTACTCGATGCGGGATCGCTGGCTCGCGGGAGTCGCACCGGTTTCCATCATCCTGCAGCTCGCCGTGTACGCGACGATCCTCATCTTCACTCTGGGCCTGATCGTGTTCGGTCTGACCGACCTCACACTCGGAGACTCGCTGTATCAGTCTGGCTCCACGTTCACCACACTCGGCATCGTCGAGCCGGTGAACGTACCCAGTGCCATCACGACATTCATCGCTGCGTTCCTTGGCCTCATCGTCATTGCCATCTTCGTCGGCTACCTCATGGGCACATACAGTGCCTATGTCGGACGCGAGAGTCAGATGGCCCGCATCGCGATGGTGGCGGGAGAGCCGGCATGGG
>CAIZPS010000217.1 GCA_903934925.1 uncultured bacterium | reverse complement strand
GGAGTCATGGTCGCCTCGAACGGCAACCTGATCACCGGCGGGTCGTCGTACACCTACCGGATCAACTCCCTGGGCACTCCGACGGGCGTTCGCTCCCTCGCGGCGACATCGGGTGAGAACCAGGTGGCCCTCTCGTGGACGGCGCCGGCGGACAACGGCGGGGCGTCGATCACCGACTACACCGTGGAGTACCAGGTGACGGGTGCCGGGTCGTGGTCGACCTTCGCCGACGGCACCTCCACGGCGACGACGGCCACGGTCACCGGCCTCGCGACAGACACGGCCTACAACTTCCGCGTCGCCGCGGTGAACGCCACCGGCACGGGAACCACCGCTACCGTCTCCGCCACCACCTGGGACGTCACGCAGTCGCGGATCGCGACGGCGGAGTATCCGATCGGTATTGCGGAGGATTCGGCGGGGAATATCTACATCGGTGACTCGGTCGATCAGGTCGCGGCTGATGAGGGTCTGACGGTGGTGCCGGCGAATACGGGAACGCTGTTCGGGCAGTCGGTGAGTGCGGGTGTGGAGCACACTCTGGTGACGCAGGCGTCGCTGGGTTCGGGGGTTTCGATCCAGGGTGTCGCGGTGCACGGGGGGAACTTGTTCTTCACCACGGGTGCGGGGAACCTGTACGTGCTGCCGGCGGCGTCGGGGACGGTGTTCGGGCAGTCGGTGACGGCGAACACGGTGCATCTGCTGGCGACGAACGACGGGTTCAGCGGTGGTATCGACTTCGATTCGGCGGGGAACCTGTTCGCGGCGGATGAGGCGACGAGCAAGATCATTGCGATGCCCGCGGTGTCGGGCACGTTGTTCGGGGTGTCGGTGACGGCGAACACGGTGGCCACGATCAGCAGCACCGCCGGTTACTGGTGGTGGGATGTTGCGGTTGATGCGAGTGACAACCTGCTGATTACCAGTGGCTGGTCGAACAACGGCGTCTACATCCTGCCGAAGACCACGGGTACTGCGTATGGGCAGAGCGTGACGGCGAACACCCTTGCGGTGATCTCGGCCTACACAGCTGACGTTGCGAGCGGGACCCAGAAGCCGGCCGGGATCGACGTCACGTCCAGTGGTGTCATCTACGTCGCCTACTGGAGCAACATCGTGTCGGTGCTGAGCCCGACGACGCAGACCCTGTTCGGGCAGTCGGTGACGGCGTCGACGGCGACGCGACTCACGGCGACGAGCGGCTACACGAATCAGGGAGTCATGGTCGCCTCGAACGGCAACCTGATCACCGGCGGGTCGTCGTACACCTACCGGATCAACAACACGGGCAAGCCGACCGGCGTGCAGTCCCTCGCGGCGACTCCGGGTGAGACGAGTGCCGCCCTGACGTGGGTGGCCCCGACGGACAACGGTGGTCAGACGATCACCGACTACAGCGTCCAGTACCAGACTGGCGGGGGATCGTGGACGACGTTCGCCGACGGCACCTCCACGGCGACGACGGCCACGGTCACCGGGCTGGCCAGCAGCACCTCGTACACCTTCCGCGTCGCGGCCGTGACCGTGCACGGGGCGGGCACCTACGCGACCGTGTCGGCGACGACGTCCGCTGCCTCGGGCGGTGGCGGCGGTGGCGGAGGAGGCAGTGGCGGCGCCGAGAGCACGACGACGCCCGCCGTCGTTCCGACTCCCGCACCTTCGGCAACTCCCGCGCCGACCCCTGAGCCGCGGCCCGCCCTGGACGGGCCGCCGCCGGCCGATCCGGCGAACGCGAACCTGCGGCCGGGCCAGGTGCGTGTGCTCGTGGGTGGCGAGCGCACGACCGTGAAGCAGTCGTCGAATCCGTCGGCGGGCACCGTGACGCTGAAGGGCCGGGGCTGGAGCGGCACGTTCGGCGAGAAGTCCGGGGGCAACGCCGTGCCGCTTGGCGAGTCGGGCGTGCTGGACCTGACTGCTGGGGATCGGCTGTCGGTCTCGATGAAGGGGTACCGGGCGGGCTCGTCTGCCGGCGTGGCGATCCTGAGCGCTCCTGTGCAGGTGGGCTCGATGACGGTGTCGGCGTCGGGGACGCTGAGCGGGACGTTTGCCGTGCCGGCGTCGGTGCCTGCGGGTCGGCATACGCTGCAGGTCAACGGCTACACGGCGTCCGGGGAGCTGCGCTCGGTTGCGCTGGGCATCACCGTGAGCGCCCCCGCGAAGAAGCCCGGCAAGAAGCCGACGGGCAAGCCCGCCGACAGCGTGAGCGTGCCGACCGTGATCACCGCAGGTGAGAACGAGCCGGTGCCACAGACGGTGACAGGGTCGGGGCCACGGGGCACGATCGTGTTCACGGGGTCGGCGATCTCGCTGACGGCTGCGGACGAGGCTGAACTCAGCCGGATCATCGGTGCGGTGCCGGCGGGGTCGCGGGTCGCGGCGGAGGTGATCTCCACGACGTTCGGGGCATCGACCGACGCGGAGGCGCTGGCCCAGGCCCGACTGCGTCCGGTGGTGCATCAGCTGAATTCCGGGAGCCTGGTGATCGCGAACCTGACCATGGAGACCAAGGTGCAGGGCGGATCCCCGGCCCGGGGCGAGGTCGCGGTCAGCCTCAGAGTCCTGGACTAGGGCGGGGCGGGGCCACCCTCCGGTCCGGGGCTCGGTCCCGGCCCACAGGGGGGAGTGGTCCCGCCACGCCGATCCCCCCGCGTGGATTTGACAGAACCCGCTCCCCTACCGTCAGACTCCGGCCCAATCGCCGACCGCACCGCTCGGCGCCCTGGACAGGAAGGATCCGTGTGGCGGACAAGACCCTGGTGATCGTCGAGTCGCCTGCCAAGGCGAAGAAGATCGCCGGCTACCTAGGCCCCGACTACATGGTCATGGCCTCCGTCGGTCACGTCCGGGATCTGTGCTCGAAGGCCTCTGAGCTGCCCCCGGATGTCAAGAAGAAGCCCTGGGCCAAGCTGGCGGTCGACGTCGATGACCGCTTCCAGGCGTACTACGTCGTCCACGAGTCCAAGAAGAAGACGATCGCCGACCTGAAGAAGGCGCTGAAGTCCGCCGACGCCCTCCTCCTCGCGACGGACGAGGATCGCGAGGGCGAGGCGATCTCGTGGCACCTGCTCGAGGTACTCCGTCCGACCGTGCCGGTCCAGCGCATGGTCTTCAACGAGATCACGCCGGAGGCGATCCGCGAGGCTGTCGAGAACCCGCGCGACCTCGACATGCAGCTCGTGGAGGCGCAGGAGACCCGGCGCATCGTCGACCGGCTCTACGGCTACCCGGTGTCGGAGGTGCTCTGGAAGAAGATCGGCCGTGAGGCCAAGTCTGCAGGTCGGGTCCAGTCCGTCGCGGTGCGCCTGGTGGTCGACAAGGAGCGCGAGCGCATCGCCTTCCGCTCCGCCTCCTACTGGGACATCACCGGGGTGTTCTCCCCGGAGCACGATGCATCCGCAGCCTTCGACGCCACGCTCACGAGTATCAACGGCCTGCGTCTGGCCAGTGGAGACAGCTTCGACCAGCAAGGTGGGCTGAAGAAGGCCGACGTTGTCGTGCTCGACGAGACGCGGGCCCGTGCCCTGGCCGACGAGCTGGCGCCGGTGCCCTTCACGGTCCGCTCGGTGGTGCAGAAGCCCGGTCAGCGGCAGCCGAAGGCGCCGTTCATCACCTCGACCCTGCAGCAAGCGGCGTCCAACCGCCTTCGCTGGGGCAGCCAGCGCACGATGCGGGTGGCGCAGAGCCTGTACGAGAACGGCTACATCACTTACATGCGCACGGACTCCGTGAGCCTGTCCGAGCAGGCCATCACGGCGGCCCGCAACCAGGCCCGCGAGCTGTTCGGCCCCGAGTACGTGGCCGACGCCCCCCGGCACTACAAGGGCAAGGTCAAGAACGCGCAGGAGGCGCACGAGGCCATTCGTCCGGCTGGTGACGCCTTCCGCACGCCGGGTGAACTGTCCGGTGAGCTCAACGCCGACGAGTTCGCGCTGTACGACCTCATCTGGCGGCGCACGGTGGCGTCGCAGATGGCGAATGCGCGGGTGGCTACCACGACGATGAAGCTCGGTGCCGTCACGGCCGACGGCACCGATGCGGAGTTCACCGCCTCCGGCACGGTGACGGTGTTCGCGGGCTTCCAGGCGGCGCTGAAGGATGTCGCGGAGGACGCCGACGATGCCGACCGAGAGCGCGAGTTGCCGGCGATCGGCGAGGGTGCTCCCGTGGCTGTGCAGCGACTGGACCCCGAGGGCCACTCCACGAACCCGCCTGCCCGCTACACCGAGGCCTCGCTCGTCGCGAAACTCGAGGAGCTCGGCATCGGCCGGCCGTCCACGTATGCATCGATCATGTCGACGATCGTCGATCGCGGCTACGTGTGGAAGAAGGGCTCTGCGCTGGTGCCGAGCTTCACTGCCTTCGCCGTGGTGCGCCTGCTGAAGGAGCACTTCACTGCCCTCATCGACTACCAGTTCACGGCCAACATGGAAGAGGTCCTCGACCTCATCGCCCTGGGCGAGACGGATCGGGTGGAGCAGCTCGAGGCGTTCTGGCGCGGTGGTCACAGTGTCAGCGGTGCCGACTTCCCGGGAGTCAAGCCGCTGACCGAGGATCTCGGCGCGATCGATGCGCGCGGCATCGCCACCTTCCCGATCGACGGCACGGATGCGGTGCTCCGCGTGGGGCGCTACGGCGCCTACGTGGAGCGGGGTGAGGACCAGCGGGCGAATGTGCCCATCGGCCTGGCGCCTGACGAGCTCACCGCCGAGAAGGCGGAGCAACTGCTGCTCGAGCCCTCGGGCGATCGCGAGCTCGGAGTGGATCCGCAGACCGGACTCACCGTCGTCGCGAAGTCCGGCCGTTATGGCCCGTACGTCAGCGAAGTGCTGCCGGAGGGCTCACCGAAGTCGGCGAAGCCGCGCACGGCGTCGCTGTTCGCGTCGATGAAGCCCTCGACCGTCACGCTCGAGGAGGCCCTGCAGCTGCTGTCGCTGCCGCGCGTGGTCGGCACTGATCCTGCTGACGGTGTCGAGATCCTCGTCCAGAACGGACGCTACGGCGCCTACATGACCAAGGACAAGGACTCCCGTTCGCTGGGCAGCGAGGAGGAGATCTTCACCGTCACGCTGGAGCAGGCCCTCGCCCTGTTCGCCCAGCCGAAGCAGCGCCGTGGTCGCGGGCAGGCCAAGCCGCCGCTGCGCGAGCTGGGCAACGATCCCACGACGGGATTGGCCATGGTGATCAAGGACGGCCGCTTCGGCCCGTACGTCACTGACGGCGTCACCAACGCCACCCTGCGCAGCGCCGACGATCCGGAGACGATGACGGTCGAGCGGGCCAGCGACCTGCTGTCCGAGCGCCGCTCGAAGGAGGCGCTCGACGGCCTGGTACCGAAGCAGACGACCGCACGGGTCGTGAAGCGCGGTGCCACCAAGAAGGCGGCGGCGAAGAAGGCGGCGGCGAAGAAGACCGCGAAGAAGACCGCGAAGAAGGCGACCGCGAAGACGACGGCGAAGAAGACGCCGGCGGCGGCGACGTCAGGCTGACCACCTCCATGTCCGGGTACTTCATCGTCTTCGAGGGTGGTGAGGGCGCGGGCAAGTCCACGCAGGAGCGACTGCTCGCCGAAGCCCTGACCGGGCGGGGTGTGACGGTGGTGCGCACCCGCGAGCCGGGCGGCACACCGGCGGGCGAGGAGATCCGTCGTGTGGTGCTGAGTCCTGAGTTTGCCGGTCTCGATCCGCGTGCCGAGGCCTTGTTGTTCGCCGCTGCACGAGGCGAGCACGTGGCCCGCGTCATCCGACCGGCGCTCGAGCGCGGCGACATCGTCATCTGCGATCGCTACCTGGACTCCTCCGTCGCCTATCAGGGGTTCGCGCGTGGCCTGGGTCCGGTGCGTGTCCGCGACCTGAGTCTGTGGGCGACCGGTGATCTCCTGCCCGACCTCACCGTCGTTCTCGATATCGATCCGGCGGAGGGGCTGGGGCGCTTCGACCAGCGCGATCGGCTTGAGGCCGAGCCGCTCGAGTACCACCAGCAGGTGCGCTCTGCCTTCCTCACGCTGGCCGAGGAGGATCCTCGTCGGTATCTCGTGCTGGATGCGCGCGCTGACGTCAGCGTTATTGCTGCGGCGATTCTCGCGCGCGTGGTCGCCGACCTCGATGGCGACGATGACGGAGCCCAGGGGTGACACCCGCGATCTGGGATCGACTCGTCGGCCAGGATGCTGTGGTCAACGAGCTGTCGCGGGCTGTCGACGACGCCGAGGCGATCCGTCGTGGTGAGCCTGGTCCGGGCATGACGCACGCCTGGCTGCTCACCGGACCCCCCGGCTCAGGACGTTCGACGGCGGCCACGGCCTTTGCTGCCGCGCTCGTGTGCCCCGAGGACGGCTGCGGGGTGTGCGAGGTGTGCCGCACCGCACCCCTCGGCGGTCATCCTGACGTCGATGTCATCACCGCAACCGGCCTGAGTTACGGAGTCGACGATGCGCGTGATCTCGTCCGGCGGGCTTCGATGTCGCCGATCATCGGGCCGTGGCATGCGATCGTGATCGAGGACGCGGACCGGCTCACTGACTCGGCGGTCAACGCGATGCTCAAGGCTCTGGAGGAGCCGCCTCCGCACACCGTGTGGATCCTGTGCGCCCCGAGTAT
>CAIZPS010000216.1 GCA_903934925.1 uncultured bacterium | reverse complement strand
GCGTCCGCGTCATGGGCACCGTCGAGGTTCGATCCCGACACATCCGCGTACTCGGTCATGCACCAGCCTCCGGATCGACAAGGATCTTCTTCTTCTTGGGCTTCGCGGCGGATGCCTCCGAGTCAGCCCCCGATGGCTCGGCCGCCTCATCCGCCGACGGCTCCTCGCCGGATGCCGTGGCGACGGGCGCGGTGGCGACGGGCGCAGTGGCGGTGGGCGCCGGAGCAGCCTGCGCAGCCGCCTTCATCTCGTGCACCTCGGCCTCCAGCCGCTGCACATGCCGACGCAGCGCTGCCAGCTCATCCTCACGCACGAAGCCCATGCGCCCGACCGCCTTGTCGACCTCCGAGCGGATCACCCCGGTCAGCAGCTCGCGGTTGTTGCGGCTCGTCGCGACGAGATCGTCGGCGAGCTCCTGCACCTGCCCCACCATGTCGGGGGCAGGAACCGCTCGGCTGGTCAGCGCGATGCCGGAGGCGAGCAGTCCTGAGATGACATCCTTGGCCTTCGCGGTGGTGGCCTCCGTGATGCCCGTGGCCATCTGCACGTACGTGCGAAGGTCATCCAGCATGTCGATCACTCTCCGATCGTCTCCGAACCGGCGCGCGGCCCCGGCCCCGGGAAGGGCTGAACGCCACCGTACTCGGGCGCACGGTGCTCAACGCATGCACCAGTCGGTTCATGGGGCCACCGCGCCCAGGATGGCGTCGACGTTGACGGGACGGCCGACGTCGGCCTCCGACCAGGCCAGCACGCAGGCCGCCCTCAGCACATCGAGGCAGTCGCCTGCTCGCACGATGGCCAGCGCACCGCCCCGGAGGGCAACCGTGCTGTCGCCGCAGCGCACGGCACGGGAGTCCGGGGTGTCCGGCACGACCTCGGTGACGTCGGGATAGGACTCCAACAGGACCCGCAGGTCCGCACCGAGATACGTGGGGCGCTCTCCTGCCGACGCCCGAAGAATGTGCTCGGGCTCCGTGACTCCCGTGAGCACCAGTAGCGACGGAATGCCCACCCGCCAACCAGCCTCGATGTCGGTGTCGAGCCGGTCGCCGATCATCAGGGGACGCTCGGCCCCGCATCGGGCGATCGCCTCGTGGAGCAGTGGTGGCTCAGGCTTGCCGGCCACCGCGTCGGGTCCACGACCGGCGGCATCAGCCACCAGGGCAACAAGTGCCCCGTTGCCCGGCGCCGCTCCGCGCGGCGTGGGGAAGGTGCGGTCCGGATTGGTGGCGATCCAGGGCAGACCCGCTCGCACGGCGAAGGTGGCTTCAGCGAGGTCACGCCAGCCAAGGTCCGGCGAGAAGCCCTGCACCACCGCGACCGGCCCGTCGTCGAGAGAGCGCACCGGCGCGTACCCGCGTGCCGCCAGCTCGTCGGCGATACCGGACCCGCCGATCACCAGTACCCGGGAGCCCGGCGGCACGAAGTCGGCCAGCAGGGTGATTGCTGCCTGTGGCGATGTCACGACGTCGTCGACCGAGCACGCGATGCCGAGATCCTGCAGGTGCTGCGCGACCACCGCGGGCATGCGCGCCGCATTGTTGGTGATGAACGAGCATCGGACCCCACCCGCCCGCGCCGCGTCGATGGACTCAGGAGCGTGCGGAACCGCATGCGGCCCCACGTAGACGACGCCATCCAGATCGAACAGCAGCGCGTCGAAGCGCTCGAAGAGCGGACTCACGTCGGCACCGGCCCCTCCTCCGGGAGTCCGGCCTCGGCACGCGCTCGCAGGGTGGCGCGCACCTGCGTCAAGGCCTGCTCGTACTCGCGACGATCCGGGCGCATCACCGCCGCCATAGCCAGATGATCGCGGGCCGATGGGAAGCGCTGGAGCCGCCACAGGGCCATCCCCCGTCCGTAATGCGCGTAGTCGTCATCCGGGGAGCGCTCCACAAGGGCGCCGAAGGCGTCCGCCGCCTCATCGAAGCGTCGCGCATCGAACAGCGCCCGGGCCCACGCCTCGAGCACGGAGGGGGATTCCGGATCGTGGGAGTGCAGTCGGTCGAAGATGACCGCCGCCGCATCGGCGTTGCCCTGTGCCAGCAGGGCCTCCCCACGGCGGAACCAGGTGTAGTCGTCATCGGATGCCTCCGAGGGCCACGGCTGCCCCTCTGATGCACCGACGGAGTCCACGGCGCCATGGTCGCACGCTCAGGCTCGACTCACGCGGACCACGTCGACTTCGAGTGCACTGCCGAGCCCGGTGCCCGACCGCCAGAAGCGGCGTCGCAGAGTTCCGTGAACCTCGACGAGTGTGCCGGGCTCCAAGCGCCCGACCGCCGAACGCAGGCGTACCAGGAAGGCCTGACAGGGAATGGCGTCGACGACGACCCGGCTGCCGCGCGCGCGGGCTCGATCGACGATCACGGTGAACGTGGTGACGGTGTCACCGCTGGGAAGCTCGCGCTCGACAATCGTGGATCCGAGACGACCGACGATGGTGACGGAACTGGATGTGGGCAGATCTGCGTTCTGGATTCGGCTCATGGCGAAAGGCTCGTGCATCGGCCACCGAGCAGCCAGGCTCCCGTGCCTGCCTGGGGACGCCAGACCCGCGGTAGCCCCACTGGGGAAAACCGCCTCAGCGAGACGAGCCCCCGACCACGCGCAAGGCAGCCATACTGCCGACATGGCCCAGATCATCGAGGACCTCGGGAACGACGTCTTCCACATCGATACCCGCATGGGCGGATACACCGGAATCACCTCCGGGTACCTGATCCGCAGCAGCCGGCCCTGCTTGATCGAGACTGGCGCTGCCCGCA
The DNA here is from genome assembly GCA_903934925.1 of uncultured bacterium. Lineage (GTDB taxonomy): Bacteria > Actinomycetota > Actinomycetes > S36-B12 > S36-B12 > UBA10649. The sequence continues at coordinate 2,123 of CAIZPS010000216.1, read as the reverse complement.
GCGCGGGAGTGGTGACGGCTGCCCTCGCCGAGCTCGGGATCGGTCCGGAGGACCTCGCGACCATCGTCGTGACCCACATCCACCTCGATCACGCCGGCGGCGTGGGCGACATCGCAGAGGCGTTTCCGCAGGCGCAGGTCGTGGTGCAGGAGAAGGGAGCTCGTCACCTGGTGGATCCCTCGCGACTGGTCGCCAGCGCCCACCGGGTCTTCGGGGACGACATGGACCGCCTCTTCGGGGACCTGCGACCAGTCCCGAGCGAGCGGCTCGTCTCGATCGGGGAATCTGGGAGCATCGACCTCGGCGACGGCCGTCGCCTTGAGGCCTTCCACAACCCGGGTCATGCCTCGCACCATGTCGGCCTGCTCGACACCGACTCCGGCGACCTCTACACCGGGGACGCTGCTGGCGTCTACGTACCTGAGACCGCCGACGTTCGGCCATCGACGCCTCCGCCGGACTTCGACCTGAACCTCACGCTCTCTTCCCTCGCACGCATGCGCGACGCCGGCGCTGATCGCCTTCTGTTCAGCCACTTCGGCCCGGTGACGGAGGTGGCCGACACCCTCGACCGGTCCCGCGAGGAACTGCTCATCTGGGTCGACATGGTGCGAGCGGCTCGTGCCACAACCCCCGACCTCGATCACGCGATTGCCATGGTGCGCGAGCGTGATCGGGAGATCAACGCCGCCTTCCACGCGGATCCGGAGCGTGAGCTGAAGTTCGAGGAGCTCTCGAGCGTCGCCGCCAACGTGCACGGCATCTCGCGCTGGCTGGACCTGACCGAGTCCGACGAGACCAGCCCCCACTAGTCGTTCGGATCGAGCTCCTCCTCAAGGAACGCCAGCCCGGTCATCTCCTCGACCCGCTCGGCCGCATCGGTCACGCCGTCGACGTCGGACTCCGCTGCACGCAGCAGCCAGTCACGCGCCTCGTCCTCGCGCCCGCTCTGCGCCAGCAGTTCGGCGCGCGCGTATTCGAGACGGGCGCGAGGGCCGCCCGCAGGAAGCCGTGCAAGATCTGGAGACTGCAGCAGGATCAAGGCGGCGTCGATCTGCCCCAGATCCGCGCGAGCACCCGCCGCAACCAAGGCCACCTCGACCCGCGTCGCGTCGTCGACCGAGCGCAGGTCGATCTCCTTCAGCAAGTCCAGCGCACGACGCGGCCGGCCCAGACCTCGCTCGCAGTCAGCCATCATCGGCACGTAGTCGGCCGATCCGCTCATCCGCCGGACGGCACGCAGTTCTGCGATCGCCTCCGCGTAGTCCCCCGCCAGGTAGGCCACCACGCCGGCTGCCTCACGCACGACGGACACGCGCCCGGCCCTGCGTCGAGCCGCAGCGATGTGCTCGCGAGCACGCGGGATGTCCTCGTCGACGAGAGCCGCATCGGCAGCGGCAAGGTGGCGGCCGACTATCTCCGCGAGCCCCTCAGGAAGGGTCCGAAGTTCGTTCTGCACGGCAGGGTCAAGGTCCGCGACCGTGATGTCGTCGGGGACGTGGGGCTCACGGATTCTCGGCTCCGAGCGCTCGGTCCGCTCTCGGCGGTCGGCGTCGTCCCGGGCACGCGCCCCTCCACGCTTCAAGCCGCCGGGGGTTCGGCCGGCCGGGGGTCGGCGGTCACGATCCTGGCCCGATGCCGAGGGTGCTGACCGCGGCTTGCGAGCGGCATCGGCGGAGGAACCAGGCTTGCCGCTGGGCTTCGCACCCGGCTTGCCCGCAGGCTTCGCACCTGGCTTACCCGCAGGCTTCGCACCCGGCTTCGCTCCTGGCTTGCCCGCAGGCTTTTCGCCCGGCTTCGCTCCTGGCTTGCCCACAGGCTTTCCGCCCGGCTTCGCTCCTGGCTTGCCCGCAGGCTTTCCGCCCGGCCTCGCACCTGGCTTGCCCGCAGGCTTTCCGCCCGGCCTCGCACCGGGCCGCGCACCGCCCTTGGATCCACCCGTGGACCGTGGCCGATCCGGTTTGTCGCTCATGTCGCTTCCTCCACGGTGCATAATCCCTGCCCGGCAACAACAAAGGCCACCCCGGGGGGTGGCCTTTGTCAAAGTATGTCCGGCGGCGTCCTACTCTCCCACGCAGTCACCCGCGCAGTACCATCGGCGCTGAAGGGCTTAGCTTCCGGGT
>CAIZPS010000215.1 GCA_903934925.1 uncultured bacterium | reverse complement strand
GGTCGGTCCACGATGCGCCACAGTTCGCGAGCCTGTTCCACGGTGGCGTGCGTGTCGCGGGCCAGGCGTGGATCGACTTCGATGGAGACGCGTCCGTCGACCCCTGCAGTCTGATCGAAGAGTGGCAGGAACAGATCGCAGGCGCTGCGGACGTCGTCAGTCGTGAGGGTTCGGATGATCGAGTCGACGTCGGCGCCGCTGCGGGCGAGTTCCTCGAGTTGGTCGGCGTAGGCGTCAGCTCCCTGCGAGATGGCCTTGTCAAAGATGCTGGGATTGGTCGTCACGCCGTGCACGCTGTCCGCCACGATCATCCTGGCAAGCTCGCCGGATGTGATCCGGTGGCGATCGAGATCGTCGAGCCACACGGAGACTCCCGCCGCGGTCAGCGCTGCCAGGTTCGCATTGGATGAGTGGCTCATGATGATTCGACCTCCTGATTCAGTCCCGCTGAGACGCGGCGATTGACTCGTGTGCTCGGCGAACGATCGCTTCGACGGTGATATCTGCCCCACGGAAGAGCGTCGCGGGGTCTGCGCTCGCACCGAAGTGATCGATGCCGACGACCTGACCATCCGATCCGACGTAGCGCCACCAGCCGAGCGTCGCCCCCGCCTCGACCGCCACACGGGCACGCACTGAGGGGGGCAGGACAGCGTCGCGATAGGCGGCGTCCTGAGCGTCGAACCACTCCAGGCAGGGCAGTGAGACGACCGTGGCCCCGACACCAGAGTTCTCCAGCTCGTGGGCTGCCTCGAGAGCCAGATGGACTTCGGAGCCGGTGGCCAGGAGGAGCACCTGGGGTTCGTCGGAGGCGTGGACGACGTAGCCGCCGCGCGCGACGCCTGTCCGGACGACGTCGTCGGGAACGTCGAGGGTCGGCACGTTCTGACGGGTCAGGATCAGTCCGACGGGCCCCTGCTGGTGCAGCAGTGCCCGCCATGCGGCAGTGGTCTCGCGCGCGTCGGCTGGACGGAGTACGGCCAGGTGCGGGATAGCGCGCAGAGCCCACAGGTGCTCGATCGGCTGATGAGTGGGTCCGTCCTCCCCGAGGCCGATGGAGTCGTGGGTCCAGACGAAGGTGACGGCAGTCTGCATCAGCGCTGCCAGTCGCACGGCCCCGCGCATGTAGTCCGAGAAGACCAGGAAGGTTCCGCCGAAGGGGCGCGTCAGGCCGTGCAGTGCGATGCCGTTGAGAATCGCACCCATGGCGTGCTCTCGGACACCGAAGTGGACGACGCGACCATAGGGAGACGCGTTCGGGCCCGGGTGTCCGACAGGCAGGAAGCTCGGGGCGCCTTCAATCGTGGTGTTGTTGGACTCCGCAAGATCGGCTGATCCGCCCCAGAGCTCAGGCATCACGGCAGCGATGGCGTTGAGCACCTCCCCGGAAGCCTTCCGTGTTGCCATGGAACCACCGGCAGGAAAGGACGGCAGCACACCATCGACACCGTCCGGAACGTCATGCGCGCGCAGGCGATCCAGCAGGGCCGCGCGGTCCGGATGCACGAGCGACCACTCGGTGAACCGTGCGTCCCAGGAGCGGCGCTGCTCGTCCACCCGGTGGCGCAGCCTGCCCCGGACGCGCTCGAGCAGCGCGGTGTCGAAGGCGAAGTGAGCGTCGGGATCCAGACCCAGGAGCTCCTTGGTCTCGCGCACCTCGTCCTCGCCGAGCGCGGAGCCGTGGGACTTGGCCGTGTTGCGCGCGTTCGGCGCTGGCCACGCGATCGTCGTACGCAGTTGGATCAGGGTCGGGCGATCGCGCTCGCCCATGGCCTTCATCAACGCTTCGTGCAGTGCAGGGACGTCGACGGATCCGTCAGTGAGCTGATCGACCCGATGGGTGGCCCAGCCGTACGCCGAGTAGCGCGCGCAGACGTCCTCGTCGAAAGCGATCGCAGTGTCGCCCTCGATGGAGATGTGGTTGTCGTCGTAGATGACGCAGAGTTCCGAGAGCCGCTGGAGCCCGGCGAGCGACGAGGCTTCTGAGGTGATGCCCTCCTCGAGGTCGCCATCACCGGCGATGGTCCAGATGCGGTGATCGAACGGGCTGGTGCCTGACTCGGCATCAGGGTCCAGGAGGCCGCGTTCGTAGCGCGCCGCCATCGCCATGCCGACGGCCATGGACAGCCCTTGGCCTAGCGGACCCGTGGTGGCCTCGACGCCCACGGTATGTCCGTGCTCAGGGTGCCCGGGCGTACGGCTCCCAGCCGTCCGGAACGCCTCCAGATCGGCCATGGTCAGGCCGTAGTCGGACAGGAACAGCTGGCTGTACAGAGTCAGGCTCGTATGGCCTCCGGACAGCACGAAGCGGTCCCGACCGAGCCACGAGGGGTCGTGGGGATCGTGGCGCATGACCTTCTGGAACAGCAGGTAGGCGACGGGCGCCAGGCTCATGGCCGTGCCGGGGTGTCCGTTTCCGACCCTCTGGACGGCGTCGGCCGCCAGGGCCCGGAGGTAGTCGACGGCACGGTCGTCGTCGACGTCCCACTCGAGGCTCCGCGCGGGGCCTGATGGCGAGGCGGCGCGTGGTGTGGATGAGGTCATGCTCGGACCCTAGCGAAGTGCTCGCCGGCCGCGGTCACCTCGGCGTACAGGTAGAGTGAAATCCAGGGCCCCGGCATCGACGTCTCAGGGTGCCGATCGACGTGGACGGAGTCAGGTGGCGGTCCGGGTGCATCAGGCGAGCACGGTGACGTTCGGCGGCCGTCTCCGGGCGCACGTCGCGCTGACCAAGCCCAGGATCGTCGAACTTCTTCTCGCTACGGCCATCCCGACCATGTTCCTCGCCGCTGGAGGCCTGCCCCCGCTCGTGCCGCTGCTCGGCGTACTGGTGGGTGGAACCCTCGCTGCTGGGTCGGCCAACACCTTCAACAGCGTCTACGACCGCGACATCGACGCCCTGATGGGGCGCACCTACCACCGTCCGGCAGCCCTGGGCACCGTGAGCGTTCGCGCGGGGGTCATCCAGGGCGTGCTGCTGGGACTTCTGAGTGCCCTCGTGCTCGTGCTGACCGCGAACGTCCTCTCGGCGGTGCTCGGGGTCATTGCGATCACCTTCTACGCCATCGTCTACACGATGATCCTCAAGCGCCGCACACCGCAGAACATCGTGTGGGGTGGTGCCGCGGGCTGCATGCCCGTGCTCATCGCCTGGGCCGCCGTCACGGACTCGCTCTCGTGGACACCTGTGATTCTCTTCCTGATCGTGTTCTTCTGGACGCCGCCGCACTACTGGCCGCTGGCGATGCGCTTCAAGGACGACTACGCGGCCGCAGGCGTGCCGATGCTGCCTGTCGTCCGCACGCCTCGTCAGGTGAGTGCGAGCATCGTCGGCTACTCCTGGGTGATGATCGCGACGTCCCTCGCCCTGATCCCGGTGGCTCCGATGGGGTGGGTGTACGGAGTCGGGGCGGTCATTCTGGGAGTGGGCTTCCTCGTCCTCGCCTACCAGCTCCGCAGGAGGGTCACGGATCCTGAGGCCGATCCGAGTGCGCGCGCCATGCGACTCTTCCACGGCTCGATCACGTACCTGGCTCTGCTGTTCCTGCTCGTAGCGCTTGAGCCATTCGTCCCGTGACGGGCACGTCGTTGAACCTCGTCAGGTGCGAGTGCGTAGTGCCGGGGGAATGAAGAGGACGGCAATCCAGACGAGTACGGCCCCGATGACGTGGATGACGACCAGCAGTTCGGGCAGGCCCGTGAAGTACTGCGTGTAGCCCACGAGTCCTTGTGCCAGCGCGATGCCAAGGAGCAGATATGCGCGCCGACGGGCTCGCCAGGGCGCATGCGTCACAGTGAGTGCCACCAGAAGACCAACGAGCAGGCCGAGGAACAGCAGCACCAGATCGGCGTGCAGCCATGCCACAGTGCGCGGATCCCAGGCCAGTCGCTCCGCTGTGCTGTCTCCGCTGTGCGGTCCGGTGCTGGTGACGAGGACGCCGACGACAACGACGGCCGCACTCGCGGCCAGGAGTACCCACGCTAGAAGCCGGACAGGCCGAGGGACGAGCCACTCGGTCGTGGAGTCGCCGTCGTCCCCCGAGCGGGCGACGAGCGCCACGACCCCCGCGATGATCAGCATCGACAGCAGGAAGTGTGCCCCCACGATGAGGGGGTGCAGGCCGGTCAGCACGGTGATGCCCCCGAGGACGGCCTGTCCCACGGTTCCGACGATGGGGACGAAGGCGAGGGCCACGAGAGCCGGGCGCGCCGGAAGCCCCGCCCTGGCTCGGCGACGGCGGTCGACCAGCGCTGCTACGACGGCCGCGATGGCGAGGAACAGGAGCACGAAGGTCAGCAGCCGATTGCCGAACTCGACGTACTTCTGCCACTCCTCCTCCTGCGTGGAGGTGGGGATGATCGAACCGTCGACGCACTCAGGCCACGTGGGGCAGCCCAGCCCCGACTCGGTTATGCGCACGATGGCGCCGGTCACGACGATGCCCGCCTGAGCGACGAGATTGGCGATGTAGATGCCTCGTATGCGCCTGGTGCTGCGTCCGCACGGGACCGCCGTGGCGGCGGGCGGGCTCGGGGTCTGCGTGGCGTGCTGGCTCACGTCGCCAGCCTACGTCCAGCGGAAGGTGCGCGCTGCGACGAGAACTCCCAGAGCGCTCCAGCCCGCCAGAATCACGGTGGCCGTCACGTCCAGGACACCGTCGGTCAGGGCGGCCGTGAGCGAGTTCACGAGGGCACCGGAGGGAAGGACCTCCACAATCGTCGCCAGGGCGGCTGGCAGCGCAGAGGCCGGGATGACGATGCCGCCGAAGAGCAGGAATGCCAGGAAGGCTCCGTTGGCCACCGCGAGGACCGCCTCGGCTCGCAGGGCGCCGGCGAGGACGAGGCCCCACGGAGCCCAGGCGGCGACGCCGACGACGAGGGAGACCATCGCCCAGGCGGATCCCGGCGTCGGCCGCCATCCGACGAGAAGGGCGCTGGCGACGACGACTGCGCTGGACACGATCGTGACGGCCACTGTGGCGAGGGCCTTGCCGGTCAGCAGCTCGACCGGACTCAGCGGGGTCGTGCTGAGCAGTCGCAGTGCTCCGGACCGCCGTTCGAAGCCGGTGGCGATGGCCAGGGAGGTGAAGGCGGAGCTGATCACGGAGACAGCGAGGACGGTTGCGAGTGACGTGGCGAGAGGATCCGGCGCGGTCGCCTGGGGCAGGACGTCGGTGAGGGTCAGGACGAGCAGCAGGACGACCGGGATGATGATGGTGAGAAGCAGTTGCTCGCCGTTGCGCAGGAGCAGCCGTGTCTCCCACAGGGCCTGGGAGCGCGTGCGATGTGCACTCGCCGATGCCGCGCTCACGCGTTGTCCACCAGTGCCATGACGATCTCGTCGAGGGATCGTCTGCCGACCGAGATGCTGCCCGTGGGCACGCCGTGCTGACCGCACCAGGCGGCGACAGCGGCCAGAACCATCGGATCGAGGGAGCCGGTGACTCGGTAGTGACCCGGAGGAGCCTCGGTGAGCGTGCACTCGGCGGGGAGCGCGGTGCGCAACTCGTCCAGGTTCATGTGCATGGGCCCGCGGAAGCTCACCGAGTCGTCGCTGCCGACCAGTTCGGTGATCGAGCCCTGCGCCACGTTGCGTCCGGCAGCCATGACGACGACGTGATCGGCCAGCCGCTCGACATCGTCCATCAGGTGGGTCGTCAGGACGAAGGTAACGCCGTCGGCGACCCGCTGACGGACGAGGTCGTGAAACGACCGCCGGCCGGCGGCGTCGAGGCCGGTAGTCGGTTCATCGAGAAATGCCAGTCGTGGCCTGCCCACCAGGGCGGCTGCAGCGCTCACCCGTCGCTGCTCGCCGCCCGACATCCGGCGGAGGGTTGTGCGGGTCGTCGGATCAATCCCGAGTGCGTCCAGGAGCGTCGCTGGATCATCCGGATTCGCGTGCATGGCGGCAATGTGCCGCACCATCTCAAGTGGCCTGGCGGTGCTGTAGAGGCCGCCGTCCTGCAGCATGATCCCGATGTCCTCCTGCAGGCGGAGTCGCGCCTTTCGCGGAACGGGAACACGGGCCCCGAGCAGTTCGATGGACCCGGTGAAGGGGCGGCGCAGTCCCACGCAGGTCTCCACCGTGGTCGTCTTGCCCGCACCATTGGGCCCCACGAGGGCGGTCACCTGACCAGGCTGAGCCGTGAGGTCCAGGCCCGCCACGATCGTGCGACCGGACCGTCGCACGACGAGGTCGTGGATCTCGAGGGCGGGCACGCACGCGAGCATAGGGGCCCAGGGCACCCCGAATTTGCGTGGGAGTCGAATTACGCAACAATGTAGTTGTGAAATTTCCGGGCGAGGCAGCTGAGCGGGTTGCGCGCGCGCTGCTGACGCACGGACCGCAGACCGCGACCGAGCTCGCTGCAGCCTTGGGCCAGACGTCTGCGGGTGTGCGCCGTCACCTGTCTGCGCTCGTGGAACTCGGACTGGTGAGCTCCTCCGACCGAGCGCCGTACGGTCCCGCTCCCAAGCGCGGGCGGGGGCGCCCTGGAAGCGTGTTCTCGCTCACGGACCAGGGCCGGGCTGCCTGCGGCTCGTCGTACGACGACCTCGCCCTGTCCGCCCTGCGCTACCTGGAGTCCCAGTACGGCTCCGACGCTGTGTCCGACTTCGCGGTGCAGCGGGCCCGATCCCTGGCCTCAGCGGTTGCGGGTGAGGCGGAGTGCACGCCTGATGAGCTTGCCGAGGTGCTCACGGCAGCGGGTTATGCCGCCGACGTGCAGCCGATGGGCGATGTCGCAGTACAGCTCTGCCAGCACACCTGTCCCGTCGTTGATGCCGCACGCGAGTTCCCGGTGCTCTGCGAGGCCGAGACGGCAGAGCTGTCGCGGGTGCTCCATCGCCATGTGACGCGGCTTGCGACGCTCGCGCACGGCGACGAGGTGTGCACAGCCGTGATTCCGATCTCCCGGGGTCTGCCCGAGGAGTCTCCATCCCGTCGCGCCGCACGGGAGTCATCCGCCCAACCCGCACATTCCGCCACTCGACGAAAGGCCTCGGCATGAGCACCCCAGCCCAGGACACCGCAGCAGCCATCGATGAGCTCGGTCGCTATGAGTACGGCTGGCACGACGCCACTGACGCCGGGGCGACTGCCCGTCGCGGCCTCAACGAGGAGGTGGTGCGCGATATCTCCGAGAAGAAGAACGAGCCGCAGTGGATGCTCGACCTCAGGCTGAAGGGGCTGCGCCTCTTCGAGCGCAAGCCCATGCCTACGTGGGGCTCAGATCTCCATGGCATCGACTTCGACACCATCAAGTACTTCGTGCGATCCACCGAGAAGCAGGCTGCGTCATGGGATGAGCTCCCCGACGACATCAAGAACACGTACGACCGCCTGGGCATCCCCGAGGCGGAGAAGCAGCGCCTCATCGCCGGTGTTGCGGCTCAGTACGAGTCCGAGGTCGTCTACCACAAGATCCGTGAGGATCTCGAGGAGCAGGGCGTCATCTTCCTCGACACCGACACAGGTCTGCGTGAGCACGAGGACCTCTTCCGGGAGTACTTCGGCACGGTGATTCCCGTGGGCGACAACAAGTTCGCGGCCCTCAACACCGCCGTGTGGTCGGGTGGCTCCTTCATCTACGTGCCCAAGGGAGTGCGTGTCGACATCCCGCTGCAGGCCTACTTCCGGATCAACACCGAGAACATGGGCCAGTTCGAACGAACGCTGATGATCATCGATGAGGACGCCTACGTGCACTACGTCGAGGGCTGCACCGCACCGATCTACTCGACCGACTCCCTGCATTCGGCAGTCGTCGAGATCGTCGTCAAGCGCGGCGGACGCTGCCGGTACACGACCATCCAGAACTGGTCGACCAACGTCTACAACCTGGTCACGAAGCGGGCGGTCGCCCATGAAGGGGCCACCATGGAGTGGGTGGACGGCAACCTGGGGTCCAAGGTCACGATGAAGTACCCCGCGGTGTGGATGACGGGGGAGCACGCCAAGGGCGAGACCCTGTCGATCGCCTTCGCGGGTGCCGGCCAGCACCAGGATGCCGGGGCCAAGATGGTCCACGCTGCCCCGAACACGTCCTCCAACATCATCTCCAAGTCGGTGGCCAGGGGTGGTGGCCGTACGTCCTACCGTGGGCTCGTCCAGATCCAGGAGGGTGCGCACGGTTCCAAGAGCACCGTGAAGTGCGACGCCCTCCTCGTCGATGACATCTCGCGGTCCGACACCTACCCGTACGTCGATGTCCGTGACGACGATGTCTCGATGGGGCACGAGGCGACGGTGTCCAAGGTGAGTGAGGACCAGCTCTTCTACCTGATGTCGCGCGGCATGACCGAGGACGAAGCCATGGCGATGATCGTCCGCGGGTTCATCGAGCCGATCGCCCGGGAGCTGCCGATGGAGTACGCCCTCGAGCTGAACCGCCTTATCGAGCTGCAGATGGAAGGAGCCGTGGGGTGACGTCCCTCACCGCACCACCGATGGACCTCGCTCCACGTCTCGCTTCCACGGCGATCGACGATTTCGCCATGCCCACGGGGCGTGAGGAGGCGTGGCGCTTCGCCCCGGTGGATCGCCTCGCCGGACTACTCGAACCGGATGGGGGGTCCGCTGCTGTGGTGGCGGATCCCGGGCCGTTCATCTCCGTCGTCGACTTCGACCCCGAGGACGCCGGTCACTGGCGGCCCACGGACCGCGGAGCCGTGGTGGCGTGGGCTGGCGCGCGGTCGGCCGTGCAGGTGCGGGTCCCTGCGGAGACCCTCGTCGATGAGCCCATCGTGGTCCGGCTGCAGGCCCAGGGTCCGCGTGCGCATGCCCACGTCGACGTGCGGATCGGCGCCCACTCACGTGCCACCGTCGTGGTCCTGAACGAGGGGGGCTCGGACGTGAGCGGCGCGCTGGTCACTGAGATCGGTGACGGCGCCGACCTCACGATGCTCTCGGTGATCGACGGGCCGCGCGAGAACGTGCAGATGTGGCACTGGCCGGCCCGGGTGGGTCGCGACGCCCGGTTCACCGGGTCGACCATCACCCTCGGCGGCTCGGTGGTGCGCAACCTTCCGTCCGTCACCTATGCCGGACCCGGCGGAGCCGCCACGCTCCTCGGCGCCTTCCTCGCCGACGCAGGCCAGTACCTCGAGCATCGGATCCTCGTCACGCACGACCAGCCGCACTGCACCAGCTCGGTCGTCTACAAGGGGGCCCTCAGCGGAGCGGGCACGCACACCGTCTGGGTGGGCGACGTCGTCGTCCGGCGTGAGGCCGTCGCGACCGACACCTACGAGATGAACCGCAACCTGTTGCTTGACGACGGTGCACGGGCGGACTCTGTTCCGAACCTGGAGCTCGAGACCGGCGACGTCGTCAGCGCGGGTCACGCCAGCGCGACCGGTCGCTTCGACGATGAGCAGCTCTTCTACCTGCAGGCTCGCGGGATCCCGGAGGCTGTCGCGCGGCAACTGGTCGTGCGTGGGTTCTTCGTCGACGTCCTCAGCCGGGTTGGCAGCAGCCAATGGCGCTCGATCGTCCTCTCCCGGATCGCGGACCGCCTGGGCATGGATCCGGACTTCGAGCTCGACCTGGAGGCGGCCGAGTGAGCTTCGAGGTCGCCTGCCCCCTGGCCGATCTGGCGAACGGTCAGGCCCATCGAGTCGTCGTCGGCGGCACGGCCATGGCCGTCGTTCGACTGGATGACGACGTCTATGCACTTGAAGACCGCTGTTCCCACGCTGATGTCGCCCTTTCGGAGGGCGAGGTCGAGGGCTGCACGCTGGAGTGCTGGCTGCACGGGTCCGCCTTCGACCTGCGCACCGGCCGCCCCCTGACCCCACCGGCTTCCCAGCCGGTCGCCACCTTCGCCACGCGTGTCGTCGGCACCGGCGACACCGCTGTCCTGGAGATCGACCCCAGACCCGTTCCACGAGATTCCGCTGCCCGAGAAGAGGACGCACGATGAGCACACTCGCGATCAACGACCTACACGCTTCGGTGCTGACCGATGGGGGCCCGCGCGAGATCCTGCGGGGAGTGACCCTCACGGTCACGTCCGGCAGCACCCACGCGGTGATGGGTCCCAACGGCTCCGGCAAGTCGACCCTCGCCTACGTGATCGCCGGCCACCCCAAGTACGTCGTGACGGCAGGCACGATCACCCTGGATGGCGTGGACGTCCTCGCCATGACAGTCGACGAGCGCGCTCGGGCGGGCCTGTTCCTGGCGATGCAGTACCCGGTGGAGATTCCGGGTGTGAGCGTGTCCAACTTCCTGCGCACCTCGGCCACCGCAGCCCGCGGTGAGGCACCCAAGCTCCGCACGTGGATGAAGGAGATGAAGGACGCGATGGGCGTCCTCCAGATGGATCCCGCCTTCGCCGAGCGCAACGTCAATGAGGGCTTCTCCGGCGGTGAGAAGAAGCGTCACGAGATCCTCCAGCTGTCGCTGCTGAAGCCGAAGATCGCCATACTCGACGAGACCGACAGCGGGCTCGATGTCGACGCGCTGAGGGTGGTGTCCGAGGGCTTCAACGCTTTCCGCGAGGAGACCGGAGCCGGCACCCTGCTGATCACCCATTACACCCGGATCCTGCGCTACATCCACCCCGACTACGTCCACGTCTTCGTCGACGGTCGCATCGTCGAGAGCGGCGGTCCCGAACTGGCGTCGGTACTCGAGTCGGAGGGCTACGAGCGCTTCGTCGGGAATGCTCCCGTCGCGTCGTGACCGACTCCCTCGACGTCTCGCGCATCCGCCGGGACTTCCCGATCCTGTCCCGTACCGTCCGGGACGGGCGTCCGCTGGTGTACCTCGACAGTGCTGCGACGAGCCAGAAGCCCGTGCAGGTCCTCGAGGCCGAGTCGAACTTCTATCGCACGTGCAATGCCGCCGTCCACCGAGGTGCGCACCAGCTGGCAGAGGAGGCGACCGACGCCTACGAGTCTGCGCGCGCCCGCATCGCGGGATTCGTGGGCGCCCACCCGGATGACCTCGTCTTCACCAAGAACGCCACTGAGAGCCTGAACCTGGCTGCCTATGCGTTCTCGAACGCAACGGCCAAGGCCCAGCACGCGCCCGATTCCGTGAGCGACCGATTCGTCCTGCGCCCCGGGGACTCCATCGTCGTCACCCAGATGGAGCACCACGCGAATCTCGTGCCGTGGCAGGAGGTGTGTGCAAAGACCGGCGCGACCTTGCGCTGGATCGGGGTGGACGACGATGGCCGCCTGGACCTGGATGCCCTCGACTCGGTCATCGACTCGTCAACGAGGGTGGTGGCCGTGGTGCATCAGTCCAACATTCTCGGCACCATCAACCCGGTCGAGTCCATCATGGCGCGGGCCCGTGAGGTGGGAGCTCTGGGAGTCGTCGACGCGTGCCAGTCCATCCCGCACATGCCCGTCGACGTCACTGCGCTGGGTGCTGATCTCGTCGCCTGGAGCGGGCACAAGATGCTCGGCCCGACCGGTATCGGCCTGCTGTGGGGCTCCCGGGAGGTACTTCGTGAGATGCCACCGTTCATCACAGGCGGTTCCATGATCGAGACCGTCTTCATGGAGCACAGCACCTATGCCGAGCCGCCGAAGCGATTCGAGGCCGGTACCCCGATGGTCGCCCAGGCCGTCGGGCTCGCGGCAGGGGTCGACTACCTGCGGTCCGTGGGGATGACGGCGATCGCGGAGCACGAGCATGTCCTGACCGAGTACGCGCTGGGGCAACTCGGGGACATGCGGGGAGTCCGGGTGATCGGTCCGGGTACGGCGGTCGATCGCGGGAGTGCGATCTCGTTCGTGGTCGACGGCATCCATCCGCACGACGTCGGCCAGTTCCTCGATGATCGTGGCGTGGCTGTTCGCGTGGGCCATCACTGTGCGTGGCCCACCTGCCGGAGGTTCGACGTGCCCGCTACGACACGGCTGTCGACCTACTTGTACAACGACACCGCCGATATCGATGAGGCCATTGCGGGCATCCGCGCGGCCCAGGATTTCTTCGGAGTCTGACGTGAACGTTGAGTCGATGTACCAGGAGATCATCCTCGACCATTACAAGAATCCGCGCGGGCGTCGATTTCTGGAATCGGTTCGGGGCGAGTCGCATCAGGTCAATCCCACATGCGGCGACGAGGTGACGGTCCAGGTCGACGTCGATGAGTTGGGTCACCTACACGTCGGCTACGACGGGCAGGGCTGCTCGATCTCCCAGGCCTCGGCGAGTGTCATGGCCGAGATGGTGGAGGGCATGGACGTCGCTGACGCGGATGCCGTACGCCATGCCTTCGTGGAGCTCATGCACAGCAAGGGAGCGGCC
>CAIZPS010000214.1 GCA_903934925.1 uncultured bacterium | reverse complement strand
CTGGGGGTTGTTCCGGATGACGTAGAACTGCTGGCCCATCGACCACAGGTTGGTGGTGAACCAGTAGATCAGCACACCGATCGGGAAGTTGATGCCGGACACGGCGAAGATCACCGGGAAGACATAGAGAAGGATCTTCTGCTGCTTGACCATCGGGTTGTCGGGAGCGCTGTTCTTGACGATCAACTGGCGCTGTGTGATGAACGTCGTCGCGGTCATGAGCGCGATCAGGATGATCGTGAGAATGCGAGTCGCCATGGGAATGGGCGTCTGATCGGCATCCATGAACGTGGCGTAGAGCGGGACCCCGAAGATCTCCGCGTTGTGCATCGAGGCCGTCAGATCCGCGTACTGCTCCCACGCAAAGACGCCGGGGGCCACATATTCCGGGTCATCTGCTGGGTTCTTCGGGTACATCGCAACGCCCTGCAGAACAGAGAAGAGGGCGAAGAAGATGGGTGCCTGCAGGATGATCGGCAGGCAGGACGCCAGGGGATTCGTACCGGTCTCGCGGTACAGCTTCATCATCTCCTGCGACTGGCGTTCCTTGTCGCCGGCGTACTTCTTCTGGATCTCCTTCATCTGCGGCTGGATCAACTGCAGATTTCGTTGTGCCTTGATCTGCTTGACGAACAACGGGATCAGCAGAATCCGGATGACGATGACCAGGCCGACGATCGAGAACGTCCACGTCCAGCCACTGTCGGGATCCATGCCGATGGCAGTGAAGAGCGAGTGGAACTGGACGAGGATCCAGCTGACCGCATTCTTGAGCCAGTCGAGGATGAACACGTGGTGTCGCCCTTCTAGATGCCGGATCCGTCGGTCGTGTGGGACGCCATCGTTCCATGCCGCGGCTGGCCGTCAGGCAGCACGTCCGGCAACCAGCGCCCGGCTGCTGGCACCGGATCGATCCCACCCCGATTCCAGGGGTTGCAACGCACCAGCCGCCAGGTGGCCAGAACGAAGCCCTTGAGTGCGCCATGCACCGTGATGCTCTCCACCGCATATGCGGAGCAGCTCGGATACAGCCGGCAGCTCGGGGGAGTCAACGGAGAGATGAACCGTTGGTAGCCACGGATCGGAATGATCAGGGCCCACCGCAGAACCCATCCAACACTGTGCTCCCACAGCCAGATGAATCTTGACCACACGCCAAAAAGTGTTGTCTGCCAACGAGAATCACGCATGACGTCGGGAATCTCCGCGTCTAGCCAGCTGCTCAAACGCCATCGACGCCGCTTGAACCGCGTCGTGAGAAAGATCAGGGTCCTCCGCTGCACCAGACAGAGCGCGCAGAACGATGTGGCAGCCAGAGGGAAGCCCGGGCACGACTTCGGCCATCGCCCCGCGCAGTCGTCGCGACACCCGATGTCGGGCGACCGAGTTGCCGACGACCTTTCCCACGATCAGACCCACCAGCGGGGCACCCTCATCGGACGTTCGCACGTATGCCACCACCCGGCCACGGGTCACCTTGGTGCCGTGCCGGGTGGTGAGGGAGAAGTCGGTTCCGCGCCGCATGCGGTGCGCGGGGGGAAGCATCGCCTTAGGCGGAGATGCGCTCGCGGCCCTTGGCCCGACGGGCGGCCAGGATGGCGCGTCCGGCCCGCGTGCTCATCCGAGCCCGGAAGCCGTGATTCTTCGCACGACGGCGGTTGTTGGGCTGGAACGTGCGCTTCATGATCGGGCTCCTGGCTAGGGAAGGCCCTGAACCTCCTCAGGGCAGACGCTCACTTTACGGGGGCCGGTCAAGAAGGGTCAAACCGGCCCCACCCCCCTTGTGATGAGGCCGACCCGCTGACTAGTGTCACCCGGACGGTCCACACCTGTGGATAACCGGTGTGGACAGCATGGGAACAGAGGTGGCACGTGGAACGCACGGACGATCTGGCCGAGATCTGGGCCATGGCCATCGCGTCGCTCGCTGACGGCAGCCTCACCTCCCAGCAGCGCGCCTTCGTGAACCTGACCCGCCCGATGGGCCTGGTGGAGGACACCGCCCTCATTGCCGCCCCCAACGAGTTCACCAAGGACGTTCTGGAGACCCGCCTGCGGCCCCTCGTGGTCCAGGCGCTGTCCGAGACCCTCGGCCGGGAGATCCGGCTGGCCGTCACGGTGGACTCCTCCATCGCTCCCACAATCGAGGAATCCACGGACGAGGTCGCCGACGCCACCTACGCCGACGTCACCACCGATCCCGTTCCCCTCGACGACTCCCCACGCCCCGGCACCGGCTCTCCTGGCACCCGCAACGAGGACGGCCGACTGAACGACAAGTACACGTTCGACACTTTCGTCATCGGATCCAGTAATCGCTTCGCCCATGCCGCAGCTGTCGCCGTGGCCGAGCAGCCCGCTCGCGCCTACAACCCACTCTTCATCTACGGCGGCTCAGGACTGGGCAAGACGCATCTCCTGCATGCCATCGGTCACTACGCGCGCACCCTCTACAAGGGGACGCGAGTGCGCTATGTCAGCTCGGAGGAGTTCACCAACGAGTTCATCAACAGCATTCGCGACGACAAGGCTGCAAGTTTCCAGCGAAGGTACCGCGACGTCGACGTGCTGCTCGTCGACGACATCCAGTTTCTGAGCGGAAAAGTCCAGACGCAGGAAGAGTTTTTCCATACCTTCAACACTCTTCACAATGCAAACAAGCAGATTGTTGTGACGAGTGACCTGCCACCTAAACAACTGCCTGACTTCGAGGATCGGATGCGCTCGCGCTTCGAGTGGGGCCTGATCACCGACGTCCAGCCACCGGACCTCGAGACCCGTATCGCCATTCTTCGTAAGAAGTCCGTTCAGGAACGACTTGTGGCTCCGCCTGAAGTCCTGGAGTTCATCGCCTCCAAGATCTCCACCAACATCCGTGAGCTGGAGGGTGCGCTTATCCGCGTGACTGCCTTCGCCTCGCTCAATCGTCAGCCTGTCGATCTCGCCATCACTGAGATCGTGCTGAAGGATCTGCTACCCAACGAGACAGGTCCGGAGATCACCGCCGCCCAGATCATGTCTGCCACAGCCTCGTATTTCGGTGTCACGGTCGACGACCTCTGTGGCTCCAGCAGATCCAGGGTCCTGGTCACCGCCCGTCAGATTGCGATGTACCTGTGCCGTGAACTGACCGACCTGTCTTTGCCCAAGATTGGGCAGGCCTTCGGCGGTCGCGACCACACCACGGTCATGCATGCCGATCGGAAGATTCGCCAACTCATGGCTGAGCGGAGGAGCCTGTTCAACCAGGTCACCGACCTCACCAGCAGAATCAAGTCACAGCAGCGATCCCTGTGACTCAATCGACACATACGTCACATCTATCCCCACTGTGTCCCCACTCTGTGGATAAATAACTACAGATTCGGACCTATTTGTCCCTTATTCCTGTCCCCAGTGGTGGAACAAGTTGTGGAAAAGCCATCGTTGTCCGCCAGGAATCATCTTCCACCTGTGGACAGCCGGCTCACCCTCGGTGGACCTGTCCTCTCATTCGCAGGCTCCATCCACGCCTGTCCACGATCAGCCTCGACTCATCCCCACTGCAGTCCACACCACGACACCCCGTCTGATCAGGGACGATGGCATTTCTCCACGTAATCCACACGCCCTATGACGACTACTACCTCTATAGCTCCTGGATACCCAAGAACAACCACAGGGCGAACGGTGGAGACACTGCTCCCCCACTTCTCGCCCCTGCTACGCCGACCAGCCACATTCCTGACACACTGACGCCCTTGGATCAGGAGGGAATACCGTGAAGCTCCGAGTCGAACGCGATGTGCTGGCCGAGTCAGTCGCTTGGGCTGCCCGGACCCTCCCGTCCCGGCCATCCCTGCCTGTTCTTGCCGGACTCGTCCTGACAGCGTCTGCCGATGGTCTGACCATCAGCAGCTTTGACTACGAGGTGTCCGGTCGGGTTGATGTTGACGCCGATATCTCCGACCCGGGCGTCTGCCTGGTTTCCGGGCGTCTGCTTGCCGACATTGCTCGGTCCCTTCCCGCAGCACCCGTTGTCCTGGAGAGCGAAGGCAGTCGACTCCAGCTCACCTGCGGACGCTCGTCGTTCACCCTCCCGACCCTGCCGGCCGAGGACTATCCGCAACTGCCAGCGATGCCGACGACGTCGGGTTCCATCGGCGGACGGATTTTCGCGGAAGCTGTGGCCCAGGTCGCAATCGCTGCAGGACGCGACGACACCCTCCCGACTCTCACGGGTATTCGGTTGGAGATTGAAGGGTCGTCCATGACCCTTGCTGCAACAGATCGCTACCGCCTCGCGGTTCGTGACTTCTCGTGGCAGTCCAATTCGCCGTCGCTTTCTACTCATGCGCTCATTCCTGCGCGTACCCTCGCCGATACGGCGAAGTCACTCGCCGATGTTGATGAAGTTCTCATCGCCCTTGCCTCCGGTGGATCAGGTGACGGCCTCGTCGGCTTCGAGGGCAATGGTCGCCGGACGACGACCCGCCTTCTTGATGGAGAGTTTCCGAAGTACCGATCTCTCCTGCCAGCAGAGTCGTCAGCCATAGCCAGTGTGGACACCGCCATCCTGAGTGAGGCGGTGAAGCGTGTTGCACTAGTCGCGGAGCGCAACACTCCGGTGCGGCTCGCATTCTCAGCATCGGAGTTGACTCTGCGCGCCGGTGCCGGCGATGACGCGAGTGCCGAGGAGGCACTCGAGTGCTCACTCGAGGGTGACTCCATCGATATCGCCTTCAATCCTGCATACCTCCTTGATGGACTAGCTGCCATCAATGCGGGCACGACGCAGTTCTCGTTCACCCAGTCCACGCGTCCCGCGGTCCTCACCGCTGGGCTCGAAGGCTCCCAGGGCGCGGACTCCTACAAGTACCTGCTGATGCCGGTGCGCCTGACCGGTTGATGCTGTGTGGGTTTCGGGCCTGCGCCTGACTGACTTCCGGTCGTACGCGTCGGTCGATCTGTCACTCACGGCAGGTGTCACGACCTTTATCGGGCCCAACGGCCAAGGGAAGACAAACCTGGTCGAGGCTCTCGCCTACCCGTCCATCCTCGGGAGTCATCGGGTTTCCGCGGATGCACCACTGGTGAGATCCAGCACTGAACGGGCCATCGTCGGGGTCACTGTGGAACGCGCAGATCGAACCGTCCTACTCGAACTGGAGATCAATCCCGGCAAGGCCAATCGGGTGCGCATCAACCGTGCTGCGGCCACTCGAGCCCGGGATGTTCTGGGTCTCCTCACCACGGTCGTGTTCGCCCCTGAGGATCTGTCGCTAGTCAAGGGCGATCCGAGTGATCGACGACGCTTCATGGATGACCTGATGATCCAGCGTTCACCGAGAATGCAGGGAGTCAAGGCCGACTACGAGCGCGCGCTCAAGCAACGCAATGCACTTCTGAAGTCGGCGTACGGTGCACGACGCGCGAACACCGACGAGATCCTCCGCACCATCGAGGTATGGGATCAGCGCCTTGTGGACGAAGGAGCGCAGATACTCGCGGCCAGGTCCGCGCTGCTCGCCGATCTCTCGCAACCACTCAAGGACGCCTACGCCATGATTGCCGGTGGATCAGACGCCGTCAGCTCCACCGAGCTATCCGTGGTGTATCAGACCTCGATGACCGACGACCGTGAACAGATGACCGATGTCGCGTCCTGTCGCACGATCATGCTGGCCGCGATCGAGCGACGTCGGCGGGAGGAACTCGATCGCGGGCTCACCCTGGTGGGACCACACCGCGACGACCTCGGGATCTTTCTCGGCGAACTGCCCGCCAAGGGCTATGCGTCTCACGGGGAGTCCTGGTCGGTTGCGCTGGCGATGAAGATCGCCGCCTTCGAGGTCCTCTCCGCGCAGGGCGAGGAGCCTGTGCTGATTCTGGACGACGTCTTCGCTGAACTCGATGCCACTCGCCGCCGTCGGCTCGCTGAGAGAGTGCGCACCTGCACGCAGGTGCTCATCACTGCCGCAGTCGAGGAAGATATCCCGAAGGAGCTGACCGGTGCGATCGTGCGTGTCGCCCGGGGTGCGGTCGACCGGGAGGTGACCACCAGTGCTGGATGAGGCAGAGGTCGGTGATCCAGTCGGGGAATCTGAGCCCACGGTCGAGGACACGACGGTTGAGGACACGACTGTCGAGGACACGACGGACCCGGAGGCCGCCGCCTCGGCCGCTGCTGCTGCCCTACGACGAGCCACGCGGTCGACCACGCCAAGGAGGAAGGCCGGGAACAGGGCCTCGCGGTCAGGGGTACCGTCACGCGATCCCCAACCTGTCGGTCAGGCCCTCGACGACCTCCTGACCGAGCGGGGCTGGCAGGGGGATTCCGCCATCGCCCGGCTGGTGAACCGGTGGCCCACGGTGGTCGGGGCCGAGATGGCCGATCACGTCGCACCGGTGTCCTTCCAGGACGGCGTCCTCCTCTTGCAGGCGGAGTCGACGGCCTGGGCCACGCAGGTCAGGCTCCTGCTCACCGACCTACGGCGGGTCGTGGAAGCCGAGGTCGGCGTCGGCGTCGTGACCTCGATCTCGGTGGTCGGCCCGACGGCACCCTCGTGGATCAAAGGACCCCGAACCGTCAAGGGTCGAGGGCCGCGAGACACCTACGGCTGAGCCCGTCAAGGCCCTCAGGGGAGCACAACACAGAACATGCGTACGGCGGGTCATGCACAGGGGGGTGAATCGCCGTGAAGTGCCCCCTCGGCCCGTGGCGCGGCAGTCGATGTCCGGGGAAACCAGTAGACTGAGGGCTCGATCCCGTCTTCCCCGGCCTGTCGCCTGACCGGGTGGGATCACGCCGAAGTCCACCGACTCCGGTTGCCGTCCAGCCATGAAGGGGCCACGACTCCCGTGTCCTATGACGCCAGTGCGATCACCGTCCTCGAAGGCCTCGACGCCGTGCGCAAGCG
>CAIZPS010000213.1 GCA_903934925.1 uncultured bacterium | reverse complement strand
GTGCAGGAGGTCTACCGCTCGCAGGGCGTGTCGATCCACGACAAGCACATCGAGGTCATCGTCCGCCAGATGCTCAAGCGCGTGATCATCGTCGAGGCCGGCGACTCCGGCTTCCTCGCCGGCGAGCTGGTGGAGCGCTCCCACTTCGAGTCGGAGAACCGTCGCGTGGTGGCCGAGGGCGGCCAGCCCGCCTCGGGTCGTCCGGAGCTGATGGGCATCACCAAGGCCTCGCTGGCCACGGAGTCCTGGCTGTCGGCGGCCTCCTTCCAGGAGACCACTCGCGTCCTCACCGATGCGGCGATCCACGCCAAGAGCGATCCGCTCCTGGGCCTGAAGGAGAACGTCATCCTGGGCAAGCTCATCCCGGCGGGCACCGGCATGCCGGTCTACCGCAACGTCAAGGTCGAGCCCACCGAGGAGGCCAAGGCTGCGATGTACGCCAGCTTCGGCAGCTACGACGATCTGGACTACAGCGCCTTTGGTGCGACGTCGGGTGCCGCGGTCCCGCTGGAGGAGTTCGACTACCGCGGCTACTGATCCGCGGTCGTCACGATCGACACCACAGGTGAGGGCCCCGTCGCAGGACGGGGCCCTCACCTGTGTGCAGGCGACGCCGGCAGGATGAGGTCGCGGACATCGGTGCTCGTGCTCCGTGGCGACTACATGTCGCGAAGGCGGTCGAGCACGGCAGCTGCCCCGGGCAGGGTCTGCCGCCGCTGAACCGCATTGAGCACGCCGTCTGACTCCCGCACCGCACCGTCTTTCACCAGCAGGGCCAGGCTGGACTCGAACAGCCGCGCGTCCACGTCGGGCAGCCGGACCTTGATCTCCTCCGCCGTTCCCGGACCGTCCCGCAGGATCGAGGTCACGATGCGTCGCTCTGTCGGGGTGCGGTCCAGCAGTCCGGTGATACCTGCGGTGATCGCCTCGCGGCTGAGCGATCGCACCACCAGCGGCGTCACGGCCCACAGGCTCTCCGCGCGAGTCTCGCCGACCGTCAGGCGGAGGTCGCCGCAGTGGTTCCCCGGCCCCAGGACTGCCGTCCGTCGCTCGTGGCCGTCGCTGCCGATGACGGTCACCGCCGCCTGACCGGATATGACGAACAGGATGCGGTCGGCAGGTGATCCCTCGCGGTAGACCGGATCCCCTGCGGCGTAGCTCTCGGTGACGAGCCGGGTGTAGATGCCGGCCTCGTCATCGGCGGACAGGCCGAGCACGCTGAGATCGACATCGGCACCGGTGAGGCGCTGCTCCCACAGTCGGGAGTAGGCCGGTGACGAGACGAGCAGTTCCTGGTGCGTGCCAGTGCGCAGGCTGTCGGCGTCGACGAAGGCGATCAGGTCCATCGCCTCCGCGACCAGCGGGTCGCGCACGCTCATCACGGTGGCCTCGTAGGCGTGCTCCCGCAGCATCGTGATGAGGGGTAGGGCGACGTCGGCGTCGGCCAGCGGGATGACGGATCCCACGAGCAGGGCCCGAGGGTCCGACGCGACAGCGACGGCCAGGTTGAGCAGCTGTCGGTCGCTGACCGACAGCAGTTTGCCCCCCGGACCGAGTGGCGTGGCGAGGCCCCCGGGGCGGTCGACCAGGTGCCCCAGCCCGAGCCGCGTGAGCAGGTCACGGGCCTGCTCGTCGCTCAGGTGCGGCGCCGCTCCGTGGAGTTCGTCGATCACCGACACGTCGAATCCGGCGGTCTCGTCAGGCACGAAGGCGATCCGTCCGCGCACGGCCGCACTGCGAATGTCAGTGCCGTCGAGGGTGACGTCTCCGGCGTCCGGGTTCTGGTCGCCCGCCAGTGCTGCGACGAGCCCATCGGCGAGTGGCCACGGCGACGAGACCACGCCGAGAACCGCTCCGCGGGGCACTGCCAGCTCGACGTCGGTCAGCTGGCTCCCGGTCTCCAGTCTCAGGGACAGTCCCCGGGCCGCGAGCCCCACGGGGCCGCCGCCGTCCTTGGTGCTCGTGGTTCGGTCCACGCGGTCCGGCTCGTTCAGGATCACGTCGATGCGGCGCTGGGACACCACGCCGAGCTGGACTGCGCGGACCCAGGGCGGGAGGGTCTCCAGGCCCACGACGACGCTCACCACGTACAGGATGGCGGCGGCAACGCCGGCCAGGCTCTCACCACCCAGCACCACCGCTGCCATCGTGACGACGAACAGTCCCGCTAGCCCCGCGGCGTCGGCGGCGAGATTGAGTCGAGCGACGGCGACCCCCTGCTCGTGCGTGCGGAGCTCGAGCTCCTCGACGCGGTGGGCGAACCGGCGTCGCTGCCAGGCCCCGAGATTCAGGCCCGACAGCAGTCGTGACGTGCTGATGCCCTCGTCGACGATGCTGGCGACGCCGGTGCTGGCCTCGGTGCGCCGGTGATCGATGTGGAGCAGGGAGCGCCCGATGTGACGGTAGGCGAGCAGGAACACGACTGTCGCGACGGCCATCGCCAGGCCGGCGATCGGCTCGATGATCGCCAGCAGCACCAGGCTCTGCAGGATCCGCCCCACGGCGGTGAGGCCCTGGGTCAGGGACTTCTCGACAGCTTCGGCGATCCGGTCGACGTCCTCCGCATGGCGGCTGACGATCGACGCGCGGCCGAGGACCTGCTGCCGTGAGATGCGGGACTCGAGTGCGCGGTCGAAGATCCGCATCCGCAGGCGTGAGGCGGACTCGCTTCCCACCCGGTGCGCTCCGATGTAGGCGAAGTAGGACGACATGAGCCGCAACGCGATGATGACGACGAGGCCGAGAGCGAACCGGCTCTCCCAGGTGCCTTCATCGAGAATCCCCTCCACCAGCAGGGGCGTCAGGGCTACGGTCACCAGGTAGAGAAGTGTGCCGGTGACGGTCCAGCTGATGAGGCGCTTCATGCCCGTGAGATAGGGGCGGTACCAGCGGACCAGCCCGGCGAACGCCGCGTACGTGGTCGTCGGCTCCGGGTAGCGGTACTCAGGATCACTGCTCACCGGGACTCCAGATGGTCGGTGTGGCCATGGTGGGCGAGGCGTGCGAGACGCTACCACGGGCCGGTGGCCTAGATTGGCGCCGTGGCGGATGACGACGGAATCAGGCGAAAGCGCCAGTCGGATGTCCTCGATGCCATCTTCGAGGCGGTCGAGGACAAGCCCACCGCGCCAGCGCTCCAGGCGAGCCCGTTCCGCGCGTCGGCACTCGCCCGCCTTGACGTTCCCGAGCAGGTCGACAACCTGCTGCCCATCGTCACCCGCCGCACCTGGCTCGCGGCCGTCGGCGTGATCCTCGCGATCGTGGCCTTTCTCGGCTATGCGGCGGCCACCACGACCGTCACGGCGATCTCGGCCGAGGGCCGGGCTGTGGCGGTGAGTGGTGTCGTCCAGTCGGTCAGTCCAGCCCCCGGAGTGATCACCGAGGTCATGTCGGGTGAAGGCGCGACGGTGGTACCCGGCAGCACGATCGCCACAGGAGTGACGGCTGACGGATCGGGCTTCGACGCCATCAGTCCGGTGGCCGGGAAGGTGTGGCAGTCGCTCGTCCTCACCGGGGGAGTCGTCTCGCTCGGGAGCGCCGTCGCAACGGTGCTCCCCCAGGGCAGCGACAGGTCGGTTCTCGTCGCTCTGCCGGAGCGGGACGCAATCGCCGTCGCCGATGCCCTTCGCGTGGAACTGTCGGTCCCGGGACAGGGCACCGTCTCGGCACGCGTGGTGTCGGTGTCCAGTGCTCCCGTCCCGGCCGACATCGCCATGGCGCGGACCGCGCTGCCGGTCGAGGGAGCGGTCCAACTGACGATGGTCTCGCTCGAGCCGGCCAGCGCGCTGCCTCCCGGCGCTGAGGTCACCGTGTCCTTCGTCCTGTCCGAGCGCACGCTTCTTCAGGGGATGCTCGGCATCTCATGACCACCGAGGCTGTTGCCCCGCCATCGACCCCTCCGCCGCCACGCCGGTGCCGGGAGCGCGTGCCGACGGTGCTGCAGATGGAGGCCACGGAATGCGGCGCGGCGAGCCTGGCGATGGTCCTGGGTCGCTACGGCCGGGTCGTACCCCTCGACGAGATGCGCCAGGCATGCGGCGTCTCGCGTGATGGCGCCACCGCCAAGAACGTCCTGGAGGCCGCCCGTTCCTACGGGCTCACGGCCAAGGCATTCCGCAGGGAGCCGGAGCGGCTGAAGTCCATGGTGTTCCCACTGATCATCCACTGGCGCTTCTACCACTTCCTCGTGGTCGAGGGATTCGATCGCTCGGGCTGGTTCATCAACGACCCGGCCGGCGGTGCGCGCAAGGTCGATCACGAGGAGTTCGACTCCAGCTTCACCGGAGTCGTGATCGAGGCCGTTCCCGGCGAGGGCTTCGTCAAGGGCGGCTCGCGGCCGGCCGTGGTCCCTCGGCTCCTGTCCGCTGCCGGCAACGTCACCGCGGCCGTCGTCCTGACGACGATCCTGGCCATCCTCCTCATCGTTCCGACGCTGATGCAGCCGCAACTGCTTGCCGCCTTCGGCAACGGACTGTCGGGTGCGGGTGCGGTGATGGTGTCCGGGGTGCTCGTCGGGCTGGTGGTGGCCTTCGCGCTGCAGGCCGTCCTCCAGGCCATGCAGGGGCTCATCTCCATTCGCTTCGCCACCAAGATCAGCATCCGCATGGGCACGGCCATGGTGGAGCGCCTCCTGCGCCTCCCGGCGTCATTCCACTCCCAGCGTGGTGCCGGATCGACAGCCCAGCGCGCCGTGATCGTCGAGTCGCTGGGTGAGTCCGTGATCGCCCTTGTCACGCAGGTCGGCAGCGGCATCCTGATGGCACTGGTTGCGGCGATCGCACTGCTCATCGTCGATCCCATCACCGGCGTCATCGCCCTGGTGATCGCAGCAACGATGGCCCTGATCATGCGCGCGCAGATCGACAAGGCGAAGGACGAGACGGCCAAGACGCTGGTGGTGTCGATCGACCGCGGCATGACGATGATCGCGGCGCTGAGCCAGGTGGAGTCGATCAAGGCGTCCGGCGCCGAGGACGGGATCATCGCGCGCGGTGTTGCCGCCGAGTACAAGGTGCTGGAAGCACAGCAGGCTGTTGCCGAGCGGATGCTCCGAGTGGGCCTGGTGCCCACGGTCCTCACCGGTCTGTCCATGATCGTCATCACCGGAGCCGTGATGGCGCAGATCATCATCGGCCGACTCGATCCCGGCGATCTGATCGCCGTCATCGCCCTCGTTGGCATGCTGATCGCCCCGGTCACGTCCATCGTCCTGGCCCTGTCGTCCACCGTCCTGCTGCGTCCGTCCCTGGAGCAGATCGACGACGTTCTCGAAGCGGACCTCGAGGACGAGTGGGAGGGCGCTGACAACACGCAGGCACCGAGTGTCATCCGCGGTCAGCTCGAACTCCGCGACATCACCTTCGGCTACTCGCGCAGGGGCCCCGCGATAGTTGAGGACATCTCCTTCAATCTGCGCCCGGGCCAGCGCATCGCTCTCGTCGGTCCTTCCGGCTGCGGTAAGTCCACGATCTCTCGACTCGTCACCGGGCTGTACCAACCGTGGTCGGGTGAACTGCTCGTCGACGGCATTCCCCGACGCAAGCACTCGCCGATCGTGCTGACGGACGGTCTCGCGCTCGTCGATCAGGATGTCTCGATCTTCGCCGGCACGATTCGCGACAACGTCACTCTGTGGGACTCGTCCATTCCGGAGCGCGACGTGATCGAGGCGATTCGCGACGCCCAGCTCGCCGACGACGTCGCCCGACGTC
Organism: uncultured bacterium; assembly: GCA_903934925.1. Lineage (GTDB taxonomy): Bacteria > Actinomycetota > Actinomycetes > S36-B12 > S36-B12 > UBA10649. Next base: position 1,497 of record CAIZPS010000213.1, on the reverse strand, counting down.
CGGGCGGACTCGATGCGGTCCTCAATGAGGGGGGCTCCGATCTCTCCGGCGGCCAGCGACAGCGACTTGAGATCGCGCGTGCGCTGGCGCGCCGCCCCTCGCTGCTCATTCTCGACGAGGCGACTAGCGCGCTCGACCCCCAGACCGAGCAGCGGGTCGACGAGGCCATCCGTCGTCGGGGAATCGGCTGCCTGGTCATTGCGCATCGACTCTCCACGATCCGCGACTCGGACGAGATCATCGTGCTCAGCCGAGGAGTCGTCGTCGAGCGCGGCACCCATGACGAGCTCATGCGCCTGGGCGGCGCCTACGCGCGGCTGGTGACGACGGAATGACCATTCGACCGCTCACCGCAGTCGACCTGCTGGAGCTGGCACCCGGGGAGACGCTTGACGTCATCTCCGGCGACGTCATCGTGTTCGTCCAGGACGGTGACGGCCCGCGGTGCCCGATGCTGACGCTGCGTGCCGGGGATCGGGCTGTCGGGGCGCGGGTTCCCGCACGCGGGCAGGTGTTCATGACGGGCCTTCCGGGCACGTCCGTGGAGATCGTTCCCCTGGGCCAGGACTCCCTTCATGGCACTGACTGCCTCGTCGAGTGGATCTACCGGCTCAACGAGGCAGGCCGCGGTGATCGCTGGGCCGATCGCGTCATCGCTCCCTCGGGATCGGCCCTGAGGTGCGCACCCGGCGAGTCGGTGTCCACAAGTGCGGACTCCGTGCCGCTGGCCGACCGCTCCATCCAGGGGTGGCTCCGCATCACGTCGGGCAGCGCACGCTGGTGCGGTGTTCCCGGGGCCGATATCGGCCCGCTCGATGTGCCGCTCCCCGTGACCCGCGGAGTGTGGGTGACGAGCGGGCTCCGCTGCTTTGTCTCCGACGGGCCGGCCCCCCAGACCATGGAGGAGTGGCAAGCGGCTGTCGACCTCGTCACGCGCTGCGTGGCACTCGCGGCCCTCGAGCGCTCGGAGGCTGAACAGGCGCAACGGGGAAGACGTCTCGCCGCCCGGCAGGCCGCGATGCAGGGAGAGACCCTGGAGGCGATCGACACCCTCGTGGCCCCGGTCGTGGGCGACGTGGTTCGGCCCGTTCCTGTCGGGACCTCGCACGAGGCAGGCGTCGTAGCGGCAGAGATCGTGCTGCGGGCCTCGGGCATGGCAGTGCCCGAGAACCTGCGTGAGGGAATCGTCGCGGACCTCGCAGCGGGGCGGTCACTGCCGGATTCGATCGCGGCAGCATGCACGGCACGGGCACGCAGCATCGACCTGCCGTCCCGTTGGTGGTCGGTCGAGGGACCGCCTCTGCTGGGGTATCGAACGGATGGCCGGGCAGTGGCGCTGCTGGCCACTGCGCGCGTCCGGGTCATGGTCGATCCCGCTGCGCCGAACGAGCGAGTCCCCGTCACTCCCGAACTGGCCGCAGGCGTCAGACCCGCTGCTTACGAGTTCGTTCCCGTCCTGCCGGCCGCCCCGCAGTCCCTGCGCGGTCTCCTGCGGCT
>CAIZPS010000212.1 GCA_903934925.1 uncultured bacterium | reverse complement strand
CCCTTGGAGGTCACGTAGTGCAGGAAGTTCGTCTTGCCCATGAAGACAACATTGCTGGAGATGTTGATGATTCGACCGTAGTTGCGCTCTCGCATGTGATCAGCGATGGCCGAGCACATCAGCCACACGCCTTTCACATTGACGTTCATCGAGCGGTCCCAATCGATTTCGGAAATCCGATCGAATGAACTGAACGTGAGCCCCTCGTAGTAGGCAGCATTGTTGACAAGAACATCGACATGACCGAAGTCCCTGAGGGTCGCCTGGACAGCGTCCTGAACCTGCTCTCTGTCAGTGACATCGACTCGATGGCCGATGACGGAGCCTTGGTTACCGGTGACTTCTTCGACAACGATGCTTGGATCATTGATGTCGAAGATGGCGACGCGGGCCCCCTCTCGCACGAATGCCTCGACGTAGGCGCGCCCGATACCTTGGCCGCCCCCGGTGACGATGACGTTTCGACCTTTGAATGAACTCATGAGTTGGCCTCCCAGATCGACTTGTGTTCGAGGTATGCGTCCAATGCGAGATGGCTCCACTCCCGATGGGAGCTCCCGCTGAGCTTGACGCCGCCGAAGGGCATCGCCGGATTGAAGACTCCGTAGTCGTTGATCCAGACGACTCCCGCTTCCAGGCGGCCCGCGATTCGCCTAGCGCGTCCCGAGTCGCGGCTCCACACCCCTGCACTCAATCCGAAGGAGGAGTCATTGGCCCACGCGATGGCCTGCTCTTCACCGTCGACCCGCTGCACGACGAGAACAGGACCGAATACCTCCTCGCAGGAGATAGGCGCTGTGGGAGGAACATCCACGAGGACAGTCGGCTCCATGAACGCCCCGTTCGGAAGCCCGGGCACTGAAGCTACGTGCCCCCCAGCCGCCACGCTGGCACCGTCTTGGGTTGCTCGGTCCACCCAACCAAGGATCTCGTCCCTGTGTGATTGGGATGTGAGGCAGCCGAACTCGGTGACCTCATCGAGTGGATCGCCGATCTGGAGCGAGCTGGCGATAGCCGCAACACCTTCGACAACCTGGTCATAGATTGGCGCTTCGACGAGAAGTCTCGATCCTGCGGCGCAAATCTGGCCCTGTCCGTAGAAGATGGCATTGGCGGCACCGGGTATTGCCTTGGTCAGATCGGCATCCGCTAGGACGATGTTCGGAGACTTCCCGCCCAACTCGAGCATTACTCTCTTGTTCTGGCGAGCAGCGAGCTCCCCGAGGTGGAGTCCGGTGTCCGTGCCACCCGTGAAGGACATGCCCGTGACAAGCGGGTGCAGGCACAGGGTCTCGCCGACACTGCGGCCAGGACCGTTGATCACGTTGTAGACACCTCGCGGCAGATTCGCCTCCTCCCACAGCTTCGCGAGATACAGGGCGGTCAGTGGCGTGGTCTGGCTCGGCTTGACGATCACTGAGTTGCCTGCAGCAAGAGCCGGTGCCACCTTGGAGATGGTCAAGACGATTGGAACGTTCCACGGGACTATGGCGGCGACCACGCCGAGTGGTTGGCGGATGACGTAACTGTGATGCCGGTCGCTGACGTCGATGACCTCACCTCGCTGATTGCGTGCCGCGGCCGCATAGAAGCGCAAGCCGTCTAGAGCCCTGGCGACGTCACCTCGTGACTCCCTGATCGGCTTGCCAGTCTGCAGGGTTTCCATCTCAGCGAGGACTTCACTGTCGCGGTCGACGAGGTCGGCCCAGGCATTCATCTGTCGAGCACGCTCATCCGGCCGCGCCCGAGACCATGTTCCTCGATCGAAGGCAGAGCGTGCGGCTCTTGCTGCGCTGTCGACAGCCGCTTCGTCTGCGCACGCAACGGTGGCCACGGGAAGCCCGTTCGCCGGATCGAACACGGCAATCGGGTCCGCCACGCCTGGAGACCATTCACCGTCCACGAAGTACGGGACCGGGTCCAGTGCGCAGAACTCCTTCACGGTGGTGTTGCGTGCTCGATTCACGTACGTCCTCCATCATTGAGCGCTCATCCGTGGCACCTGTGAATGTTGGGTGCCTGTCGGAATCATCTCGCATCGGAACAAACATTCACAGGTGCAAATCACAATTCTCGAAGAGTTCGGGCGTTTGCTGTCTATAGTCTCGACAGGGCTGATCGTGCATCGCCCTAGGAGCGATACGAGACCGGTTTGCCCTGAACATTTCTGGGCGCACACGCATGGCGAAAGGGGTCGCAGGTGCAACACATGGATCGAGGAATCGTCGATGTCCACTCGCACTTCTACCCGCGGTGGTACCTGGATCTGCTGGAGGCGCGACCCACTATCCCGCGCGTCTCTCGGGAGGATGGCATCGAGCGGTTCGTGATCTTTCCCGAGGAGGAGGCTCCCGGTCATGCTGGGCGAGTGATCTCCGAGGACTATTGGTCACTGGAAGCCAAGTTGTCCTTCATGGATCGCTTCGGGATCGACCAGACCATCCTTTCGCTGGGAAATCCGTGGTTGGACCCCTTCTCCGAGCAGGAGGGCGCGGCTGTAGCCAGGCAGTTCAATGCCGACTTCGCGACGCTTCAGTCCCGTACGGGAAATCGCATTCTGGGCATGGGGGCTCTGCCAGGCCTGGGAGTCGCGCACGTGGCGCAGGTGGTGAGGGAGATCGCAGCTACCGAGGGGCTCTACGGAGCGATCACCGGGAGCCGGATCGCAGGCTTCACCTTCGACGCGCCGGAACTGGCTCCTGTATGGGAGGCGCTGGATGAGACAGGCCTCCCGCTCCTGATGCATCCTCACTACGGCATCGCGCTGGATGAACTTGAGGGCTTCGGGCATGCGATGCCTGTCGCGGTGGGCTTCCCGCTCGAGACCACCGTCGCACTGGCCCGCTTGGTCTATGCGGGGGTCCTGCACAGGCACCCGCACGTGCGCATCATCGGATCTCATGGTGGCGGGACGATCCCGTTCCTTGCAGGGCGTCTGGATGCGGGCTGGCGCTCGGATCCGGCACTCGTGGAAAGGATGCCGACCCCGCCCAGCGACGTCATCGATCAACTGTTCCTGGATGCCGTGGTCTACCACCCTCGTGCGCTCCATGCCGCAGCGGATCTGGTGGGAGTCAGCCATCTGATGTTCGGTACCGATCATCCGTTCTCGATCTCGGACCCCGAGACGAACATTGTCGCCATCAAGGAGGCCTTCTCGGATGCGGATTCGCTGAAGGTGCTGGCTGAGTCAGCCCTTGACCTCTACGACGCTCACGCTCGCACGTTGGGCGATGCACATGGATCTGCAGATGCGTGAATCCACCGGCCTTTGTAGTGGACATTCTTTGTGCAATGTCATTGCGAACAATTCGGAAAACATGCTTGACACACCTGCGCGTGGGGTGTCCGATGGGCGCATCGACACACGGCCCGTCGCACGCCGATAAACGCCGTCGGCGAACCGCCATTCAGGCACCGTTGTGGTGCCGATCGAGGAAGGGAATCGAGTGACCGTTAACACACATAGCGCACGCAGGCTCTCGCGTGCTCTCGTTGCTGTGGGACTCACCGGAAGCCTGATGATGCTGGCTGCGTGCAGCGGCTCGTCGAGCTCGGACGAGTCCGGTGGGGACGCAGCCGCATCGGCGGAGAGCGCGGAAGCTCCCGCCGCAGAGGAGGCTCCCGCTGCAGAGGAGGCTCCCGCTGCAGAGGAGGCTCCCGCGGAATTGGTTCCGATCAAGTACGTGATGCCCTGGGTCATCCAGGGCGAGGAGGCCGGGCAGTTCGCGGCCGTGCGGGAGGGCTTCTTCGCCGAGGAGGGACTCGACGTCGAGATCATCCCGGGCGGTCCGGACGTACGAGCCGGCGCACTCCTCGCTTCTGGGTCTGCGGACTTCGCCGTGATGAATCCGGCAGGTGTCTACACGAACCGCCAAGAGGACATCCCCGTCGTGGGTGTCGGTGGCATCAACCAGGCTGATGGCCTGTTCATCATGTGCAAGACGTCGACCGGGATCGATGGCTTCGAGGACCTCGCAGGCAAGAAGGTCGGCGTGTGGGTCGGCGGAGGAGAGGCCGGCATCCAGGCGGCAGCGGTCAAGTCCGGGCTCACGGTCGAGGACGTCGAGTGGCTTCCTCAGAAGTTCTCCATGGAGGAGTTCTTCAATGATGCATTCGACTGCGCCAGTGCTACGGAGTGGAACGAGAAGCACGTTGTCTACAAGGAGGGCTACAACCCCGGCGAGAACGTGAACGAGTTGCGCCCCACCGATGTCGGGCTCTTCCTGCCAGGTGACTCCATCGTGACGCTGGAGAGCACTGTCGCGGAGCGTCCGGAGGTCGTTCAGGGCCTGGTCAATGGCACTCTGCGTGGTTGGCAGTGGGTGTGCTCCAGCGAGGAGAACCGCAAGGCAGGCGCCCAGTACACCGTGGATGCGGCTCCTGACCTGGATCTCGAGCTGCAGATCATTCAGGTGAATGAGATGTGCAATCTCATGTCACAGGGGCCAGCGGCTGAGGCTGGATTGATCGGTGACATGGTTCAGTCGAGTTGGCAGCAGTCCGCCGACGCGACGCTGGCCATCGGCCAGCTGGATGCCCCGGCGGATGTCGCCACGGCATTCAATGACCAGTTCGTGGCGAACGTTCCCTCGGAATACCGCACGATCACCTGGTAGTTGACGGTGACTGCCGGTGGGAGGAGTGTTCTCCCACCGGCAGTCATCAGTACCAGCAGTCATCAGTACCAGCAGTGCAGTGTGCGTCAGGTCAGGCGACATTCGACAGGAGAGTGGATTCAGTGGAAGCCGCTGTTGAGATTCGTGGGCTAGGGATCACTTTTGATTCCGCATCGGGTCCCACGACAGTCCTGAGCGACTTTGACCTCACGGTGAAGCGGAACGAATTCGTCTCGCTCATTGGGCCGTCGGGGTGCGGAAAGACGACGGTGCTGAGATCCATCGCCAACCTCCTCCAGCCGACGACTGGGGAGTTGCGCGTCAACGGCCTGGACCCCAAGGAAGCCGTGAAGCGGCGGCAGATCGGGTACGTCTTCCAATCGGCCACGCTTCTGGAGTGGCGCAATGTCCTCAAGAACGTGCTGCTTCCTCTGGAGCTGGCGGGCGTGAGTCGCAAGGAAGCAGTGCCTAGAGCCCAGGCGATGATCGAGCGAGTAGGCCTGAGCAGGTTCATGAAGCACTACCCTCGGCAGTTGTCTGGTGGCATGCAGCAGCGAGTGGCTATTGCCCGCGCGATGGTAATGGAGCCGGACACCATTCTCATGGACGAGCCCTTTGCGGCGCTGGATGAGATGACTCGTGATGACATGAACCAGTGGCTGACGGAGATCTTCATGTCGACTGACAGCACGGTGCTCTTCGTCACCCATAACATTCGCGAGGCGATTCAGCTCTCCGACCGAGTGGTCGTGATGGCGGCGAGGCCCGGGCGAATCATCGCCGAATATGACGTTCCGTTCCCGAGGCCAAGGACTGCGGAGCAGATGTTCTCGGACGAGTTCAGTTCACTGCGTCAACGGGCCGAACAGGCGCTGTATGAGGCGGCGCACGCGATGCGGGAAGTGTCCCAATGACGACCACGACGGCACCTTCGAAGAAGTCAGGCACGAATCAGGCGACATCCAAGGCCAAGGCTTCGCTGCTGGGGCTCTGGCCCGCACTCCTTGTGGCTGTGATTGTTGTTGCGCTGTGGTACGTCGCCTCCAACTACTGGGGCCTGCCGAAATACATCCTTCCCTCTCCTCACCT
>CAIZPS010000211.1 GCA_903934925.1 uncultured bacterium | reverse complement strand
GTCGACCAGATCGAAGGTGAAACCCAGCTGCTTCTGGCCGAGCCGCTCCTCGACGATGTGATCGAGGCCGGCGAAGGCACCACCCACGATGAAGAGAACGTTCGTGGTGTCGATCTGGATGAATTCCTGATGCGGGTGCTTGCGGCCGCCCTGGGGGGGCACCGACGCCGTCGTGCCTTCGAGAATCTTCAGGAGCGCCTGCTGCACGCCCTCGCCGGAGACATCGCGGGTGATCGAAGGGTTCTCGCTCTTGCGAGCGACCTTGTCGATCTCATCGATGTAGATGATGCCCGTCTCGGCCCGCTTGACGTCATAGTCGGCCGCCTGGATCAGCTTCAGCAGGATGTTCTCGACATCCTCACCCACATAGCCGGCCTCGGTGAGCGCGGTGGCGTCGGCAATGGCGAACGGGACGTTGAGCATGCGCGCGAGGGTCTGGGCCAGCAGCGTCTTGCCCGAGCATGTGGGCCCGAGCAGCAGGATGTTCGACTTCGCCAGCTCGACCCGCTCGTCCTTGCTGCGCTCGGACCCGCTCTGCTCCGCCTGGACCCGCTTGTAGTGGTTGTAGACCGCAACTGACAAAGACTTCTTGGCGACGTCCTGCCCGATGACGTACTGGTCGAGGAAGTCGAAGATCTCACGCGGCTTAGGGAGCTCCCCCCAGGAGGACTCGGCCGCCTCGCTGAGCTCCTCCTCGATAATCTCGTTGCACAGATCGATGCACTCGTCGCAGATGTAGACGCCCGGGCCGGCGATCAGCTTCTTGACCTGCTTCTGGGACTTGCCGCAGAAGGAGCACTTGAGCAGGTCGCCGCTCTCGCCGATCCGCGCCATTGCTCGCTCCCACTTCCCGGGCAGGTCCGTCCGGCCCGATGCTGCCTCACGCCACGACCCCGATGCTGGCTCACGCCACGACGCAGCCAGCCACCCCGATCAAGATGACCCCCTGACCGTACATCGGGATCGGGTCCCATGCAGCCCTGCGGCACGCCGGACGACACCCGCGTTTCGCGTCCACCGGGGCTCCGACTGTGCTTGGCTGTCGCGAGCGCACGCGATGGAGGGGGGGTCGACAGTGACGCCTTTCGGGGGCATTCCGCTCCTGCTCGAGGTGATCGGCCGATCTCCTCATCCTGACGAGGTGGCACGCGCCATCGTCGAGGGCCCCGGCCAGAACTTCGGTGCTGACTGCGCTGGAGTGATGTGGGCCGCTGGAGACAAGCTCGTCATTCTCGGTTCGTACGGCTACCTGCCCGACGAGCTCGCCGGCCTGTCCACCCTGGACCTCAACGGCGACTACCCGATGGCAGACGCCTTCTGGGAGGGCGAGGCGATCATCGTGCCGACCTCCGAGGTGGAGGAGCGCTACACCAGCCCCCGTCGCCCAGACAGTCGCTGGCAGCGGTTCAAGAAGCGATTCGAGGGCGGCGACCATGTGAATGCCTCCATCCACAGCGATGGCCGGCCGATCGGTGGCTTCACCCTCAACTGTCGCAAAGCGCGCGTCTGGAGCACTCTCGACATCGCCTGCCTGGATGCCATCTCGCACTACCTGGGGATGTGGCTGACGCACCCCGACTCGGGTGTGCCTCTGGAGCTTGGCGACGACGCCGTCCGCGACCTCGTGCTCTCCGCGCGACAGCGGCAGATTCTCAAACTCGTGCTCGAGGGGCGCACCAACACCAGCATCGCCCATGCGCTCGGCATCTCTACGTCGACAGTGAAGCAGGACCTCTCCCGGGTCATGGGCCTTCTAGACGCCACCGATCGACGCACGGCGGCCCAGAGGGCCGATCAGCGCGGACTTCTCTCAGCAGGTGAGCAGTGAGCACCACACGGCCTGACTCCACCGCTCCGCCTCATCACGAGAGCCTCGGCGGCCTCCCCCAGCTCATTCGCTACGCCAGCACCTATCCCGCGCCCCGGGCACTCCTGCAGGCACTGCAGGCCGGACCCCTCGCACGTCGCGGGATGGTGGCGGGCTTCCTGTGGATCCTGGTGGAGGGCACGCACCTGGTGAGCATCGCGAGTATCGGCTGGACGCGAGACCTTGTCGACCGGTACTCGATCCTGCCTCTCGAACTGGATATCTCTGCCGTCCACTCGACCCGCGAGGACCGCATCATCGTGGACGACACGGACGACTTCGCCGGGACCTACCTGTCCGCGCTGGACGACACGTTCCTGGCCGAGCGGTTTGAGGAGCGCGGGGCTCGGTCGGCGATCGCCAGCCCCCTTCGCCATGCCGGCATAGTGATCGGCAATCTCGGGTTCGTCACTTCACGCAGGTGGGAAGACGATGATGAGGCGCGAACCCTGCTGAGAGCACTCGGGCATGTGATCGGCATGTGGGCCACGCATCCCCGTACCGGGGCGACGGACATTCCCGGGTCGGTCAGCCAGCGAGAGTGGTCACTCGCCTTCACCCCCAGGCAGAAGCAGATCCTCGCTCTCGCGGGCGAGGGACTGTCGAACACCGAAATAGCCCGACTGCTGATCGTCTCGAACTCGAGCGTCAAGCAGGACCTGCACCAGACCATGCGCGCCTTGCGCACGCACAGCCGACAGGACGCCTACCAGCGCGCGATGGACCTCGGCCTCCTCCACTGAACCCCACCGCGAGTGGCCACTGGGCACCGCGAGTGGCCACTGGGCACCGCGAGTGGCCACTGGGCACCGCGAGTGGCCACTGGGTTCACGCCTTGCGGCTGCTGATCACCGCATCGATGATGCCGTAGTCCTTGGCCTCTGCGGCCGTGAGGATCTTGTCGCGCTCGATATCCTTGGCGATCTCCTCCGGCGTCTTCCCGGTGTGCTTGGCGATGATGCCTTCCATCTCCGTGCGCATGCGGATGATCTCGTTGGCCTGGATCTCGATGTCGGACCCCTGCCCTCCGCCCTCGGTGTAGGGCTGGTGGATGAGCACCCGAGCATGCGGCAGGGCGAAGCGCTTGCCCGCGCTTCCCGCAGCCAGGAGCACGGCGGCCGCGCTTGCTGCCTGGCCCAGGCACACCGTCTGCACCTGCGGCTTCACGAACTGCATGGTGTCGTAGATCGCCGTCATCGCGGTGTACGAGCCACCCGGGGAGTTGATGTAGATCTGGATGTCACGATCCGGATCGAGCGACTCGAGGGTCAGCAGTTGCGCCATGACGTCATCCGCAGACGCGTCATCGATCTGCACGCCGAGGAAGATGATCCGCTCCTCGAAGAGCTTCGTGTACGGATTGTGGACGCGCTCGCCGTTCGCGCTGCGCTCCCGAAACTCGGGGAGGATGTAGCGGGCCTGCGGAGCTGTGCGCTCAGCCGCGCGGACGAATGCCTGATGCTCGTTCACTTGCTGCCTCCCTTGCCGGCCTTGGGGGCGTCGGCGTGCGTGGAGTAGACGTGGTCGATGATCCCGTACTCACGGGCTTCGTCAGCGTCGAACCAGCGGTCGCGATCGGAGTCGGACTCGATCTGATCGAGCGTCTGACCGGTGTGCTCGGCAATGAGCTTGGCCATGCGCTTCTTGATGAAGAGCATCTGCTCTGCCTGGATCTTGATGTCACTTGCGGTGCCACCGAGACCACCGGACGGCTGGTGCATCATGATTCGCGTGTTCGGAGTGGCGTACCGCTTGCCCGACGCTCCCGCGCAGAGGAGGAACTGGCCCATCGAGGCCGCCAGGCCCATGGCCACCGTGGCAACGGCGTTGGGGATGAGCTGCATGGTGTCGTAGATGACCATGCCCGCGCTGATGGACCCACCGGGGGAGTTGATGTAGAGCGATATGTCGCGCTCGGGGTCCTCGGCGGCGAGCACCTGGAGCTGCTTGGCGATCCGGTTGGAGTTCTCGTCCATCACCGGGCCCTCGAGCCAGATGATGCGCTCGCGCAGCAGCCGCTCGTCGAGCATGTCGCCGAAGCCGGTCATGCCGCTGCCCGCACCACGCGAACTCGGCACGTAGATGTCACCCACCAGAGCCTCCTGTCGCGGAGCCCCGTCGGGCACCGTCATACGACCCTAACGTGGCTGGGCCCCTCGACCTTCCCCGGAGTCCCGCGAGTTCGCCATCAGCCGAACTCACCCCAAACTCCGTTGACCGGTGAGAAGTGCGGACCTGCACCCGGGGTGTCGAGCGCACAACTCACCGCTCGCCGGGAGAGGGCGGGAGGAGTCAGGCGTCGCCCGACGCGATGGCCGCGTTCATGTCAGCGTCGAGGGCCTTGAGGTCCACCTCGTTGCCGTCCGCGTCGACAACCTTCGCCGCCTCCAGCACGAGGGCCAGCGCCTTCGCCCGGCGGATGTCCTGCATCGCCATGGGCACCTGGCCGGCCTCGACCAGGGCCTTGGCGAAGGCGTCCGGGCTCATTCCGTAGCGGGGAGCCTGCTGGATAAGCCATGCGGACAACTCGGTCTCGCCCACCGTGATCTCCTCGACTTCGGCGATCCTGTCGAGGATGAACTGGCTCTTCAGGCCCTGCCGAGTATTCGTCTCGACCTCCTTGCGATGCTCCTCGCCGCTGTCGTGGCCGTCCTCGAAGTGGGCCTCGACCTCCTCCGCGATCAGGTTCTCCGGAAGCGGGATATCGACGGACTCCATCAGGACGTCGAGGACGTTGTTGCGGGCCTCAGCACCCTGCTCGAGCCGCTTCATGCGCATGAGTCGAGACCGCATGTCGGCACGCAGCTCGTCGACGGTGTCGAACTCACTGGCCAGCTGCGCGAACTCGTCGTCGAGAGCCGGGAGCTCGCGCTCGCGGACGCCCGTGACCGTGACGGTCACCGTCAGGGGGATGTCGGTCCAGTCCCCGTTCTGGGGCGTGAACTCGAAGGTGCGCACCTCGTCCTTGGCCGCACCGCGCACCGCCTCGTCGAATCCGGGCAGCATCCCGTCAGTGCCCAGCTCGTATGACAGCGCTGTGCCGGAGAGGTCCTCGACGGGATCGCCCTCGGCCGTGGCACCGGAGATGTCGACGAGGAGGACGTCGCCGTCGGCGGACGCGCGCTCGACGTCCTTGAGCGTGGCGAAGCGCGACCGCAGGTGGTCGATCTGCTCGTCGACGTCGGCGTCACTGGCCTCGGCGTTGGCCACGGTCACCGTCAGGCTGTCGTAGGCCGGCAGCTCGAACTCGGGTCGGATGTCGACCTCCGCGCTGAAGGTGAGCGCCTCGCCGTCCTTCAATTCGTCGACGTTCACCTCCGGCCGGGAAAGCGGCATGATCTTGTGCTCAGCGAGCGCCTTCTCGTATGCCTTGGGCAGCGCGTCGTTGACCGCCTCCTCCAGCACGGCCTCGCGTCCGAAGCGCTGCTCGATGATGCGCGCCGGCACCTTCCCCTTGCGGAATCCGGGGACGGTGACGCTCTTCGCGATGCGGGCGTACGCCTCGTCCATGCTGGGCTGGAGCTCCTCGAACGGCACCTCGACCGTCAACTTCACTCGGGTCGGGGTCAAGGTCTCGACGTCGCTCTTCACAGCTGATCCATCTCCAGGTAGGGGGTTCCCGTGCTGGGAGTCCAGCACCGGATGGTCGGGGCGGGGAGATTCGAACTCCCGATCTCCTGCTCCCAAAGCAGGCGCGCTAGCCACTACGCTACGCCCCGCGTCGGCCTTGAGGATTCTAGGGGGCTCGGCGACCCCCCTCCCCACCACGGTCGGTGGCGACTCATCGCCTTCGAGCCCACCTCTTCGCCTTCGAGCCCACCTCTTCGCCGGTGCAGGGTCCTTTCACCTTGGACGAATCCGGACCGGGCAATGGCCGCGCTCGGGCTTCTTCACGCAGATGCGTCCTGCGAGGCTCGACGGGGAGGTGTCTGATGTTCCGGGATCGACATGAGGCCGGCCTGTGTCTGGCCGCGCAACTCACGGGACGGTTCGGCGCACGGCCATTGATCCTCGCCCTGCCGAGAGGCGGCCTGCCCGTAGCCGCGCCTGTGGCCGAAGCCCTGGACGCCGACCTCGACGTACTCGTGGTCCGGAAGGTCGGTGCACCCAGCAACCCCGAGTACGCCATGGGAGCCGTAGGCGAGGGCGGTGTGGTGGTCATCGATCGTGCGGTGTGCTCCGGGCTGCACGTCTCCGAAGACGAGGTCCGTCGTGCCACCCTGCAGGCGCAGACGGAGGTCGCGCGACGCGTGCGGGCGTACCGTTCCGGATTGTCACCGCTCACACTCACTGATCGCGACGTCGTCGTCGTCGACGATGGCCTCGCCACGGGATCGACAGCCGCGGCGGCTGTGAACGTCGCCCGGAGGATGGGCGCCCGAAGCATCACTCTCGCCGTTCCTGTCGGCTCACGCGAGGCCGTGGCGCGACTGCGAGGAATGGTCGATGACCTCGTGTGCCTGGAGCAACCCGAGCCCTTCTGGGCCGTGGGAGAGCACTTCGAGGATTTCGACCAACTTGACGACGCGGAGGTGGTCCGGATCCTCGCGGAGCATCCCCGACGCGTGCGCCTCCCCAAACGCGATGCAATGGATCGCGACGTGCGCATCGACGTCGGCGGGGCCTATCTCCCAGGTCACCTGGCAGTTCCCCCCAACGCCACGGGCATGGTCGTGTTCGTGCACGGCACCGGAAGCACGCGCAACAGTCCGCGCAATCTGGCTGTGGCATCGATGCTGCGGGCGGCGGGACTGGGAACGCTGCTGTTCGACCTCGTCACCGAGGGTGAATCACAACGCGGTCTGGACCCGGGCATCGGTGTCAGCGCCGACCGTGTCGTGGCGGCCGCCAACTGGCTCGCTCGCCAGCCGGAGACGGCGACGCTCCCGATGGGCTACCTCGGCTCCTCCTCCGGAGCCGCGGTGGCCCTGGCTGCCGCCGCTGCCGCACCCCATCTCGTGGAAGCCGTGGTGTCCCGCGGCGGACGGCCCGATCTTGCCCGGGGGTGGCTGTCGGGCGTGCAGGCGCCGACCCTGCTCATCGTCGGGAGCCTGGACCAGGCGGTGGTCGACATCAATCGGCAGGCGCAGCAGGAGCTCCGGTGCCCCCACCTTCTCGAGGTGGTGCGTGGAGCCACCCACCTGTTCGAGGAGGAGGGAACCCTGACCCAGGCAGCAGCCCTGGCGCGCACCTGGTTCCTGCAGCACCTGGGCCCTCAGGCGGGAATGGGCGCTCAGCCCCGGGCCTCCTAGCTGCATCCGACAGGCCGACCGCCGGGGCGCATGCGTGAGAAAAACGGGAGGAAATCGCCCGGAACCAAATTCTGCCCCGCTCGTCTGACACTCGTGACCCACAATGGTCGGGTGCTGAACCGCACCCGGATCCCACTGGCCATCACCATGGCCGTCGCGACTGTCGCCCTGGCCGGGATGGCCGCGGGTCGCGTAGCCGCTGATGAGGCCGCCCCCGCCTCCTCGCCCACCCCCACGTCGGATCCGCAGCCTTCTCCCAGCCCCACGAACGCCCCCCAGCCCACACTTCTGCCCAGCCCGAGCCCGCTCTCCAGCGAGACCGCGAGCCCGAGTCCCTCAGCGTCGGATTCCTCCTCCGAGCCGACTGGCGACCGCTACATCGTCGTGACACAGGACGACTCCGCCACCGCAACGGTCATGGCACGAGCCGAGCGCATCGGAGCAGACATCGACAAGACCCTCGTGGGCGCCGTGGACGGATTCGCCGGCGAGATGACAGCCGCGCAGGTCGCGGCGGTCGAGGACATGCCAGGAGTGGAGTACGTCGAGCAGGACCTCCCCATCACTCTGGACGCGCCGGGCGCAGCCGTGCGCAGCAACGTCGGGTGCACGGCCAACTCCCTGGGCCGCGCGGACGACGCCTCCAGCGGATCGATCTCACTGGGCTTCCCCGTGAACTGGTTCGGCACCGAGTACACGTCCGTGATCATCAACAACAACGGCGGTGTGTCACTCGACGACGGACGCGGTGCCTTCAACAGCTACCGCGGTATCGATCTGTCGACGACGACCAGGCCCCTCATTCTTCCGCTCTTCACCGACATCGACACCACCAACGCGGCAACCACGCCCGTCCAGTTCGGACAGGTGACAAATCTCGACGGCACAGCCGACGTGGACGCCTTCTGCGTCAACTGGGTGAACGTCGGCGAGTACAACGCCTCAACCCCGAAGTTCAGCGCCCAGCTGATGATCATCGACCAGGGCAGCGGCAACGTGGACCTGGAGTTCAACTACAACACTGTCCTCAGCCCGACCTCGACGTCCAACGGACGGTTCGTCATCGGATACGCCAGCCCCAATGACCGCACCCAGACGTGGAGCTACGTCACGTCCAGCAGTTCTACGGCCCCCTACGTCGACAACGGTGCCAGCGCGCTCAATGCGCACACCGACTCCAGCGGGGCGGTCGAGGGGCGCTTCGTCAGGCAGATCCGTCCGGGAGCCTCGCCGACGGCGTCGCCCAGCCCCACGCCAAGCCCAACGCCCACATCCCCCAGCGCGTGCAGCGACTCCGTGCCGTCCGGAACCTACGGCTGCCCCACCTGGGGCCTGGACCGAATCGACACCCGCACGCGCACGTACGACCAGCGGTACACGCCCGCTGGAACGGGATCGGGTGTCGTGACCTACATCGTCGACACGGGGATTCGTCAGGATCACACGGAGTTCACCGGGCGCATGGGCAGGTACCAGTACGACGCCGTTGACGGCGACACACTGCCCCAGGACTGCCACGGCCACGGGACCCATGTTGCCGGGACGGTGGCCGGAGCCAACTACGGAGTGGCACGACAGGCCACTGTCGCGGGAGTGCGCGTGCTCGACTGCGCTGGTTCCGGCTACACCTCGGATGTCGTCGAGGGGCTCAACTGGATCGCAGCCAATCACGCGACCTACTACCCGGGGCAGCGCGCCGTGGCGAACATGTCTCTGGGCGGTGGCGCCAGCAAGTCCCTGGATGACGCCGTCGACGCCGTGATCAACGCGGGCATCCCGGTGGCGGTCGCTGCGGGCAACGACAACAACGACTCGCAGTACTACAGCCCCGCTCGCGTGCCCGCTGCCATCACCGTGGCCGCCAGCGACAGCAGCGACGTGCGCGCGTGGTTCTCGAACTACGGATCACTGGTCGACGTCTTCGCCCCCGGCGTCGATGTGCTGTCCGCTGGGATCGCGTCGGCCTCGGCCTCCGCGACCTACTCGGGGACATCCATGGCCTCGCCTCACGTGGCGGGTGCCGTGGCCGTCTACCTCGCCCTCAACCCGTCAGCCACCACCGGGGCCGTCGCCAGTGCGCTCGCTGGTGCAGCTACGACCGATGTCATCTCCGACACCGCCGGATCGGTGAACCGCCTGCTGTACGTGCGCACCTTCGCCGCGTACGTGCCGCCGGTCTCGTCGGCACCCGGATCCGGCGGATCCGGCGGATCAGGCGGATCAGGCGGATCGTCGTCCGGCGGCAGCTCGTCCGATTCCGGCGGGGGCGGCGGCGCCCTGCAGGAGATCACCGAGGTGCGTCCGGCGTTCGGGCCGGTGACCGGCGGCAATGTCGTGGCGATCATCGGCTACGGGTTCACCGGCGCCTCCAGCGTGACGATCGGTGGCAAGGCCGCACCCTTCAAGGTCATCAACGACGCCACCGTCGAGGTCACGATGCCTGCCGCCGCAGCGCCCGGGTCGGCCGATGTGGCCGTGAACCTCTCTGCAGCACGCGGCCGCGCCTTCGCCCCAGGCGGTTACGTGTACCGAGCCGGGGAGACCACCACGACACCTCAGCCGACTCCTGACGTGGGGATCACGACGACATCGGGACAGAGCGCACAACCGACCACGTCGACTGCACCATCGGCCGTGCGCTTCAAGCCGAATTCGCCGGCACTCTCCGCCAGCGCCAAGTCGGCACTGAAGCGACTTGCCGACAGCCTCAGCGACGAAGAGGTCACCGGGGTGATCCGGACCTTCAGCGATGCGCGCGGAACCGCCGCCTCCGTCACGATCGCCCGACAGCGCGCTCGCAATGTGCTGGCGTACCTCAGGCAGCTCGGTGTCGAGGGCACCATACGAACGACAGTGCAAAAGGGCGCGACTGCCAGCCAGCGATCCCAGGTGCAGGTGCGTCTGGGCAGTGCGAATTGATCGACGACACCACCAACCGCGTGATCGCAGGGACCAAGGGGTTCATGCCCGAGGCCGAGGGATACGCACTGCACGAGGCCGGGCTCGCCGCGGCTTCCCGTGGACCTCTGCTCGAGATCGGCAGCTACTGCGGCCTGTCTGCCCTCTACCTCGGCGCCGCCGCCCGCGACGCTGGCACCGTCCTGATCACTGTCGATCACCATCGCGGCTCCGAGGAGACCCAGCCCGGTTGGGAGCACCACGATCCCGAGGTCGTCGATCCCCGCACCGGTCGCATGGACACGCTTCCGTTCCTCCGCCGCACCCTGGAGGAAGCGGGACTGGAGGAGTTCGTCGTCCCGATCATCGGCGACTCACCCACCATTGCCCGACTCGTCGCCCCGGGCCTCGGCCTGCTGTTCATCGACGGCGGTCACGCACGCGACGTCGCGATGGCGGACTACGTCGCATGGGCGGGGCACCTCGCACGAGACGGCCTCCTCGCGATCCACGACGTGTTCGAGGATCCCGCTGACGGGGGTCAGGCGCCGTACGAGGTGTGGTGTCAGGCCGTGACGGACGGATTCATCCCGGTCGCCACCACCGGCTCCCTGCGTCTTCTCTCCCGTCCGTGACCGCAGGCCTCTGCGATGGAGGCCGGTGGACCCTGCCGTGCGCACGGGGTTCGGGCACGCGCACAATGGCCGAATGCGGCGCGCGCTCATCCTCCTGACGGCCGGCGCCGTCATCACTGCCGTGGCCGGCACCGGCATCGCCGCTGCTTCCGGCGCGGAGATAAAGCCGCAGGCCACCTCCGGTGACGTCACGCAGCTGATCGTCACCCTCGTCGACGACGAGGGACGGCAGGCTGAAGTCACCGCGGCAGCAGCCTCGGAGGACCTGCCCGTCACCGGCGTCGAGGTCGACGACACCCAGGATCTCGGCACCGGGAGCGTGCGCCTGGACCTCACCACGGGCGTCAGCGAGGCCGATGCGGCGCGCATGATCGCCGACATCGAGGCCGACCCGCGCGTGGCGTCGGTCGAGGTCGATCGCCGGGTGTACGCCACGGCCTTCCCCACCGACCCACCGGACGACGCCAAGTGGACGGACGGCAGCCTGTGGGGGCTGTACGGCCCGTACGGTATCGGCGTCGCCTCGAGCAAGACCTCCATGAATGCCACGTGGACGTCCGGCCAGGGCACGGGCACCGTTGTTGCTGTCCTCGACTCCGGATCGACGGTGCATCCGGATCTCGACGCGCGGTACGTCGCAGGGTACGACTTCGTCTCCAGCGGCATCCCCGTCTGCCGTACCGGCGCCACGAACGCCGACGGCGACTACGTCAATACGGCCACCTACGGCGCGCTCGGCTGGGACAGCAATCCCCTGGATCCTGGCAACTGGAAGACGCTCGTGACAGGCACCTCGTGCGTCGCGACAGACTCGGACTGGCACGGCACCCATGTGGCCGGGACCATCGCCGCGGTCGGCAACAACAGCATCGGCGTCATCGGCGTGGCCCCGCAGGCGAGAATCCAGCCCATACGGGTGCTTTCGTTTGACGGCGGGTCCACATCCGACATCGTCGCCGGGATCAACTGGGCGGCTGGGGCAACGGTGGGCACCGAGCCGGTCAACGCCACGCCGGCGGACGTGATCAACATGTCGCTCAGCGGGGGTGGGGCGTGCCCGGCGTCCGTACAGGCAGCCATCGACGATGCGGTAACACGCGGCTCGGTCGTCATCGTGTCGGCCGGCAACAACAATGCCGACGCATCGGGCAACTTCCCCGGCAACTGCACCAGCGTCATCACCGTCGCCTCGACGGACTCCGACGGAGACCGCTCATCCTTCTCCAACTACGGCTACTCGGTCGATATCGCCGCTCCCGGATCGGACATCTGGTCGACCCTCAACACGGGCACGACGCTCCCCTCGGCCCCCACCTACGGCTCGTACAACGGCACCAGCATGGCGGCTCCGCATGTGTCCGGCGTGACCGCGCTGCTCATGGCCGCCAACCCGACGTGGGGGGCCTCGCAGGTGTTCAGTTGGCTCCAGTCAACAGCCAAGCCCTTCCCCGACACCGGCTACGTCCTGGAGTGCAGTACCGCCATCTGCGGCGTTGGTCTGCTGCGCGCTCCGGCTGCGGCGACCCTGCTCACTGTGTCGCCGAGCGGCGGCGCCCTGGCCGGAGGCACCTCGGTGACCCTTGGCGGAGCCAACCTCTCCGGCACCACGGCGGTCACCTTCGGTGGCACCGCAGCGACCATCATCGCAGCCACGTCCACGAGCGTCACTGTCACCACGCCCGCCCGCGCCGCTGGCAGCGTCGCCATCGCGATCACCGCACCGTCGGGGAGTGACTCCCTCTCCAGCGCCTTCACCTACCACGCGCCGCCGACCCTGACGTCCCTCAGCCCGACGACGGGAACCACGAGCGGTGGCACGTCAGTCACCCTCACCGGAACCAACCTGTCCGGCGCCACGGCCGTCACCTTCGACGGTGGTGCTGCGACCATCACCGGCACGACGGCAACCAGCGTCACCGTCACCACCCCCGCGCACGCAGCGGGCGCCGTCGACGTCGTGGCGACCACGCCCGGCGGCAGCGCCACACTCAGTTCCTCCTTCACCTACCAGGCCTCCGGTGGCGGCGGTGGCGGTGGCGGCGGCTCGTCCAGTACCTCGTCGAGCAGCAGTGGCGGGTCCCTGCAGGAGATCACCGAAGTGCGTCCTGCCTTCGGCCCCGTGTCGGGCGGCAACCTGGTGGCGATCATCGGGTACGGGTTCACCGGGGCCACGAGCGTGACCATCGGCGGCAAGGCGGCAGCCTTCCGGGTCGTCAATGACGCGACTGTGGAGGTGACGATGCCCGCGGCCGCAGGGCCGGGATCCGCGGACGTCGCCGTGAACCTCACATCGGAGCGAGGCCGGGCCTTCGCGCCCGGCGGGTACGTCTACCAGGCCGATGCACCAGCGGCACCGGCGCCGAGCCCCCCGCCGAGCGGTGCTCCAG
>CAIZPS010000210.1 GCA_903934925.1 uncultured bacterium | reverse complement strand
TCACCGGCACCGCCTGCGCGGGTGCGGCACTTAGCCCCAGTGTTGCCAGCACAACGGCACCTGCGATGGCGGGGGTTGCGAAGGTTACGTGTCGGCGGGAGAAGCGAGTCGCAGTAGTCATACGGCAACGCTAAGAACCGCAAATTTCCCCTCGGCCGAAATGTGCACCCTCGGGAACGTGCTCGGCCCGCCGAGCGAGCCCATGTTCCGAAAGGGGAACATCTGCGCATGCCACGGTCACGCAAGCAGCGCGATGAGTTCCGAACCGCCGCAGGGGCGTTGTGTGAGATTCCAGCGAAAGCATGTCTCGTCGAGCATCTGCGTACCGAGGCCTGGCAGGGCACCGTGAGCGAGGCCGTCACCGTTGTCGTCGATCCGAATCTCGACGAGGTCACCCACCATGCCGATCGTGATGTCGATGAGAGTCGCCTTCCCATGGCGGATGGCGTTACTCGTGGCCTCGCGACAGATCTCGATCACGCATCGCGAGAGTCCTGCATCTTCAGCAAGCCGAAGTTCGGCCGCCGGAGTGATGGTGTGTGAAAGCTGAACGATGGGATGCCAGAGCCCGCGGAGATCGTCGAGGGCAACCTCTAATGACGCACTGTGACCCTGATCAGAGGCGATCGCGCTCAGCGCATCCTCAAGTCGTCGCCGAGCATCCTCGATGGAGGCACGATCCCGGTCGGCAGCGGTGAGCCTCATGGAGGTGGAGATCAGCGCAGACTGCACGGTTCCGTGCACGGCAAGGGAGACCGAACGGTGCATGAGCCAGGTCTCTCGACGAAGCCGTGCGATCAACTCCTCGAGTTGAACGTTCGTCGCGGCAAGGCCTGCGCGTAGCTGCTCACCGTGCACCAGAAGCGTCGCAAGAACTGACACGAGCATGGCGAGCGCCACACGAACGATGATTCCGGTCAGATTGTTGCTCTCCCAGGCCGCCGACGAGGCGAACGTCGCAAATAGACTGCTCGCCATGGCCATGAAGGCGAGATTGACGACGCTGTAGAGAAGCACCAGCACGCCGAAGCCGAGGACGATGGGCATGACCCTCCACGCGCGTGGCCACACCGCCTTGATGCCTGCGAGTAGGGCGACGCCCAGAAGGCTGACGACGAGCCCGTAGCCGACCGACGAGGTGCTGGCGCCGAGGATCAGGGCAGCGGGCAGGAGCAGGCCCCATGAGAGGGCGAGGAGCCACCCCGGCCTGATCGCCTGGGTGATGTCCATCCTGTCCTTGAAGAAGGCCAGCGGAGCCTGAGGCTCGTACACGGTCGTGCGGAGATCGACGCGGGGAGATCGCGCGAGTTCTCGCGACGCGGGTCTGACCACATCGTTCACCGCCGCATTGATGCGATCCGAGAGCTGGCGGGCGTCCGCCTCGGAGATCTCCTCGGAGATCAGCTCGCGAATCTCGTTGATCGTCGGCTCGAGAAGCACGCGCGCCCTCGCCCGCAATTCGGCCTCGGAGCGCACGAGTTCGAGATCGGCTGACTCCACCAGGGCCCTGAGCCTGGCCTGCTCGGCCAGCAGGCCGGCGTTGGCATCAGCGCGTTCGCGAGACAACTGGGCAGAGGCCACCATGACCACGCCGAGAACAAGCGTCACGACCAGGGCCGCGAGGGCACTGCTCAACGCACCGGAATCCCATTCCCTTCCCGATGTCTGCCAGGCCACGAAGAGCAAGTTCGCCAGGGAGCGAACCAGGCTGGCCACGACGAGCCCCCCGAGAACAATGCCTGCGTGCGAACGGGTCCACCCATCGCGATTGCCGCGCTCCCTAGCGAGAATCAGCACGCCAACGGAGAGCAGCGCCGCTCCTGCCGAAGCTGCGAAAGTCACGATGACCGATTGCTCGGGGATGAGCCTGATGTACATGAAGCTCAGGAAGAAGCCGACGATTCCGATACCGATCAGCACTGTCGGCGAAAACGCGCTCGCGCTGCCAATGAGAACCGACAGACGTTTCCTTGATGCGGTCATCTCGATGGTGATGTTGGCAGGCCCGCCGCGCGGATGAACTCCCGAGCAGCGACTACCCGCGCATTGCCCTCATCCGATGTGTCGGCGCCGATCAGCGCCATGGCGCGCGTGATGACGTTGTGCACGGCTTTCACGGTCGTGCCGCGCTCGGCAGCGATCTTCTGATTCGACATGCCCAGGGCCACCATGCGCAGCACCTCGATCTGGGTATGGGACAGGCTCGCCAGTGGACGCTCAGGATCTCGGTCCTGATGCGGAATATCCCGCTCGGAACCTCGCAGCACCGCATCGAGCGCCGTGACGAGTGCCTTCGAATCGGAGAGCTGGTCCTTGCGCACGTAACCGGCCTCTGGGGGCAGGCTCGACGGATTGCGGCCCGCGAACCGCGCGTCAGGCAGATTGGAGAGGAACAGGATGGCCAGATGCGGGGCCTTCGCCCGGAAGGCATCTGCGAGATCGAAGCCGTTCACCCCGGAACCGAGATCGATATCCAGCACGACCGCATCAGGATCCATCTTCGACCACATGCGTCGAGCGTCGGCGGCGTTCGAGGCAGCGCCGACAACGAAACCCGACTGCGTGAGAGTCTCGGCAAGCAGGCCAAGGGTCAGCCTGTCATCCTCGACGACGAGCACACTCCTGCCACGGCCGATCATGGCCCCATCATCCAGTGTTGATGGGCCCGGTGAGGGGCAAGTGTTCCCTGGAGGTCACATCGCACCATCTCGTGCGGAGGGTGCGACCAGAGCTTCGGGGCCCTGGATGTCGACTCGCGCACGCAGCCGATCACGTCAATGACGGCTTCCGGCGGGACGCCACCGTCGTCTCACCAGGAAATAGATGAGCCTCCAGCCCGGCAGGCTGGGGGCTCATCAGGTCGAAAAGAGATTGGTCCTACCGGGCGAACTCGCCCCGGTAGTACTCGAAGAGCCACCCGACGATCGCCAGGAGAAGCGCGGCTACGCCGAAGACGATGACCCAGACTGCGAAGATCAGCCCGAGCGCGATGATGAAGGCCCCCAGGGCGACGAACAGCGGCCACCAGGAGTGCGGGCTGAAGAAACCGTACTCCGGATCGGCCTCGTCGATCTCGGCGTCCAGGCGGTCCTCCGGGCGCGGGTAGACACGCTTGGAGGTGTAGAGCACGTAGAACCCGATGATCAGGGCCAGGCCACCGGACAGCGCGAGGGCCGTGGTGCCGATCGGATCACGGGAGAAGTACCAGTAGACGGCCGCAAGCGGAATGAAGAACGCCGCACCCAGCCCGAAGAGCCAGCCCTCAACCTTCACGAATGGCCTCCCTCGACCGTCCGGGTCGATGCTCCCGCAGAAACCGGGTGCGCACCTGGAGCAGCCAGCTCCGGATGGTGCAGGTCGAAGGCGGGCCGCTCGGACCTGATCCGTGGCAGCGTCACGAAGTTATGCCGCGGCGGCGGGCAGGACGTCGCCCACTCCAGCGAGCCGCCCCAGCCCCACGGATCGTCGACTGTGACCTTGGGGGCCGTGCGCCAGGTCTTCAGGACGTTCCAGATGAAGAACAGGGTCGAGACTCCGAGGAGGGCCGCACCGAGCGTCGAGATCTGGTTGAACAGTTCGAAGTCGTCGGCCGGCAAGTAGTCGCCGTAGCGACGCGGCATGCCCTGCACACCCAACCAGTGCTGGATGAGGAAGGTCACCTGGAAGCCGATGAACAGCAGCCAGAAGTGGATCTTGCCCAGCCGCTCATCGAGCATGCGCCCGGTCATCTTGGGCCACCAGAAGTACAGGCCGGCGAAGAACAGGAACACGACCGTGCCGAAGACCGTGTAGTGGAAGTGCGCCACGACGAAGTAGCTGTCGGACACGTGGAAGTCCAGCGGCGGGGCCGAGAGGATGATCCCGGTCAGTCCACCGAAGAGGAATGTGACGAGGAAGCCCATCGTCCAGAGCATCGGGGTGTCGAAGACGATTGAACCGCGCCACATCGTGCCGATCCAGTTGAAGAACTTCACCCCCGTGGGGACAGCGATCAGCATCGTCATGATCGCGAAGTAGGGCAGGTAGACCGAGCCCGTCACATAGAGGTGGTGGGCCCAGACGCCCATCGACAGCGCGCCGATCGCCATGGTTGCGAATACCAGGCCCTTGTAGCCGAAGATCGGCTTGCGGGAGAACACCGGGATGATCTCGCTGGCGATGCCGAAGAAGGGCAGCGCGAGGATATAGACCTCAGGATGGCCGAAGAACCAGAACAGGTGCTGCCAGAGCATCGCACCGCCGTTCTCCGCCGCGAACACCAAGGACCCGTACTCGCGGTCGATGAAGGCCATGGCCAGCGCCGCAGCGAGGACCGGGAAGGACAGGATCACCAGGACGCTGGTGACGAAGATCGTCCAGGTGAAGATCGGCATCCGGAACATCGTCATGCCCGGAGCCCTCATGGTGAAGATCGTGGTGATGAAGTTGACGCCACCGAGGATCGTGCCGAGGCCACCCATGGCCAGGCCGAGGTACCACAGGTCGGCACCGACCTCCGGGGAGTACACGGCGTTGCTCAGGGGCGCGTAGGCGAACCACCCGAAGGCCGCGGCACCGCCGGGCGTGATGAAACCGAGGGCGACGGTGAGTCCGCCGAACAGGAACAGCCAGTAGCCCAGCATGTTCAGGCGCGGGAACGCGACGTCCGGGGCACCGATCTGCAGCGGCATGATCACGTTGCCGAAGCCCACGAACAGGGGGGTTGCGAACAGGAACAGCATGATCGTGCCGTGCATGGTGAACAGCTGGTTGTACTGCTCGAGGGAGATGAACTGCATCCCGGGGGCGGCGAGCTCAGCGCGGATGGCGAGCGCCATGAGGCCGGCGATGAAGAACCACATGGTCGCCGTGATCAGGTACATGTACCCGATCACCTTGTGGTCGGTGGAGGTCACCCAGCTGACCGCAGCGGATCCGAAAGAGCGCTTGCGGGCGGCCTTGCGATCGGCAGGAGTGGACTCCGTCGAGGTGACGGGCGGCTCACTCAGGATCGTCATAGCGTCCTCTCATCCGGCATCTGCCCCTCGTCGGTGCTCATGCCTGTGTCGAAGAGGCCACCCTGGCCCCGTTCCTTGAGATCGGCGATGTACTGGTCGTACTCGGCCTTCTCCACGACCCTCACGGTGAAGAGCATGCGGGCATGCTCGGTGCCGCACAACTCGGCGCACTTGCCCGCGTAGACGCCCGTCTTGTCGGGGGTGAGCTCGAAGACATTGCGCTTGCCGGGGATGACATCCATCTTGAACAGGAAGTCGATCACCCAGAAGGAGTGGATGACATCCGGAGAGACCAGCTCGAAGCGGATCTTCTCCCCTACCGGCAGGACCAGCTCCGCAGGAACATCGGGCGACCCCACGGCGTAGGCATCCTGGTCGAGGTAGTTGAAGGCCCAGTTCCAGCGGAATCCGACCACCTCGACCGTCTCGTCCTGGTCATTGCTGACGGTGAGGATCTCGGACTGGTCGCGGGCGGTGAAGAAGAACAGGCCCAGAATCATGATCAGGGGCAGAACGGTGTACAGGATCTCGATCGGGATGTTGTAGGCCGTCTGCTCCGGAGCGTCGTCCTTGTGCTTGCGCCGGTAGGCGAAGGACGCCCACAGCATCAGTCCCCACGTGAGGATGCCCACGAGCCAGGCGGCGATCCAGGAACCCTCCCAGAGGTTCTGGATGATCAGGCCCTCTTTCGTGACCGGCTCCGGGAGGTCGAGGAAGACGATCTCGTTGGCGGTGCAGCCCGACAGCACGAGCGCGGCGATCACCGCTCCGGCGCCCACGGCCAGCGCCCTGCGCCGACCTCGGCCCCTGCCCTGACGCCGCGCGGTTCCCGTGACTCCCGTGACGCCCGCGAATCCCACGAAGCGCGCGTGGCTCGACTGCAGCACCGAACACCTTCCTCACAAGTGGATGATGCGAGACTAGCGCACCCCCTCACGGCTCACCGGACTCACCCGCGCAGTGTGACGGGGTCGTCATCGGGCCCCATTCCGGTGGATAGCGTGGGGCCATGTCCTCGGACTCCCCCGCGGCAGCCCTCCCCGATCGGCTGCCCGGTCAGCCACCCTCGGGCTATCTCGACGCGGTGGGCGGGCAGCCCCTGACGGATGCCACGCGCCGGGCCTGGCTGGCCGCGGCGGATCAGGCCTGGAGCGACCCCGCCCGACTGCACCATGCGGGCCGCCGGGCGGGACTCGTGCTCGACACCGCCCGCCAGAGCATCGCCACGAGCCTGCGCATCGACCGTGACGAGGCCTACTGGACGTCGTCCGGCCCCACCGCTGTCGCGACGGCACTGCAGGGCCTGCTGCGCAACGGTGGCCGGGTCGCCGCCTCAGGCGTCGAGAGCCTGGCCGTGCTCAGTCCGGCGAAGTCCCTCGCGGCTGAGGTCGACCTCATCGCTGTCGACAGGCACGGCCGCATCGATCTCGACGACCTGGATCGCGCCCTGGCGGACCAGCCCGCCGTTCTCGCCGTTCAGGCCGCGAATCCGGAGGTGGGCACACGCCAGCCGCTCGCACAGGTGCACGAGCGGGCGCAACGGGCCGGCGTCCCCTTGCTGGTGCATGCCGTGCAGGTGATCGGGCGAGACCCGGTACCCGACCACTGGGACGTCCTCGCAGCCTCGGCCCGCGACTGGGCGGGACCGGCAGGCGTGGGGGTGCTGGCCGTGCGACGGCACCTGGCCTGGACTCCCGAGGAGAACCCCGATCGTGGTTGGGTCGGCGGCTTCCCTGACATCCCCGCGGCGGTGGCCGCCGCCACCGCACTCGAGCAACTGCTGCCGCTGTCCGAAGTCGAGGCAGAGCGGCATCGCGGGCTCACCCACCTCATCCGCGATCAACTCCCCGTCATCGTCGACGGCGTGCAGGTCGTGGGCACGCCGGAAGATCGCCTGCCGCACATCGTCACCTTCACCTGCGCCGGAGTGATGGGCGAAACCGTGGTCGACGAGCTGGCCCGACGCGGTTACAGCGTCGCCAGCGGATCCGCCTGCACCTCCGACGTTCGCATGCCCAGCCAGGTGCTCGCCGCGATGGGCATCGCCGCCGACGCGTCCGTCCGCGTCTCCCTGCCCCTCGGGTGCACCGAGGAGACCGTATACGGCTTCCTCGCTGTGCTGCCCGAGGCCGTCAGAGCCGCTAGGTCGACGCTGGCCTGAGCGTCGTCAGCCGCCCAGCGCCGGAGGCAGGGCCAGCGCCGTCGCCAGCCGTTCGAGGTACGCCTGGCGCGGGATCTCGCAGGCCCCGAGCGAGCCGAGGTGATCCGTACGCCACTGGACGTCGAGAAGTCGCTGCGACGACGGCCCGGAGGCACCGGCCAACCGGCGCACCAGTTCCACGAGCGCCACCTTCGAAGCGTCGCGTGTGCGATGGAACATCGACTCCCCCGCGAAGAGTCCGCCCACCTCGATTCCGTAGAGACCTCCGACGAGGTCCGCGTCGTCCCACACCTCTATCGAGTGGGCCCAGCCGAGCTGGTGCAGCCTGGTGTAGGTCGCGACGAACTCGTCCGTGATCCAGGCACCATCGGTTCGTCCTTCCCGGCAGGCCGCCATGACGCCGGCGAAGTCGACATCGAGCGAGCAGGTGAATCGGCGGCGCGACCGTTGCAGCGAGCGACTGACGCGCAGGGCATCCAACGGCAGCACGCCGCGCGGATCCGGCGACCACCAGGCGAGCGGTCCTGAGGCCAGGTGCATGGGGAACATGCCGCGCCGGTAGGCGTCCAGGACGGTGGCCGGCTCCAGGTCAGCACCGACCGCAACGACATCCTCACCGGGCTCAGCGTCTGCGGGATCGGGCAACAGCCACAGGCACGGGCCCGGTTCGATGGGCAACGCGTCAGTCACTAGCGGGGAGTCGTCGATCGCATCGCCGCCACGCGAGTGCTCACGGCCGTGGGCACACCACGTGCGGCTCGACCTCCGCGGCCGCGTCGTCGCCGTAGGCGCCGGCCATGCGCTCGAGGAAGTGCGTACGGGCCAACTCGTACTCCTGGGTGCCGATGGTCTCGATCACGTAGGCAGCGAGCAGCGCACCCAGCTGAGCCGAGCGCTCGTCGGTGAGTCCCCAGGACTGGCCACTGAGAAAACCCGCCCGGAAGGCGTCGCCCACGCCGGTGGGGTCCGCCCTGCGGTCCTCCTCGGCCACGGGCACGGCTATCTCCGCCGCGTCGCGCCTGAGCACCCGCGCCCCCTGATCGCCCATGGTGATCACGCGCACCTCGACCATCGCGTTGAGGTCGGCGTCGGTCCAGCCCGTCTTCTGCTGGATCAGCGCCGACTCGTACTCATTGGTGAACAGGTAATGGGCGCCCTCGATGAGCGGGGTGATCTCCTCGCCACTCATGCGCGCGAGCTGCTGAGAGGGGTCGGCGGCGAAGGGATAGCCGCGGAATCTGCACTCCTCGGTGTGCCGATTCATGGCCTCCGGGTCATTGGCCCCGATCAGGACGACGTCTGCCTTGCCGACCCGATCGACCACGGGACGCAGTTCGATATTGCGTGCCTCCGACATCGCTCCCGGGTAGAAGGAAGCGATCTGGTTCTGCTCGCTGTCGGTCGTGCAGACGAAGCGGGCGGTGTGCCGGGAATCCGACACGTGGACGCCTGAGGTGTCGACGTTGTGCCGCTGGAGCCACGACTCGTAGTCCGAGAAGTCCGGGCCCACGGCTCCAACCAGAACAGGGCGCAGACCCAGGCAGCCCATGCCGAACGCGATATTCGGAGCCACTCCCCCGCGCCTCACCTCGAGCTCGTCCACCAGGAAGGACAGCGAGACCTTGTCGAGTTTGTCGGCGACGAGCGAATCGGCGAACCGCCCTGGGAAGGTCATGAGGTGGTCGGTCGCGATCGAACCGGTGATGAGGATGGCCACGAACGCTGACCCTACTGCCGCAACACCAGGAACCGGGTAATGCCTGCCGGCAGCCAGCGCTCAGGAATCAGTGGAAAGAGTCTCCACAGGCGCAGGAGCCCGTCGCGTTCGGGTTGTCGATCGTGAAGCCCTGCTTCTCGATGGTGTCGACGAAGTCGATGGTGGCACCAGAAAGGTAGGGGGCGCTCATCCTGTCGGTGACCACCGCGACTCCGTCGAAATCCTTGACGATGTCGCCGTCGAGGGAGCGATCGTCGAAGAACAACTGGTAGCGCAGGCCAGAGCAGCCGCCCGGCTGGACGGCGATCCGCAGGGAGAGATCGTCACGACCCTCACTGTCCAGAAGCGTGCGGACCTTGGTTGCGGCGCCCTCGGTGAGGACGATGCCGTCGGTCACCGGGGCTTCGGTGGTGGTGGTGTCAGCCGACATGTCGCTGCCTTTCGCGTGGTCGTTACTGCGGGTCAACCCCGCGCGGGGCCGCCGTATTCCCCCCCATCCTCCCATGCCACCGGAGCGAGCGCGAGGGCGCGGCGCGCGGACACAGTGATCCGGATGGGAGACTGATGACATGACTCACTCCTTCACCGAGCCGGAGCCGACTCCCCTGGCCCTGCTGCTGCTCGGCCACGGGTCAGACCCCGACTCCGAGGCCGGAGTGGTGTGCCCCGGCGATCTGCCGGCTCCCTCCGACCCCGATCTGGTGGAGCGGGCCCGAGCAGCCAAGGAGTCACTCGGTGACCGCGTCTTCATTCTCGGCCATCACTACCAGCGCGACGAGGTGATCCAGTTCGCAGACGTCACCGGCGACTCCTTCAAGCTCGCACAGCAGGCTGCAGCCCATCCGGAGGCGGAGTTCATCGTCTTCGAGGGCGTGCACTTCATGGCCGAGAGCGCCGACATCCTCACCTCTGACCACCAACAGGTCGTCCTGCCGGATCTCGCGGCGGGCTGCTCGATGGCCGACATGGCCTCGATCGCACAGGTCAAGGAGTGCTGGTCCGTGCTCGAGGAACTCGGCATCGCCGACGTGACCGTTCCGATCACCTACATGAACTCGACCGCTGCCATCAAGGCCTTCACAGGCCGCCACGGCGGATCCGTGTGCACGTCGAGCAACGCAGAGCGGAGCCTGGCCTGGGCCTTCGAGCGAGGCGAGAAGGTGCTCTTCCTGCCCGACCAGCACCTGGGCCGCAACACGGCGGTGCGCGACCTCGGCATGAGCCTGGCCGACTGCGTGGTCTACAACCCGCTCCGCCCGCGCGGTGGACTCACCGACGACGAACTGCGCAACGCGCGCATGATCCTGTGGCGCGGTCACTGCTCTGTGCACGGCAGATTCACGCCCGACTGCGTCGACGAGGTGCGAGAGCGGGTCCCGGGAGTCACCGTCATCGTGCATCCGGAGTGCTCGTACGAGGTTGTCGAGAAGGCCGACGTCGTCGGATCGACAGAGAAGATCATCGCGACTATCGATGCCGCTCCCTCGGGCACGGCCTGGGCGGTGGGCACCGAGCTGAACCTGGTCAAGCGCCTGGCCGAGCAGCACCCGGACAAGGAGATCGTCTACCTCGACCGGACGG
>CAIZPS010000209.1 GCA_903934925.1 uncultured bacterium | reverse complement strand
TGACGCGGAGCGATCTCGACGCCTACGCGGCACTCCTCGCCGCGGAGAAGGACCGACTCGACGCGTACCGGGCGGAGCTGAAGGCCGCGGCACGGCAGATCAACGCCGCGTCGTCAGGCAAGCAGGGTGCAACGGTCGAGTTGACGGCCAGCGAACCCGTGATCCCCGCTCCTGCGCCGAAGCCCGCGCCGGCGGCTGCAGCACCGCCGGTCCTGGCCGCACCCGCCCCGCAGACGTACACCAAGGGCAGCTGACCCCGGTAGGTGCTCACGCGTGACAGCATGAGCGCGTGAGCACCTACGGCCTGCAGGGAGTTCTGCCCTGGGCCCAGGCCCGCCAGGTGGCCGGGGCGTCGGCCCACCCCCTGCCCGCCGCCATGGCCCGACTCGACGAGGCCGTCGGATCACTGCTCGCCCGCGATCTCGTCACCGTCATGGATGATCCGCCGGTCGACTCCGCCCGAGTCGACGGATTCGCCGTCTGCGGTGAGGGTCCCTGGCTGGTCGACGACCTCGACGCCCTGACGCCCGGATGGGCGGCGCCCGTGCGGCGACGGATGCCACTGCCCCGGCACGCGGACGCCGTGCTGGAGCGCGACGCAGCCCACGTGGAGGAGCACCCCGACGGCCGCGTCACTCTCATCGCCCGCGACCCGCTCAACGGAGTGCCCGACGAGTCCGTCCGCCCAGCACTGGGCGACGGCGTCCTGCGGGCCGCTGGCATCTCCGCCGCCGGTCACGTCCTCGTGAATGCCGACTCCCCCGTCACTCCTGCGGTCGTGTCCCTCGCCGCTTCGCGCGGACTCGATGGCATCGAGATCATGCGCACCCCGGTTGTCGGCACGCTGGTGCTGGGTTCGAGTCTGCTGCCCCACGGGCTCCCGCGCGACGGCCGTGTGCGCGATGCGCTGGGCGCTGCGGTGCCCGCCTTCGTCGGCGCACTCGGTGCCCGCGGCAACCCCGCCGTCCGCGCTCCTGACGCCCTCGACCTGCTCACGGCAGAGATCGACGACGCCGACGTCGACGTGCTGGTCACGACCGGCTCGACCGCCCCCGGACCCGACAACCACCTTCGCGGAGTGCTGCGCGACCTCAACGCCCGGTGGCTGGTCGACGGCGTGAGCGTCACGCCCGGGTCGCAGATGCTGCTCGCGCGGCTGGTCGACGGCCGCTTCCTGGTGGGCCTGCCGGGGGAGCCGACAGCGGCACTCGCCGGGCTCATCACCCTGGTCAGCCCTCTCGTGCGCGCCCTGCGCGGAGATCCCCCCGTCGAGCGGCGACGTTCGGCCGTCCTGATGGACGACACCGTTCCTGCCGACTACGCCGACGACACCGCGCTGGTGCCGGTGCGCCTGGAGACGTCGCCGGCCGGCACGTCGGCCCGCCCGATGCCGATGACCGGGCCGGACGGGCAGGTCGGCTGGGCCCGGGCGGACGCCGTCGCGATCGTCCCGCCGGGGGCCGGGTACCGGGGCGACGTGGTGGAGCTAGTGGACGTGTACGGCCGGGACCTGCCAGCGCTGCCGTAGGCAGGGGTGGCGGGGTGAACACGCCGGGACCTGCCAGCGCTGCCGTAGGCAGGGGTGGCGGGGTGAACACGCCGGGACCTGCCAGCGCTGCCGTAGGCAGGGGTGGCGGGGACAAATTCAGCACTTTCCCCACCGGGATGGTCGGGAAAGTGCCTGAGCCCCTCTAGGGTGGGCCCGTGTTCGGGATCGACCTCGCCCTGACGGCCGGCGGCCTGCTCACCGGGCTCATGGTCGGCCTCACCGGGATGGGCGGCGCTGCCCTCGTCACCCCCATGCTCGTCCTGCTCTTCGGGGTCTCCCCCGCCACAGCCGTGTCCAGCGACGTGGTGGCCACGGCCGTCATGAAGCCGGTGGGGGCCTGGGTCCACATTCGGGCCAAGACCGTGCACTGGGGCCTGGTCGGGTGGCTGTCGGTCGGCTCGATCCCCGGAGTCCTGATCGGCACCTGGATCTTCGCCTCAGTCCTGGGCACCGACGAGGCGAGCGAGACGATCCGGACGTGGATCGGCTGGGTGCTCCTGATCGCGGTCGGCGCCATGATCGCCAAGGTATGGGTCGGCCGCCGGGCCTCCGGGCTTCGTGCCTCGCACGAGGAGCTCGGCACGGCCATGCCCGTGCGCCGGGTTCCCACGGTCGCCCTCGGCGTCGCCGTCGGCCTCCTCGTGGGCATGACCAGTGTCGGATCCGGCTCCCTGGTGGTGACGGCCCTACTGCTGCTCTACCCGCTGATGCGCCCGTCGATCCTCGTCGGCACCGACCTCACTCAGGCAGTGCCGATGCTGGTTGTCGGGGCCATCGCGCACGCGGGCTTCGGGGAGATCAGCATTCCGGTGGTCGCGTCCCTGCTGCTGGGTCAGATCCCAGGCGTGTGGCTGGGGGCCCGGATGTCGTCCCGATACGACGGCTCCGCCCTGCGCTGGCTGCTCATGGTCGTCCTGGCCGCCACTGCAGTGAAGTTGCTGGGAGCTCCGACCCTCGTTGCTGGCATGATCGGCATCGTCGGTTTGATCGTCGTCGCAACCCTCTACGTCAGGGAACGGATAGATGCCAAAGGGCAAGTCGCGGTTCCAGATGCCGGCGGAGGACCCTAACGCTCCCCCGCCGCTGAAGTTCCCCGAACGGCGCTTCAGCCCGATCCGCAACATCGGCGTGCGCATCCTGATCGCCGTCTCGGCGCTGCTGATCACCACCACCCTCGTCTGGGTCGAGGGTGACTGCTACCGGGACCTCGACCAGATCGGCGCCCTGACCTGGATCGACGCGCTGTACTACGCCTCAGTCACTCTCTCCACGACCGGCTACGGCGACATCACCCCTGTCTGCGAGTCGGCACGACTGGTCAACGTCCTCATCATCACCCCGCTGCGCTTCCTCTTCCTCATCGTGCTCGTCGGCACGACGATCGAGGTGCTCACGCAGCGGACCCGCGAGCAGGTGCGCTCAAGGCGCTGGAGGAACAACGTGAACGATCACACCGTGATCATCGGCTACGGCGTCAAGGGCCGTGCCGCTGCCAAGTCCCTCGTCGATGCCGGCACTGATCGACACGACATCGTCGTGGTCGCCACCGACCGAGGCGAAGTCGACGAGGCCACGCGCGACGGATTCGTTGGCGTCGTCGGGGACGGACGCCGCGAGAACGTTCTGCGCGATGCCGCGATCGAGCGGGCGAAGCGCATCGTCGTCGCGACCAACGAAGACGACACGTCGATCCTCGTCACCCTGACCGCGCGACGACTGTCACCGCACGCCACCATCGTCGCCGCCGTGCGCGAGGCACAGAATCTCGAGATCCTCCGCCAGTCGGGTGCGAACAACGTGATCCCGACAGCGGAGTCCGCGGGCCGGCTCATGGGCCTGTCGTTGCTCTCGAGCACGGCCGGGGAGATCATGGAGGATCTCCTCGACTCCGGTCGTGGACTCGAGGTCGTCGAGCGAGAGATCACGCGCGAGGAGATGGGGCTGTCACCTGCCGACCTTGACGCGTCTGGGCAGATCGTCTTGGCTGTGATCCGAAACGGCGTCGCGCATCGGTTCGACACGAACGACATCAACCGTCTGGAGCCGGGCGACCGACTCGTCGTGATTCGACACAACCCACCCGAGAGGTCCTGACGCATGCAGGCGATCACACTGACCGGGCACGGGGGGCCGGAGGTCATGGAGTGGGCGAAGGTGCCCGATCCGACCCCCGGGCCCGGCGAGGTGATCGTCGAGGTCGCCGGTGCCGGCGTGAACAGAGCCGATCTCCTGCAGCGCCAGGGCCACTACCCGCCGCCGCCCGGGGCATCGGAGATCCTCGGCCTGGAGTGCTCGGGCACCATCACCAACGTCGGAGCGGCCCTTCCGCTCGATCGCATCGGCGAGCGGGTGTGTGCCGTACTCGCCGGAGGCGGATACGCCCAGAAGGTCGCGGTACCCGTCGGGCAGTTGATGTCCGTGCCTGACGGCGTGAGCCTGGTCGATGCCGGTGGTCTTGCCGAGGTTGCGTGCACGGTGTGGAGCAATCTCGACATGGTGGCCAACCTGAGCGAGGGTGAGTGGCTGCTCATCCACGGAGGCGGATCCGGAGTCGGCACCATGGCGATCCAGGTGGGCCGCGCGCTCGGTGCACGGATCGCCGTCACAGCCGGAAGCCAGGCCAAGCTCGATCGCTGCGCGGCGCTCGGCGCCGAGGTCCTCATCAACTACAACGAGCAGGACTTCGTCGAAGTGATCAAGGACGCCACCGGTGGCCGAGGTGCCAACGTCACCCTCGACAACATGGGGGCCGCCTACCTTGCGCGCAACGTTGATGCCCTGGCTCGCGATGGCCGACTGGTCATCATCGGCATGCAGGGTGGGGTCAAGGCCGAGCTCGACATCAGTGCGGTGCTGCGCAAGAACGCGTCCATCCATGCCACCAGCCTCAGGGGTCGGCCGGCATCCGAGAAGGCGTCGATATGCGCGCAGGTGGAGCGGACGGTGTGGCCGTGGATTCACGCCGGCGTTGTGACTCCGGTGATCGATCGCGTGATGCCCATGGCTGAGGCCTCCGATGCGCACCGACTTCTGGATGACGGCGCTGTCACCGGCAAGGTCGTGCTGACTCCCTGAAGCTTCCCCTGTGAACTACGTCACTGGGGGGAAAGTCAGCCCTCGATGGCGGGCAGGGCGGCGATGCGCTTGAGCAGGTACGGCGAGAACCAGCCGCTGTACTTGGCTTGGATCACGGGATCGCTCCAGTCGGCACCCGTGACGACGCCCCGGCAGGTCGGCAGTCCGCACATGCACGAGAACTCGTCGTAGTCGCTGGCATCGCACATCGCGTAGTCGAAGGTGATCTCCTCACCG
>CAIZPS010000208.1 GCA_903934925.1 uncultured bacterium | reverse complement strand
CCGGTGGCGACCTTCGCGCCCACGCCGAGCACCTTCGCGGTGGTGGAGTCGGTGACGTCAAGCACCGTCTGCGCACCGCTTCGCACGGACTGGCCGGCCTGGCCGAGACCACCGGCCTCCGCGAGCGCCTTCTGCTTGAAGTGGGTGCCGGCCGGCGTCTGCTCGACGGGGGCCCCGTCGCCGGCGGCGGCTCGGTCCGCGGCCTCCTTGGCCGCACGGGCCTTCGCCAGCGCAGTGATGCGCTTGCCCCGGGAGGCCTGGAAGCGCCGGGAGAAGTCCGCGACCTGCTCGTCGTGGCTCATGGTCGTGGCCGGGCGGCTCTTGTTGTCGGCGACGTAGGCGTCCATGACCGCCTGCTGCTCGGGAGTCCTCTTCGCCGCCTTCTGACGACGGGCCTCGGCAACCTCGTCAGGCGTCAGATCGGGCCCCGGCATGACCGGAGCATAAACCTGCCCGAGGTGGCAGGGGGTGGCTCTCGTAGGAGAGGTCGGCTGCTGGTTGCGCTAGGAGAACAGCGACCGGAAGCGCCGGCCAGCCGACGAGATTCCGCGCCCGATGGCTCGCGCCCCACCCTTGGCCTTGTTCCACATCCTTCGCCACCACGGCAGCCTCGGCGCAGCGGCTCGTGCGTGACGAACGTCGTAGGGAAGATGGGCAGGACTAGCAGCAACCTTGTCCGTGATCCGATCGGCGGTCTCCACCTTCGCTTTCGGCTCAGCCGGAACGACCGGGTCCGGAGCCTTGGTGCGGGCACCCGGCATCTCGACCGTGGAACTCATCCCCATCGGCTGCGGCTTCTTGGGCTTCGCGTCGCCCGAGGGTCGCGGCCCGACAGGCCCACCGATGACCTCCGGTTCCTCCGGGTGGTCCGTCAGAGCCTCGTCGGCCTTGGCGAACCCGGTCTCGACCAGGCTCTCTGCTGAGGAGCCCGCCTGCTCGATGACCGCATCGTGGGCCTGGCCGGAGAGATCGTCCAGGTGTTCGCCGATCGCCTGATGCGCGTCGTCGCCCATCTGGTCGACCTGACTGGTCGCCGCCTCATGGCCGCTGTGCACGAGGTCGCCCAGCCCGACGCCGACGCCGAGCGACGGGATGTCGTCGACGGCATCGCCCACGGTCTGCTGGGCTTGACCCAGCACCGAGTGGGCCCCAGCCTCCACGTGATCGACGATGTCGTGGGCGGTGCCGGAGACCGTGTCCGCGAGGGGCTGGGCCTTCGCGGCCACCGAGCCTGCCGCCGTGGCGATGGTCTTCGTCACGTCCGAGCCCTGCACCGCATCGGAGAGGCCGTCCGAGATGTCCCCGCCGAACTCCTCCTTGCCCATGCCGAGGAGCTGGCGTGCGCCCTTCTTGACACCACCCTCGAAGGCCTCGTCGTCGTCCCCGTGGAAGTCGAGGACGGAGTTCTGGACCGCGTGGTAGCGGTCGGTCTTGCCGTCCGGTCCCACGGTCATGGCGCGTGCGTGCCGGGCGAACTTGGCGTTGTCGGCACCCTCGTGGGTGAGGCCGCCGACGATGTCTGCGCCGGCCCGGACGACCTTGCCGGTGGTCTGGACCGTCGTCCCGATGGCGGGTCCGCCTGCGGCACTGGAGGCGGCATCGGCGATGTTCTGGACGGTGCGTGAGGCGGCGATGTCTCGGGCATGCTTCAGATCCCCGGACTCCATGGCCGCCCTGCTGTCGTCGAGGTCGGCATTCATGACGGTGCCCACCCTGTGGGCCGTTCTGGCGCCAGCGTTGACCTTCTCCGCGCGCGCATCGGCGTCGCTCGTCTCGGCTCGGTCTGCGCGGAAGGACGTGCCGACTCCACCGGCCCTGCCGTCCCGCACGGTCTCCCCCTCGTGCTTCTTGGCGAAGGCACGGCTGCGCTTGACCAGACCCTTGTTCACCTGGCGCTGATGGGCGATGTCGTCCAGCCGCGCGGACTCATCGGTGCTGAGGCCCGTCTTCTCCTCCTTCTTGATCTCGAGGATCCGCTGCTCGTTCTCCAGATGCTCGTCGTGCTCGTCGGGCGTCATGCCATGCGTCTTGATGAAGCGGTAATGGTCGACAGTGTCCTGATGCTCGTCCCTGGTCTCGATGTCCTTGGTGTCAGCACCGGCCTCAGGATTGGCCTTGGCCGCGTCGAGTCGAGCACGGAGGCCGGCATGCGCCTTCTGCTGATCGGCCGTGAGGCCCGTGGTCTTCTCCATGCGCAGCCGCTGCGCTCTGCTCATCGCGCTGTGCAGTGCACCAGTGTCGACTCCCGGGATGCCCTCCGCGACGAATGAGCTGCCCTTCTTCCGCGACTGGGCGGCCATGCGTTCGTGCTCGGCGATCTGATCGGCCAGGCGCTGCTGCT
Organism: uncultured bacterium; assembly: GCA_903934925.1. Lineage (GTDB taxonomy): Bacteria > Actinomycetota > Actinomycetes > S36-B12 > S36-B12 > UBA10649. The sequence continues at coordinate 5,981 of CAIZPS010000208.1, read as the reverse complement.
CCACCTTGCTGCCGCTCTGCAGCGCATCCTTGTGCTGGCCCTTCAGTATTGCCACCTGTTGGTTGATGCTGTTCGTCTGCTTGGTGCGAAGTTCCGTCAGATCCCGCTCGGCCGCGATGAGATGGTTCTTCTTCGAGAACTGTTCCTTGGCAGGCCGACCGAAGACATCCTTCTTGCCGTTGCGGTGACGGTCGGCGTCCTTCTGCGCCAGTCCCTGCTGAGTGAGCTCGTCCAGCTGCGACTGAATGCCCGCCACGTGCGCCTTGTGCTTCTCCTCGATGCTGTCGTTCGCAGCCACGTACGCATCCCGGGCCGGGTGGTAGGCGTCCGCCTCGTCCTGGGTCAGGCCGTACTTGTAGCCCTTCGTGTTGACGTTCAGGTACTCCCGGCGCTTTCCGGCGGAGGCATCGACCTCCTTGTTCGCTGCCGTGAGGGACTTCCGCTCCTCAGCGTTGGCCGCCATGCGGTCTTCCCACTCGGGCTCAGGGTCAGCCTTCGTGAACCATCCGCCCTTGCGCTTCTTTGCCGCGTCCTGGAGCTCGCTCTCCTCGGTGCTCCACTTCTCCTTCAGGGCGTCCTTGTGGGCTCTGGCCTGGTCGCCGAGGCTGGCGTCGATGACCGTGCCGTCCTCGACGGGGATGGGCACGGCCTCGCCCACGCTGTGGTCCACGCTCATCGGCTTGAGCATGTCCTGACCGGCGGCCAGAGCGTCTCGACGGGCCCTGTTGTGCGCCATCACGGTTCGGCCCGCAGCCGCATTGGCGGCCAGTGCCGTCCCCTCGGCGTACTCGCCGGGGCCTGTCCTGCTCGCTCGCATTGCCTCCAGCGCATCGTGCCCCTCGGCGTGCGCTGTGGCTGCCTCCTTCTTGGTCCTCCTGGCCACCTCCTGGCGCGCGCCGTCCCGCTGGGCCGAGAGCGCACCCTGGGCATCCATGGCCAGACCGATCGCCTCGCCCGTCTCCAGGACAGGACCGCCCAGGAACTTGTCAAGGGCCTTCGCGGTGCCACCGTTCTCGCCGATCATCGTGTGGACGGCCTCGCCCACACGACTGACGGTCTGGGCGTTCCGATCGGCACTCGTCGAGCCCGTCTGGCGCAGGGCCTGCTGGTCCTTGCGGCGGATCATCTCCTGAGCCTCAGCGCCGTAGTTCTTGATCCCTTCCGCGACCTCAGGGTCCGGTGCTCGATCCTTGTCGAACCTGGCCTGCGTCCATGCGCCGCGTGCCACGGCCAGATCAGTGACGCGCTTGGCGCGGGAGGCCTTGGTGCGCCGCGCCAGATCTGCGACCTGCTCGTCGTGGCTCATGGTCGTGGCGGGACGACTCTTGTGATCGGCCACGTAGGCGTCCATGACCGCCTGCTGCTCGGGAGTCCGCTTCGCCGCCTTCTGACGCCGCGCGTCGGCGATCTGGTCAGGCGTCAGATCCGGACCCGGCATGACCGAATCGTAGGCGCAGATCCGGCGGAGAGGTAGCGGGCGCCGTCACCGATCGATGACCCACCCCCGGACCGGCAGATCCTAGGACAGCTTGCCGTCCAGCTGCGAGATCATCCTGTGGTTCATGACCGAACCGGCGATGAGCGAGAGCATGCCGATGCCGAGCATGATGGCCACGAACGCTGAGATCGAGATGGTGGCGTCTGTGCCGGACGCATTGGTGATCGCGAAGGTGAACTGCCACCCCTTGCCGCCGCTGCTGGTGGGATCCGCGGGGCACCACCAGCCGCACTGCACCGGCACCTGAACGAGGGTGAACAGGATGTAGCACCCGAGCCAGATGATGGAGGCGAATGCCCACGTGCGCGACGGACCGTAGTGGTGGACCAGGCCGTAGTCGATCGCCATCCAGGAGCTCGTCCAGATGAGCATGATGCCCACGCCCAGGATGACGAGGATGAAGGTGGCGAAGGCCCACTCGAACATCGGCCGTCCGAGGACCACCTCGTTGGGGTCGACGGTCAGTTGCCCGGTCGCGTGCTCGATGACCTCCTTGCCGCTGAAGAACAACCCGGCAAGGGAGACGATGAGGGCGATCCCGTAGTGCTGGGGGCGCATTCCCCTGAGCAGGTTCAGGATCGGCGCCGCGCACACCCCGAAAAGCGCGAACCGCTGGAAGACCCCGAGCTCGCTCGGTGGCATGCCGTAGCCCACCTCCTGGGAGATGGCGATGGTCACGGTGAAGATCACCAGCAGGATCGAGCCGATGTTGATCCAGCGGGCGACGCCGACAGCTCCCGTCGGCTCAATCGAGGAGTCCGGATCGGGTTCGGACGCGCCTCCGCTCGCAGAGCCCGATCCGCCCGGCATCTGGGGTGCCTTGGGCACCTTCGGGGCCTGCGGCTTCTTGGGCATCTTGGGCAGCTGGAGCTGGCTCGTCGCGCCCATCTCGCTGCCGACGCTGCCTAGGAGGCCCATGGACAGCCCACCTCCTGATCGCTCGGTCGCGTCACAGTAGTGCCTAGACGGCTTCGACGTTCAGGGCGGGTGACGGGCCGGTCAGGACGATCGTCCCCGCCCACAGGCACTCGCAGACGCTGCCCTCGGTGAGCACGGGAAGCCCGTCGATGACGACGTTGCTGGGCGAGATCCACGGGTCGATCACCAGCGGAATGCACGGGGCCGGGGTCGGCACGCCCAGAGCAGCGAGCGTCAGGGCGATCACCTCGGGATTCAGCGGCGAGTGGCACAGCCCGAAGGAGGGGATGTTCACCTCGGGGATGATGTCGATGATGGTGCCGACCGGCAGATCGTTCGCGAAGACCCCGAGTGGCTCGACGATCAGCACAGAGGGGAAGAACCCCATGTCGCAGAACATGGGGGTGCCCAAGACAGCGACCGGACCCGGCATAGCCGCGATGATAGGCAGTCACCGATCCGCTGTCAGCCGGTCGACGACCTCACCCTCGTCAGTCCTGGTGGTCCCGTCAGTCCCGGACCAGGTGTCGGCGAACCCTCCCTCGGAGATCGACATCGGCAGGGAAAGCAGACCCCACACGTGACGATTTTGTGAATCGGGAAACATCTGTCACCTTTTCCCCTATCGTCACGCCCGATGGGCCGCACGGAGCGAGCCTGACCCTCGAGGAGCAACCACCATGCCTACGTACCTGTCACCTGGCGTCTACATCGAAGAGGTTCCCGCAGGCACCCGCCCCATCGAGGGTGTGGGTACGGCGATCGCGGGATTCGTCGGCTTCGCGCCCACCGGGCCCGTGAACGAGCCGACCCTGGTCACCAACTGGATCCAGTACGCCTCCACGTTCGGCGACATGGTCGAGGAGTTCGCCCTAGGCAAGGCCGTCTACGGCTTCTTCAACAACGGAGGTGGCCGCGCCTACATCGTGCGCCTGCCGCTCCCCGGTGACGGCTCGACCGCCTCACCCGGGCTGCCCGTCGCTCAGCTCTCGCTCGCCGGTGACGGCAAGGGTGGCACCCCGGCGTTCACGGTGCGTGCCCTCGACGCCAACGCGGGCACCATCTCCGTCGACGTCGAGGACGCCGCCGGCGCCGAGCCCGGTTCGGGCAGCTACGACGTCACCGTCTCCAGCGACTCCGGCGCCTCGGAGCTGTTCACGGGCGTGACGGCCGGCCCCGGAGCCAAGAACATCATCACCGTCGTCAACTCGGGCTCCCGTCTGGTCACCATCGAGGAGCTCGACGTCGCTGCGACTGACCTCGCTCAGGGCCTGAGCACCGGCACCGTAGCCCTGAGCATCCCCTCCGGCGTCGTGGTCCCCACCGTGGCCACGGCGGACGTCGTTGGTGACGCTGCCAAGCGCACCGGCTTCGCAGCGTTCGAGGCGCTGGAGGAGATCACCATGATCGCCGCCCCCGACCTCGTCGTGGCGCATCGCCAGGGGCTCATCGACACCGAGGGTGTCGTCGCCGTGCAGAACGCGATGGTGTCCCACTGCGAGCTCATGGGCAACCGCATGGCGATCCTCGACACCCCTGCCGGCCTCAACGCGCAGCAGGCCTCGACCTGGCGCATGGAGACCACCAACTTCGACTCGAAGTTCGCCGTCCTCTACTGGCCCTGGATCGAGATCTTCGACCCGTCCGTCGGGCACGACACCCTGTTCCCGCCGTCCGGCCATGTCGCCGGCCTGTGGAGCCGCAATGACAGCACGCGCGGCGTGTTCAAGGCGCCCGCGAACGACGTCCTCCAGGGAGCGGTCGGCCTCGAGCTCGGCGCGACGCGTGGCGAGATGGACATGCTCAACCCGCAGGGCGTGAACTCGATCAAGTCGTTCCCGGGTCGTGGCATTCGCGTCTGGGGCGCCCGCACCCTGTCCAGCGACGCCGAGTGGCGCTACGTGAACGTGCGCCGCTACTTCAACTACCTGGAGGAGTCGATCCTGCAGGGCACCCAGTGGGCAGTGTTCGAGCCGAACGATGATCGCCTCTGGGGCACCATCCGCCGCACGATCTCGGCCTTCCTGGTCACGGAGTGGCGCACGGGTGCACTGTTCGGCGACAAGCCCGACAAGGCGTTCTTCGTCAAGTGCGATGGTGAGAACAACACCGCCGAGACGATCGACGCGGGCATGGTCATCATCGAGATCGGCGTGGCTCCCGTGAAGCCCGCAGAGTTCGTCATCTTCCGCCTGTCGCAGTTCTCCGGCGGCGCCTCCATCAGCGACTAGAGACTCACCAAGAAGAAGGAGCTAGGCAATGTCACTTGTAGGCGGCGACTCTCTAACCGCTTTTTCGTTCGAGTTCTCGGTGGACGGTGTGACCATCCCCAACGTGGTGTCGGTCAACAGCATCAAGAAGAGCGCACCCATCATCGAGACGAAGTCGATGACTCCCACCGGTCAGTACGTCAACCAGAAGATGTACGGCCAGGCGCAGTCGGGCGAGATGTCCATCACTGTCCTGAACACCGGCGACTCCAGCGTCACTTCGTGGATCATGGACGGCCTTGCAGGCAACCAGACGAGCGGACGCAAGTCGGCCAAGCTGGTCTACAAGGACACCATGGGTGCGACCATCACCACGATGGAGTTCGGCTCGGTGCTCGTCAGTGAGGTCGACTACGGCAACACGACTGCAGGTGAGCCCTCGGCGATTCAGATGACGATCATGCTCAGCTTCGTCGAGTTGACGGTGTCGTAGCGAACGACAGATGACCGCTTCCCCTGAGCTCTTCCAGACGGCTTTCGACTTCGTCCTTCCCCGGGGCTACGTCGACGCCACCGGCACCGTGCATCGCGAGGGCACCATGCGCCTCGCGACGGCACGGGACGAGTTGATGCCGTTGCTGGATCCGAAAGTTCGGGAGAACTCGGCGTTCCTCTCGCTCGTGCTGCTCGCCAGAGTCGTGACTCGACTGGGCACTCTGCCCACGATCGACGATCAGGTCATGGGCGGCCTCTGGGCCACCGACCTGGCGTTTCTGCAGGATCTCTACCGGCAGATCAACTCCGAGGGTCACACCCTCATCGAGGTGACCTGCCCTGACTGTGCGTCGAACTTCGCCGTGGATCTGGCAGGTGGTGGCCTGGGGGAAGCATGACCGCCGGGGCGGATGCGCTCTGGGATGAGGTCGGCTTCCTTGCCTTCCACTTGAACTGGTCGCTGGACGAGCTCGTGGACCTTCCGCACGCACTGCGTCAGCGTCTTGTTGAGCAGTCGCGGACGCTAGCCCGGGACAGGAACGCGTATGGCTGACGACACCGCTCCCGAGACCCGGGGCTGGAGAGGCGCCTACCGCGGCGACTTCCGCACCATGGCACCCCTGCGTCCCCTACTCGCGGGCATCTCCACCAGCGTCGAGCCGGCAGGCGCCTACGCCGTCACCCTTCGCCCGACCGGGATCGCGCAGAGCCCACTCTCGCACGGGCGGATCGCAAACTTCACCGGCCTGATCAAGGCGCCTCGCGTGGTTCGGCCGCATCGCGGCGCACCTCCCGCCGCTGAACCCTTCGGCGGTCAGGCCCGGGACGGCGGCATCGCCATCCCGGCGAATCCCTGGGCT
>CAIZPS010000207.1 GCA_903934925.1 uncultured bacterium | reverse complement strand
TTCGCCGCTACCGCCGCACCACCTCGCGCTGACCATTCCAGGCCGCTCGGCAGGACACCACCGGCTCGGCGCTCGTACCCTGAATCGAGTTGGGGTTCAGCGAGGACCCAGCTGCATGCTGATCGGGAGGTGGACGGTATGGCCATCATCGCGGATCGTCAGGAGCGCGAAGTGCTGGCGCGTCGAGCGTGGCACGAGGCAGCGGGCGGCCACGTGGAGGCACTGCTTCAGGTCCAGTGCCCTGCGGGTCACCACGTCGCCAAGGTCGTGCCCACAAGCTCAGGATCCGTCGTCGTGACGTCCGTGCGAGCACATTCGCACGGCAGCAGGGACCGGCCTGATGAGCCGCACACTCCGACTCGGCCGAGGGACTTCGTCGACCTTGTGGAGGTGGCAGACGCTGCCGAGGACTCCATCCCGGCCTGGTGCGACTGCGGTCAGCGGTCGCTGTCGAGGAGTGCGCTACGGCGTTGGATCGCTGCCGGTGAGCGACGGGTGATCCTCACCTGAGAAGCGCATCCTCCCAGGCGAAGATCGTCACTTCCTTGTGGCGTAGGTGAAGGCGGCGAGCCCGAGCACGATGCTGCCCGCCCCGATTCCGATCAGCATCACGTTGTTGGGCTCGGTCGCATCGACCAGTTCGCCGAGGAAGACGACCGCGATGATCGCAACGACCACTCCGATGAGCTTGGCCTTGAGGTCGTCGAGAGTGCGAATCTCCAGCCACGGTGGCAGATTGACATTGGAGTCGACGAAGAGCTCGTAGAGCCCGTAGCCGATGACGAGCAGGACAGTGGCCAGCAGCAGGGTGTCGATCGCGGTGAGGATCGAGACCACAGACGCCTTGAGTTCGACGCCCGTGTCGAGGAACTTCATGAAGGACAGAACGATCTCCCACGTCCCGATCGCCATGAGGATGAAGGCGCCGATGATGGAGGCGATGGCCGGCACTGCGACGACGAAGCGCGAGAGTTCGATGAGACGACGCATGGGGAGACCGTACCGTCAGTGAGCGCTGGAGATGGGCATGCATGGCTGTCGACGCCGGCGGACTGATCTGTCCCGCAGAGTTTGCAGCCGTGTGCTGGGGCTTCGCGCGGTTCCACGAGACAATCGCGGTTCCACGAGACAATGAGGTATGCCCAATCGTCTCGCTCGATCTACTTCCCCCTACCTGCTCCAGCACGCCGACAACCCGGTGGACTGGTGGGAGTGGGGAGAAGAGGCATTCGAAGAAGCACGCCGGCGCGATGTCCCGGTGTTCGTCTCGGTGGGCTACAGCGCCTGCCACTGGTGCCACGTGATGGCCCACGAATCGTTCGAGGACGAGTCCGTCGCGCGCGTGCTGAACGACAACTTCGTGAGCATCAAGGTCGACCGCGAGGAGCGGCCGGACGTCGACTCCGTCTACATGGACGCCACCGTGCGCCTGACGGGTCAGGGTGGCTGGCCGATGTCGGTGTTCGTCGACCACGACGGGCGGCCCTTCTACGCCGGCACGTACTTCCCGCCGGAGCCGCGTCACGGACTTCCGTCCTTCCTGCAGCTCCTCGACGGCCTCAACGACGCATGGCGGAACCGCCGTGACGACGTCGTATCCGCAGGAGAGCGAATCGTGAACGCCCTGGCTGGTCGCTCTGGCGTGGTGATCGAAGACCAACTGCCGTCCGTCGACGACCTCGCTGAGGCCGTGGCGACACTTCAGGGACAGTTCGATGCTCGCAGCGGCGGCTTCGGGGGAGCGCCCAAGTTTCCGCCGTCGATGGTGCTCGAGTTCCTGCTGCGCTACCACGCGCTCACCGGAGATGAGAGTGCGCTGGCGATGGCGGAGCAGACCCTCGAGGCCATGGCGCGGGGAGGCATGTACGACCAGCTCGCTGGCGGCTTCGCGCGCTACAGCGTCGACAGTCAGTGGGTCGTCCCGCACTTCGAGAAGATGCTGTATGACAACGCCCTTCTCCTGCGCGTGTATGCCCACTGGTGGCGATTGACGGGCTCTCCGCTCGCCGAGCGGATCGTCCGCGAGACGGCGGGCTTCCTGCTGCGCGAGATGCGCACGTCGGAGGGCGGCTTCGCTGCAGCCTTGGACGCCGACAGCGAAGGACGCGAGGGAGCGTTTTACGCCTGGGATCCAGCCGGCTTGGTGCAGGTGCTCGGCGATGACGACGGTCACTGGGCTTCCACGCTGCTGAGCGTCACCGACGCGGGAACCTTCGAGCACGGCCTGTCGACACTGCAGCTGCTGCATGATCCCGATGACGCCGAGCGGTGGAGCCGCGTCAGAGGTGTTCTGGCGCAGGCGCGCGAGGATCGCGTGCACCCGGGTCGCGACGACAAGGTCGTGGCGGCATGGAACGGGCTCACCATCGCTGCATTGGCGGAAGCTGGGGCGCTCCTGCGTGAACCGGAGTGGATCGAGGCAGCCGCAGCAGCGGCCGACCTCATCATCGCCGTGCACCTCGGTGCTGATGACGACGATCGCCTCGTGCGAACGTCGCGCGACGGGTCGGCGGGTGCATCGGCAGGGGTGGTCGACGACTACGGGTGCATGGCTGAGGGCTTTCAGGTCCTCTTCCAGGCGACCGGTGACGACACCTGGCTCACGTTCGCAGGAATGATGCTCGACGTCGCGATCCAGCACTTCGCCGACGGGGAGGGCGGGTTCTTCCTGACACCCGACGACGGCCCGGCGCTCATCACGCGACCCCGTGATCCGGCGGACAACGCTGAGCCCTCGGGGTGGAACGCCGTCGCCCAGGCCTGCCTGACCCAGGCCGCACTGACCGGCGTCGACGACTACCGGTCGATCGCCGAGCGTGCTCTGGGTGTCATCGGATCGCTTGGGGCGCGCGCACCCCGAGCGATGGGATGGGGCCTCGCGGCAGCCACCGCACTCGTCGCGGGTCCGTTGGAAGTCGCCATCGTGACGGAACCGGACGACCCCGACACCGGGCGCTGGTGGTGGACGGCACTGATGGGCACCTCGCCGGGCATGGTGGTCGCCGCGGGGCATCCCGGAGACGACGGCATCCCGCTCCTGTGGGATCGGGCGGCGATCGGCGGGCGGCCCACGGCCTACGTATGCCGGGCTTTCACGTGCGAGCGTCCGACGACGCGAATCGAGGATCTTGCTTCGCGCATCGGCGTCCGCGAGCATGCATCCGAGCGGTAGCCTGACGAGAGGCCGACCGCAGTGCGTCGGCAGGCGGGAGCGACGGTGGGCCTCAGCGACCTCGTGTACGGGGTCTACGAGCGACGCCTCTACCAGCAGATCCCGCCGGACCGCCGCCCCCGCCACATCGGCGTCATCCTCGACGGCAATCGCCGATGGGCCAGCGTGCAGGGCACGTCGAGCTCGCAGGGACACCGCGCCGGCGCCGCGAAGATCGTCGAGTTCCTCGGCTGGTGCGACGAGGCCGGAGTCGAGGTCGTGACGCTCTGGCTGCTGTCGACCGACAACCTCAATCGACCCCCGGCTGAACTCGAGGCCCTGCTGGAGATCATCGAGGACACCGTCACCGGACTCGTCGGGCAGGGGCGCTGGCGACTGCATCCCGTGGGGGCCCTCGACCTCCTGCCATCCCACACCGCGCGACTGCTCAAGGAGGCCGAGGAGCAGACGGCCAACCTTGATGGCTCGCTCGTGAACGTGGCTGTGGGCTACGGCGGACGCCGTGAGGTGGTGGACGCCGTGCGGTCGCTGCTTCATGAGCACGCCACCCAGGGCACCACGCTGGATGAACTCGCGCAGCTGCTCGAGCCCGAGCACATCGCGGAGCACCTCTACACCAAGGGCCAACCCGATCCTGACCTCGTCATCCGAACGTCAGGTGAACAGCGGCTCTCCGGCTTCCTGATGTGGCAGAGCGCGCATTCGGAGTTCTACTTCTGCGAGGCCTACTGGCCTGACTTCCGGCACGTGGACTTCCTGCGTGCCTTGCGTGCCTACGCCGAGCGCGAGCGTCGCTTCGGCGCCTGATGTCGGCGTGGCGCCGCCGTAGGCGAACGCCCCCGGCCTAGCGTCGTGACCAGCGGCCCGGCACCCGCCTGGCTGCAACCGCACCGGGTTGCCGGTCAGGTGGCCCGCCGAGGGAGGTCACGTGCCCGCTGCGCGCCCGCAGGGATCGAACCGCCGCACCTACGTCCTGGACACCTCCGTCCTGCTGTCCGATCCGCGAGCGATGCTTCGGTTCGACGAGCATGACGTCGTCATCCCGGTGGTGGTGGTCACGGAGTTGGAGGCCAAGCGCAGTCACCCCGAGCTGGGGTACTTCGCCCGGCAGGCGCTCAGACTGCTCGACGATCTCCGGGTCGAGAACGGCCGGCTCGACGAGCCGATGCCGGTCGGCGACTCGGGTGGCACGGTGCACGTCGAGCTCAACCACACAGATGTCTCCATCCTTCCGAGTGGTCTTCAGCTCGGCGACAACGACACCCGGATACTGGCGGTTGCGCGCAACCTGCAGGTCGAGGGCCACGGCGTCGTGCTCGTCAGCAAGGACCTTCCAATGCGCGTGAAGGCGTCGTCGGTCGGACTCAGTGCGGAGGAGTATCGCGCTGAGCTCGTCGTCGAGACCGGCTTCACCGGAATGGCGGAACGCGACGTGGCGGTGGGCGACATCGACCGCCTCTACGA
>CAIZPS010000206.1 GCA_903934925.1 uncultured bacterium | reverse complement strand
GGTCGAGCACATTCGCCGACACCCTGTGCTCAAACGGCACGTATGCGTATGAGCTGCTCTTCGGTACAACTGGAGTCGGCGTGAACCACCGGCGGTTCACCGTGGACGATGCCGCCTTCCCGCGGTCTCCGGCGTGGACCTCCGGCTACGCCATCACCGTCCTCGACTCCTGATCTCACCGCAAGGCGTTCGTCGGCGGTCTACAGGGTCAGCGACGTCCGCGTCGAAGGTTCCGCTTCCACTCCTTCGCCTCGTCAGGTGTGTACATGAACGGGCGGTTGGCCGGGTGGTCCTCCTTCACCTCCGGCGTGATGGGCTGCAAGGGGGCAGCTGCATCGAACAGACCCGGCGCCTTCACCGGGGCAGGCACAGGAGCGCTGGCCTTCATCATCTCCTGAGGCATCGCCTCGGGGGCCGAGAGCTCCTTCTCCAACTGCTCCATGTACGCCGTGGTCGGCTTCAGCATCTCCATGGCGGGGAAGCGTGCTTCGCGGGCCCCGGGCCCGAGGTCATGCCGGGCCTTCGCCTTCTCCCCAGGGAGGAGGTGCTTGGTGGTGTCGAACCCGTGGAACATCTCCCGGCCCTTGACGTTCTTGCGCACCTGACGTCTCGTGAGTGCTTGTGCAGGCGTGGTCGTCACTGGATCCTCGCCCCGCAACGGCTCACCCGTATCGGGATCGATCCCCGCGGCCAGCACCATCTCGCGGGTGTCCTCGTCGTTCGCCATGCCGCCCGGCGTCGGGCCGCTCCCGGACGACAGATTCGGGGCCGGGATCTTCTCCTCCTCCAGTTCGCCGGATGCCGACTTCGGCGCTGCTCCGAGGGGGGCATCGCCCTCGAGGCCGATGATTCCCTGCATCGCTGCGGGGACCGTGGCGCGGGCAGAGTCGCGAGCCGAGTCGCGGGCAGGGTCACGTGCAGGATCATTCGAGGCCGCCTCGGACCCGTACCGCTGCAGGATGTCGTCGAAGTCGAAGTCGGAGCCGAGGTCGGAACCCTGACGAGCGGCGGCGGGATCGTTGCCCGAGCGCACAGCCTCCTCGCGGTCCATCTGATCAGCCATGCCGGGCACGACGTCGAGCATGCTGCGGCCGGTCGGACCCAGCGCCTCACCCCTCAGGCGCTTGATGATGCGCTCCTTCTCCTCCTTCTGCTTGCGCTTGTACCCCGCAGGATCCTGCTTCCTCGCCTTGTGGTGGACGGCCTGGCCTGTGCGGATGTCCTGATCCTCGAAGTGCCGCTTCCAGGCGCTGATGTTGTGCTTTGCCTTATCGAACTTGCCGAAGCCAAGGGTCTCACCGACGACGTAGTTTCGGAAGAAGGTGTCCTTGTCCTTGGTCTCCTGGGCCAGCCGACTGCGCAGCGCGCTGTCCTCCCTGGCGATCTCGCCCTGGGCTTGCCGCTCCCTGGCCAGTCGCACCATCTCCTCCTCGGCCTCCGGAGACATGCCCGATCCCGCTCCTTGTGGCGCACTGCCTTCGCCACCTGCGCCTTCCGCCCCACCCTCCTGCTCGATCTGCGTGGCCTCTCGATTGGCGCGGACCTCAGGTGGCGGCATGGTCCCCGCACGTACCGGACCCGTACCGCCACTCTCGGGCGCCAGATCGGACAGACGCTCGGCGGCATCGGGGATGCCTGCCGACCGCGACGAATCGCGTGGCTGCTTCTCCAGGTTCTCCATCTGGGCGAGAAGATCGTTGCCACTTTCGCCCTGCTCGGACACGGTAGCCACCGGGGCCAGGCGGTCGGCAAGAGAGGGCACCTGCGCTGCGTTCGGATCCGCTGCGTTCGGATCCGCTGCGTTCGGATCCGCTGCGTTCGGATCCGCTGCGTTCGGATCCGCGGGTGAGATCAGGGCATCGCGCTCGGCCTGCTTCGCGGCCTGCCTGTCGCGGTACTTCTTGCTGAGCGCCATCCGTGCCTTCTTCGTGACCCACGAAAGTCCGGTGTACTTGGCGGCGAACTTCGCAGCGGAGCCGATGCCCCGCGCGGCGGGAACGGCGATCCCTCCCACCGCACGAGGCTCGGTGACGACATCGCGCCACCAGCGAGTCCACAACCCCTTGCCGAGACGCTGCTTCAGGAAGCTCGTGGCAACGTTGCCTGTGTCGTACTGCGGCAGGCCCGCGCGCTCGCTGCCGATGTCGTCGGCATGGCCGCGCTCGCGCAGACCCGACCGCAGGATGGCCTCCTCGCGGGCGGTGTCGAACCCCTCGAGGGGTTTCCCCTCGCCCTTCTTGTCGCCGAAGTAGTGGGTGTTGTAGAGGTCCTTGTCGTCCTGGAGCTGGGCCTTGCCCTCGATGCCGGTGGCGTGACCGATGGCCTGACTCGCTGCCGAGACACCCGCACCCGCAATCTTCAGACCTGCGTCGAGGGCCGGGTACGCGATGTATCCCCCTGTGGGATCCGGCAGTGCGGCGGCGCCGATTCCGACGCCGAGGTTGCGTGCGGTGTTGAGTCCTCCCTTGGCGATGGCCTTGCCGTAGTTGCCCTTGTAGAGATCGTCGAGTCCAGTCTCGTCGTTCTGCAGGACGCGACCGACCTCATCACCGCCCCGCGTGATGGCGGCGAGATTCTGGTACCGGGCACCTTTGCGACGCTCGGCTTCGGTCTGCGTGATCGGCGCCTCGCCAGGCTGCTGGTCGGCTTGGATCAACTCTGTCCCGGGCTTGCGATCGACGAACTTCACCTCACCGTCGTCAGCCGCCCTGCGAATTGCCCGCTTGTTGTTGATGCCGGCAGACTCCTGCATCTTGTAGCCGAACTCCGGCCGGTGGCCCATGTACTCGACATTCGCACCGTGCTTCATGCTGGCGATGTTCTTGTTGAACAGCGACCGCCCGATCTCGTTGCGCCCGACGTCACCCCCCGCGCGCCGTTTCGCGATCAGGGCCTTTCGATGAGCCATGACCCGGGCGAGGTTCGTTCGCGTGTCGACCGCAACATCCTCGGGGCGCTCACCCGTGTCGAGGATGGCCTTGCGTGCAGCCGCGGTGAGCGCGATGCCCGCGGTCCGGCCGATGTCGCGGCGCATCGTTCCGGAAATGCCGCCGGTGAATCCGGTGGGTCCACCCAGACCGACCTTTTCTGCCACATCCAGCCCGTTCATGGCCACCTGGCCGGCGATGATTCCCGGCACCCCCGCCGTGCTCTCGGCGTTCATGCCCATGCCGAACCGCGCCAGCTTGCGTGCCAATTCCGGTGACTCGGAGTCATGACTGAGGGCGTCCCGCAGGAACCCGCGAACGCCGCCCTGGCGCTCCCGGGGCTGCATGTGCGCCATGAGGTCATCGCCCATGCGTGGAGCCGCCCCGCGGTTGACGCGGACGAAGCCGTCGCCTTCCCCGAGGCTCGGCTGAGCGAGTTCCGATCCCGCAGACCGCGCCGCCCCCATCGAGTTCGAGCGGAGGAAGCCGTCATCCTCGACGAGCTCCTCGTGCCGCACGACCGGAGCAGAACGGCGAAGTGGGTCGTCGACCTCAGCCAGGCTCACCCCGTGCTCCCGACCGGACCTAGAGGGATTCCCGAGTGCGCGTGCGTCCGGCCGGGGCATCGGCCCCCGCCCGTTCGCGTCCGGCGCCGCTGATGGTCGAGGTCGCGCCAGACTGGGTGTCGCCGAACACGAACTTCGGCGGCTCCGTCTGCGGCGGACCTGCCGGAACAGGCAGACCGGCCGGCACCATGCTCGAGACCGTGATCGCAATGACCGGGCGGAACTCCCCGCCGATCGCCGTCCACAGTTCGGTCACGAGGCGCTCGGAGTAGAGCACGCCCCCCACCCGGATCATGGCCGGGCGCCCGTAGCGGGCGAGCTCGGCCAACGTGCCGTCGCACAGGTCCTCCGGCAGGTACTCCCGCCGCAGCAGCGCCCCCAGAGCTGCGCCCAGGAGGGCGTGGTCGTCCTCGGGTCGGGAGGTCCAGGCCGACAGCGCGTAGGAGAACAGGAAGGTCCGCTCGGCGGGACGCCGGGCCACGACGATGCCTTTCTCGTCACGCACCTCGACGATGTCGGCCGACCGCTTCTCGGTGTCCTCGCGCACGTCGTTCAGGAACAGGTTGAGCACCGGGCCCGTGCGCCGGGCTGCCCAGTCCTTGGTGGGCGGGTCGAGGTCGACTCGGACCCGCTCGTCGGCGTAGGTCTGGGTGCTCAGCAGGGCGATCAGCGCCCGATCGATCTCCGGGATCATCTAGCCCGCCTTCACCGTGACAGCGGGAGACATGGCCGCGGTGATCTGCCCGCCCCACGTGCACAGGCACTTGGAGTCCTTGGTGATCATCGGGGAGCCGGCGATCATCACCCGGGAGGTCGAGATCCAGGGGGCTGCAGTCGCGGGCACGCAGGGCATCGGCGTGAGCACGCCGAAGGCCGCAGCGGTGGCCGAGGCGACGACCGGATTGGCGACCGAACGGCACATCCCGAAGGGGGCGATGTTCACGATCGGCTTGTTGTCCATGATGTTGCCGGCCGGCGGGCCCTGCGCCATGACCCGGTTGAGGGGCAGCACGGTCAGCGGGGCCGGAGTCAGCCCCATGCTGCATCGCAGCAGGCTCCCGCTGACCAAGGGATTGGACACGTCCGGACGCTACCCGGGCTGGCCTCCCCCCCGCACCCCTCCGATCGGGGGGGTATGCAGGGGCCCCGCGCATCACTAGCGTCTCGGTCACCCAGACCCAGAAGGGATACCTGCATGCCCAGCTACCTGTCACCCGGCGTCTACGTCGAGGAAGTCCCCGCGGCCACGCGGCCCATTGAGGGTGTGGGCACCGCGATCGCCGGTTTCGTCGGCTTCGCGGCGTCCGGCCCGCTCCACGAGCCCGTCCTCGTCACGAACTGGTCGCAGTACGTCGAGACCTTCGGCGACATGGTCGAGAACTACGCGCTCGGCAAGTCCGTCTACGGCTTCTTCAACAACGGCGGCGGCCGCGCGTACGTGGTGCGCATCCCCACGGACATGCGCCCGAGCGCGGCCCCCATGGCGGCACTGCCCTCGAAGGCCGACAAGAAGGTCATGGCCGTCAACGTCATGGCCCTGTCCGACAAGGCCAAGAACGTCAGCGTCGACGTCAAGGAGACCGGCGAGGCCGAGGGCCAGGCCGAGTACACCATCGTCGTGACCGCAGACGGCGCTGCCGAGGAGACCTTCACCGGCACGCTCGCTGCCGGACCGAACAACGTCGTCACGCAGGTCAACACCAAGTCCAAGATCGTGCGCATCGCGCCCGTCGCCGTGGACGAGGCACTCGTCGCCTCCGGACTCAGCACCGGCAAGGTCGCGCTCTCGGCCGAGGCCAAGGAGGCGCCCGCCAAGGTCGACTCCGCCGAGGTGATCGGCGACTCCTCCAAGCGCTCGGGCTTCACCGCCTTCGAGACTCTCGAGGAGATCACGATGATCGCGGCCCCCGACGTCGTCGTGGCGCACCAGGCCGGACTCATCGACGACGCCGCCGTCAAGGCCATCCAGGCCGGGATGCTCGCCCACTGCGAGCTCATGGGGAACCGCATGGCGATCCTCGACACCCCTTCCGGCCTCAAGGCCCAGGACGCCAGCAACTGGCGCATGAACACCACTGGCTTCGACTCGAAGTTCGGTGTCATGTACTGGCCGTGGATCCAGGTGTTCGACCCCACCGTCGGCAAGAACGTGTCGTTCCCGCCGTCCGGCCACCTCGCCGGGCTGTGGAGCCGCAACGACGACAGCCGCGGCGTGTTCAAGGCACCCGCGAACGAGGTCATCCTCGGTGCGGTCGGTGTCGACTCGCCCGCGACGCGTGGCGAGATGGACATGCTCAACCCGCAGGGCGTGAACTCGATCAAGTCGTTCCCGGGGCGTGGCATTCGCGTCTGGGGCGCCCGCACCCTGTCCAGCGACGCCGAGTGGCGCTACGTGAACGTGCGCCGCTACTTCAACTACCTGGAGGAGTCGATCCTGCAGGGCACCCAGTGGGCGGTGTTCGAGCCGAACGACGCCAACCTGTGGGGTCGCATCCGCCGCACGATCTCGGCCTTCCTCGTCAACGAGTGGCGGTCCGGTGCGCTCTTCGGCTCCAGCCCGCAGGAGGCGTTCTT
>CAIZPS010000205.1 GCA_903934925.1 uncultured bacterium | reverse complement strand
TCGCTGACGAAACTGCATTCCCTGAACATCTTCAGGAAATCGGAAGGTTGCGGTCAGGTAGGCGTCAGGTGCGTTACGTGTACTGGGGGAATGCGCCCCTTCTCGATGTCCTCGCTGCGCACCTCTGTCAGCGTCCTCGCGGGATCAGTTGTCCTCTTGGCTGTCCTGCCGGCGGGCGTGACCCAGGCGGCCGTTATGTCGTGTGCGGGGACTGGTGCCACGTTCGCTGGAGGCTCCGGCACTACGGCATCGCCCTATCAGGTGGCCGACCAGGCGCAGCTCGCGGCAATCTCAGGTTCGTACCTCTCATGTGCCTTCATCCAGACGATGGACATCACGCTCACTGGATCGTGGAACCCCATCGGCGCGGTCGTCGGTTCCGGAGACCAGTACCTGACCAACTCCCCATTCACGGGGACCTACGACGGCAACTCCAATTCGATTGCAGGACTTTCGATCAGCGCTTCCGGAGGGACGTACAACAGCGCAGGTATCGGGCTCTTCGCGGCCATGTCCGGAGCCACTATTGAGGATCTTGACGTCGTGACTGCTGGCGCACCGGGAGTGGACGCTTCACTCCGAGAAAACGTTGGAGTTCTCGTCGGCGTTGCCGAGGCATCCACCTTCACTGGAGTGCGCACCTCAGGCTTCGTTCGAGGGCTCATCGGGGTGGGAGGCATCGCCGGGAAGATCTCTGCAGGAAGCACCATGAGTGGCTCATCCTCGAGCGCTGCCGTTGACACCTACTTCACCGGTGGAGGTGGTCTGGTGGGGTTCGCTGGAAAGGACGCGGGCGCCGCCGTTTCCATCGTGAATTCGAGTGCATCGGGTGCGGTCACCGGTACGAACTCCGCCAACGGGAGTGGCTCGGGAGGCCTAGTAGGCGCGTCCTACGGCGGGCTGTCGATCGAGGGTTCATGGGCAACGGGGAGCGTGTCGATGATCGGCAGCACCCCAGTCGGGGGGTTGATCGGGTTCGCGACGGGCTCAGATGTGGGGGTTGCTCGGACCTTCGCGTCGGGAAGTGTGACCGTGAATGGTTCGGGTGCTGCGGGGGGACTTGTGGGAGGCCAATACGACGGAGCGACGATCGCAGATTCATTTGCCATCGGAGCCGTCAGTGGCCAGGTTCAGGTTGCTGGTCTGGTCGGTCTCGTGGGAGGGACTTCGGCTGGGACCACCACCAAGAGTTACAGCCTCGGTGCCGTGACGACCGCGCCTGTTGAGAGCGCAGGTGGGGGAATTCTCGGGGCCGCCGCAAGCGGGCTGGAACCCTCGATCACGAGCACATACTGGAATCCGACGAGTTCGGGCGTGAGTGCCACCAACGCGTACGGGACGCAGAAGTCCCTTGCCCAGATGAAGCTCACGAGCACGTATTCGGCTGGTGGCTGGGACATCACTGAGTCGACGAGTGGCAGCAGCAGTGTCTGGGTCATGAACCCCGCGAGTGGCTGCCTTCCTTATCTGCGTGCAATTCCGGAGAGCCGGGTGGGTACTCCGGACACGAGTGGGGCCACGGAATGCGCCGTGCCCGCACCAGCACCGGGCCCAGCGCCTGCGCCGGCCGAGACTGCCACCCCGACCCCGACTCCTACCAGCGCCCCGGTCGTCATCCCGTCCACGCCGCCGCCCGCGGAGCCGGTGGAACTGCCGGCCGGGTCCGGGGGCGCGCTCATCAACGGCGTCCCGACCCCGGTGACGGTCGCTGCTGCCCCGGGCGGGAAAGCCGTGGTGGTCTCAGCTGGGGGCGTGACCGTTGAGGTGGGCGGCACCGGCCCTGGGGGCGCACCTCTGCCACTCGCCCCGGACGGCTCGCTGATCCTGGCCCAGTCGGGGGGAGTGACGATGGGCGGTGCGGGCTTCAGCCCCAACAGCACCGTGAGCCTGTTCCTGTACTCGACCCCGACCAAGCTCGGCGAGATCCCGGTCTCGGACAGCGGCTCGTACACCGGCACGGCGACCATCCCGGCCGGCACTGATGCCGGGTCGCACACCATCCAGGCCGTGGGCTACACGCCGAGCGGCGAGACGCTGGCGTTGTCGGTCGGAGTCACGGTGAAGTCGGCGGCCGCCATCCGGGGTGCCAATCCCGTCGTGAGGGCCACGGCTGCCGCCAAGACCGCTGGGGCCCAGTTTGTGGCCTTGGCATCCGGGGTGCAGTCTCGCTGCGCCGTCCGATTCTGGACAAAGGGGTCATCTGCGACAGCTAAGGCAGGCGTTGCGGGCCGTGCCCAGGCCACCTTGACCGCACCGAAGACCCCTGGCACCTGGGTAGTGACGGCCACGGTCAGCGGCGAGGGCTGCGAGCGACTCGTCACGAAGTCGACCTACGTTGTCGTCCGCTCCCAGTAAGCCGTTCGCGCGTCCGAATAGTGGACACGCGTCGCATAGGGTCCGGGGCTGGGACCCGATTTCAGTTTCCCCACCCCTTGCCCCTAGACTCAGCGGGCTGATGTGGCTTCCCCGCCCCTCACCTCTTGCTCGCCGGAAACGGCGGTGATCGGCGTGTGCGGGGGAGGGCTCGGCAACCTGGATGAAAGCGGAGGATATGGGCAAGAAAGACGGTGCGATCGAGCTCGAGGGCACGATCACCGAGTCCCTTCCCAATGCGATGTTCCGGGTGGAGCTAGACAACGGGCACAAGGTGCTCGCGCACATCAGCGGGAAGATGCGGATGCACTACATCCGGATCCTTCCGGACGACCGGGTCGTCGTAGAGCTCTCGCCCTACGACCTCACGCGCGGCCGGATCGTCTACCGCTACAAGTAGTACCGAAGTCCGAACGACCGAACCGAACCGAGAGAGTCATCATGAAGGTGCAGCCGAGCGTCAAGAAGATCTGCGACAAGTGCAAGGTCATCCGTCGCCACAGCCGTGTCATGGTGATCTGCGAGAACCCTCGCCACAAGCAGCGTCAGGGCTGACCCAGGCCTGACGTGGTCGACGGGGAGACAACCCGAGCGACCGAACCCCTACGCAGTACCCGACCCCCGCCGCAGCGCGTGCGCCACGCGGGACGCCACCCCCGGTCACGAGGCCGGGGACCTGCCTTGGCGGGCAGGGCTGGTACTGCATCCAGACCTCGTGCGTGAAGAGAGAAGAGAGAACGCCACATGGCACGACTCGTTGGTGTCGACCTGCCGCGCGACAAGCGCATGGCAGTCGCACTCACCTACATCTATGGCGTTGGCCGCTCCCAGGCAGCCAAGGCACTCGCCGCCACCGGTATCGATCCGGAGATGCGGTCCAAGGACCTCACGGACGACCAGCTCGTCGCACTGCGCGACTGGATCGACGAGAACCTCAAGGTCGAGGGTGACCTCCGACGCGAGGTCGCCGCGGACATCCGCCGCAAGGTCGAGATCGGCTGCTACCAGGGCCTGCGTCATCGCAAGGGCCTTCCGGTACGCGGCCAGCGCACCCACACCAATGCGCGCACGCGCAAGGGCCCGCGCAAGACCGTCGCAGGCAAGAAGAAGTAGTCCGCGTCCCCCTCAGACTGGAGATAACAACTCATGGCACCCACAGGCAAGGGCGGCGCGGCCAAGAAGGTCCGCCGCAAGGAGAAGAAGAACGTGGCCCACGGCCACGCCCACATCAAGAGCACGTTCAACAACACCATCGTCTCGATCACCGACCCCACGGGCGCGGTGATCTCCTGGGCCAGTGCTGGTCAGGTCGGCTTCAAGGGCAGCCGCAAGTCGACTCCCTTCGCCGCCCAGCTGGCTGCCGAGGCGGCCGCACGGCGTGCCATGGAGCACGGCATGCGCAAGGTCGACGTGTTCGTCAAGGGTCCGGGCTCCGGCCGCGAGACCGCTATCCGTTCGCTGCAGGCCACGGGCCTCGAGGTCGGCTCCATTGCCGACGTCACCCCGACGCCCTTCAACGGCACCCGTCCCTCCAAGCGTCGTCGCGTCTGATCGCGCGTACCGGAATCTAGGAGAAACACGACAATGGCGCGTTACACAGACGCCGACTGCAAGCGATGCCGTCGGGAGAAGATGAAGCTCTTCCTGAAGGGTGCCAAGTGCGAGTCGCCGAAGTGCCCCTTCGAGAAGCGTCCCTACCCCCCGGGGCAGCACGGTCGCGGTCGTTCGAAGGACAGCGAGTACCTGCTTCAGCTGCGTGAGAAGCAGAAGGCCACCCGGATGTACGGGGTCCTCGAGAAGCAGTTCTCGAACTACTACAAGGAGGCGCAGCGCCTTTCCGGCAAGACCGGTGAGAACCTGCTGCAGATCCTCGAGACCCGTCTCGACAACGTGGTGTTTCGAGCTGGCTTCGCCAAGTCCCGCGACATGGCCCGCCAGCTGGTGACCCACGGTCACTTCACCGTGAACGGTCGCAAGGTGAACATCCCGTCCTACCGGGTGTCTCCCAACGACATCGTCGAGGTGCGTCCGGGCTCCCGCGAGCTCACGCCCTTCATCGTGGCTCACGCCGAGATCGGCGAGCGCCCCGTGCCCGCGTGGCTCGAGGTCGTGCCGTCCCAGATGCGCGTCCTCGTGCACTCGCTCCCAGCCCGCGGTGTCATCGACACCCAGGTCAACGAGCAGCTGATCGTCGAGCTCTACTCCAAGTAACCGTTCCTGGCCCTGCCGGGCCGAGATGCGCGACGTCAAATAGCGGTCGTCGCCGGAAGGAAGTCCATCGTGCTCATCAGCCAGCGTCCCCTTCTCACCGAAGAGCCCATCTCCGAGTTCCGCTCACGGTTCGTTCTCGAGCCGCTGGAGCCCGGCTTCGGCTACACCCTCGGCAACTCGCTTCGTCGCACCCTGCTGTCGTCGATCCCGGGTGCCGCTGTTACCAGCATCCACGTCGACGGCGTGCTCCACGAGTTCACCACCATCCCGGGGGTGAAGGAGGACGTCACCGAGATCATCCTGAACATCAAGCAGCTGGTCATCTCCTCCGAGCATGACGAGCCGGTTGTGATGTACCTGCGCAAGCAGGGCCCGGGCACCGTCACCGCAGCCGACATCCAGCCCCCGGCCGGTGTCGAGGTGCACAACCCGGACCTGCACCTTGCCACCCTGAACGACAAGGGCAAGATCGAGATCGAGCTCGTTGTCGAGCGCGGACGTGGCTACGTGTCGGCGGTCCTGAACAAGCAGGCCGGCCAGGAGATCGGCCGTATTCCGGTCGACTCCATCTACAGCCCCGTGCT
>CAIZPS010000204.1 GCA_903934925.1 uncultured bacterium | reverse complement strand
GGGGAAGGCCTCGAGAATGTGTTCGAGCTTGAACCCCACCACGGTGGTGATCCGCGGCTCGACGAAGGCCGTGCGCAGGTTCTCGATCTGCTGCTGCATGATCGTGCGCCCATCGGCCAGAGGGGTCAGCGGCTTGGGCCACGGGCGACCCAGCCGGGTACCCATCCCGGCCGCGAGGATGACTGCCTGCACCGGCACGTGGACTCCCGTCGTCTCGTTGGCTGCCCGACATCGTAGGCCAGAGACTCGTGACCTCCGACGCGCCAGACCGTGCGTGCGGGCGCACGTGCGTACAGTGGGTGATCGTGGCAGGGAGGTGGGTGGCGTGAGCGAGACGCAGGAGCGACCTGCTCGCCCCACGATCGCGGAGTTGCGCGAGGTGTGCCAGCCCCCTGCAGTGCGCGGTCGACGCAACTCCGAGCACTGGGTCGCCGATGCCTATCTGCGTCGTCTCTCGCCTTATCTCACGCGGGTCCTGCTGAAGACGCCGATCACGGCCAACGGAGTCACCTGGCTCATGGTGGCGACCGGTGCGGCGGCTGCGTTCGCGCTGCTCATTCCGGGGCTGCCGGGCGCATTCCTGGCGGCAGTGCTCGGGCAGATGCAGATGCTGTGGGACTGCAGCGACGGCGAGGTGGCGCGCTGGCGCCAGACGACCTCGCCCAAGGGCGTCTTCATCGACCGAGTCGGCCACTACACCGCGGAGGGGCTGATCCCGATCGCCCTCGGCCTGCGCGCGGCGGGCTTCCCTGAGTCCGGATGGCTCGACAGCCCGTGGCCGCTCGTCGGGGCGCTGATCTCGGTCATGGTGCTGTTCAACAAGGCCCTCAACGACATGGTGCACGTGTCGCGCGCCTACAACGGCCTTCCGCGGCTGGAGGAGCGGGCCGAGGTGTCGCAGCCGCATCGCAGTGGACTGCGGCGCCTGCGCTCCCTGGCGCGGTACGTCCCCTTCCACCGCGCCTACCACTCCGTCGAGCTCACCCTGCTGGCCCTCGTCGCGGCGATCGGTGATGCGATCGTGGGCGACCTCGCCGTCACCAGGGTGCTGGTGGCGCTGCTCGCGGTCTTCGGTCTCATCACGATCATCGGCCACCTCGCGTCGATCCTCAGCTCGAGTCGTCTGCGATGACGCTTACGCCCGCTGCCCGGCCGACGTTCGGCGTGGTCGTGCTCACCATGGGCACGCGGCCGGACGATCTGCAGCGCGGTCTTGCGTCGCTGCTGGCGCAGCAGGATGTCGCGTGCGACATCGTGGTCGTCGGCAACTCGTGGGAGCCGACGGGCCTCCCGGACGGCGTTCGGGGCGTCCACCTGCCCGAGAACGTGGGCATTCCCGCGGGGCGCAACGCGGGCGTGCCGTTCGTCACCGGGGAGTACCTGTTCTTCCTCGACGACGATGCGTGGCTCCCGGACCCGACGTTCCTGCGCACGGTCGCCGAGCGGTTCGCCGCCGATCCGACCCTGGGACTGATCCAACCGCGCGTCGTGGACGCGACGGGCCTGCCGTCCCCGCGTCGCTGGGTGCCGCGGCTGCGGGTCGGCAACCCGCTGGAGTCCGGTCCGGCGACTGCGCTGTGGGAGGGCGCTGTCGCCATGCCGCGCGACGTGTTCGAGCAGACGGGCGGCTGGCCCGACGAGTTCTTCTACGCCCACGAGGGGATCGACCTGGTGTGGCGGGTGTGGGATGCCGGTCGTGTGCCGTGGTACGCCGCTGACCTCGTCGCGCACCATCCCGTCATCGATCCGGCGCGGCACGATGTCTACTACCGACTCAATGCGCGCAACCGGGTCTGGCTGGCCCGGCGCAACCTCCCGGTCGCCCTCGAGCCCCTGTACGTCGGCACGTGGGTCGGCATGACTCTGCTGCGCGTGCACGACCGTGCGGCACTCTCGGCCTGGTTCACGGGTCTCCGGGAGGGGCTGACCGAACGGCCCAGTGGACGGCGCCGGATGTCGTGGGGCACGGTGTGGCAGATGTCCCGCGCCGGGCGGCCACCGGTCATCTGACCGAGTCGCTCCGACGCGGATCTGCGGTCGCGGGGGGCAAAAGGGCAGGCCCCTGACGACGGGGGAGACATCAGGGACCTGCGTTTTCGACGCTACACCACTCGACCGAGGATTGCGTGTCGAACGGAGCAGATCAGGACGCGCAGAAGTCCTCGTCGCCGGTGTTCACCTGAGCCGTGTAGTCCTGTGTGATGTCCAGGATCTTGACCGGCTGCACGGCAGTGAAGTCGCTGCCCACGATGACGGTGATGACGCTGCCGAGCTTGCGCTTGGTTTGCGTCACGTCGGTGTCCATGGCGGCCGCCACCGTCTTGGCGGACTGATCCCAGCGCGGGTCGTAGACGACGGTCGTCTGGGCGTAGTCCGTGGTGTCGGCGTTGGCCACGTCCCGCACGTTGAACCCCTGCTTGCGCAGTTGGCGTGCGACCTGCTTGGCGAGCTTGGGTGTGGGTGTGCCGTTCAGCACATCGACCTGGATGTCCTCGGGCGCGGTCTTCAACAGCGGTGCGGCTTCGCCGTCGGGTGCGCTGCCCTTGGGCGGCCACGGAGTGTCGTCCCGCATCGCCTGCCAGATGGGCGCGGCCTTCTTGGCGTTGACGCGCACCGTGGCGCCGTCGCCGCTCGGTGTCCACGGCAGGGTGGTGAAGGTGACGTTGGCCGGCTTGAGGTCCTGCAGGCTGAGGGCGAGGTCCTTGAGGTTGTTGATGTCGGCCATCTGCGGGTCGGCCGTCAGCGACTCCGTAGCGGCATCGAGCACGCCGAGCAGGGCGGCCGGGTTGAGCAGGGTGCCGCTGGAGAGCACTGTCCGCATGAGCGAGGAGAGGAACGCCTGCTGGCGCCGGATGCGCGAGGTGTCGGATCCGTCGCCGAGGGTCTTGCGGGCACGGACGAAGGCCAGGGCCTCCTCGCCCTTGACGACGTGCTTGCCCTTGTCGAGGCGAAGTCCGCTGAGCGGATCGTCCACTGGCTTGCTGAGGCAGATCTCGACGCCGCCGACGGCATCCACGATCCGCTTGAAGCCGCGGAAGTCGACCATCATGAAGTTGGAGATGTCGAGGCCGGAGAGCTCCTCGACCGCCTTCACCGTGCACCCGGGGCCGCCGACGTCCATGGCCTCGTTGAAGCGGCCGGTGTCGCCACCGACCGTCTTGCCCTTCACCTTGCACCGGGGAAGGGTGATCATGGTGTCGCGGGGGATGCTCACGCCGATGGCGGAGGTTCGGTCGCCGCTGATGTGCAGCACGATCGTCGTGTCTGAGCGCTCGCCGCCGATCTGCGACGCACTGCCGAATCCGCCGTTGCCCTTGCCGCTGCGGGAGTCGCTGCCCATGAGGACGACGGTCAGCGGCTCGTAGGAGCCCGTCTCCTCGTCGACCACGTTCAGGGGTGCGGCGCTGCTCTCGGTGTCGACGTTCTCGCTGATGTCGACAGCCGTGATGTTGCCCTGCAGTTGGCCCATGAGCACGCTGACGCCGGCGCCGATCACGGTCAGGACGAGCACGGCCGCGGACAGGATCGCGAGAAGGACCCGCCCTACGTGGCGGCTGGTCCCAGCGCTGCTCATCGGCTGCTCACTCCTTGCAGGGGAGGTCGGGTCGTCGGGTGGTCGGGTCGTCGGGTCCGGGTCGTCGCGCACGACCGCCTCGTCATGGTAGGCGCAGCCCCCGGCGCTCCCGTGGGACGCACGCTGCGTGGCGGCCGTTCCGTGAGGTGACGGGTGTGATCCATGGGGCAAAAAATGATGTTTGTGTCACAAGGGGTGTGTGATGCATGCTGGCGGGACCCCGCTGTGGCACCGTGGGAGTGCGGTCACCCGTGCCGCTGCGCGCTGCCTTCCCCGAGGAGTTCTCCGTGCCCGTCCGCCGGACCTGGTCACCGACCACGGTCGCGTGCCTGGCCGCCTGCCTGGCCGCCACCGTCGCTGTCGGCATCCTGAGCGCGGTCTCGGCACCACCGGCCCGGGCCGAGGAGCCGGCACAGTTCACCCTCGTCGGCTCCGGCTGGGGTCACGGCGTGGGCATGTCGCAATGGGGCGCCTTCGGCATGGCCCGGGCCGGATATGACGCGGCATCCATCGCCAGCCACTACTACCGCGGCACCCAGATCCTGCCCGCCCAGGACGACATGGACATCCGGGCCAACCTGCTGTTCCAGGTTCCCCGGTCGGTGATGCGCTCGCAGGCCCTCGACCCGACGGGTGGTGGGATCGAGGTCACCGTCGGTCCCACCGTCGTCGTCGGGAGTCCGGTGGACGACTTCGTCTTCACCGTCCGCGACGGGCAGGTCGGCGTGGAGCGGGTGGCGGGGGGACAGGCCGTCGACCTCGGCATGGCACCGACGGTGACGGTCCGATGGGCCGGCACCCGGGCACCCGGCACGGCACCGGGCGGACCGACCCTGCTCAACGTCGCGCGGACCCGCGATGGCCTTGCCTCCGATGGGCACCGCTATCGATACGGCACCGTCGAGGTGGTGCCGGTTTCGACCAATGCCGGCGTGCGGCTGAACGTCGTCAACTCCGTGCGGATCCACGATGAATACCTGTACGGGATCTCCGAGGTGTCGAGTTCCTGGCCTGAGGCCGCGATGCAGGCCCAAGTGCTTGCGGCGCGGACCTACGCGCTGAGCAAGATCGACAGCGGGGTTCGGCAGTCCTGTTCCTGCCACGTCGACGACGGCGGTGGTCCGTACTTCGACCAGACCTTCACGGGGTGGGGCAAGGCGAGTGCCGCGATGGGCGATCGCTGGGTCGCTGCCGTGAACGCGACGATGACGTCGGACGTCACGGGATCAGCGATCCTGCATGAGGGCAAGGCCATCCGCGCCTTCTACCACTCCTCCAGCGGTGGGGCGACACAGTCGGTTCAGGACGTGTGGGGCGGAACGCTGCCTTACGTCGTCAGCGTCCCCGACCCGTGGATGCAGGTGCCTGAGAACCCGAACGCCTCATGGCAGGCGGTGGTCTCGCAGGCCCAGATGGCGGCGGCCTTCGGGGTGCCCGTGGTGCAGAGCGTCGATGTGTCCGAGCGGCATATCTCCGGCGCAGTCAAGGCCGTTCAGGCCACCCTGCCGGATGGCTCCACCGTGCGCCGCACGGGCCCGCAGTGGGCGTCGGCCCTGAAGTTGAAGTCCCGCTACATCTCCACGATCGACGGCCGGGTGGGTGCGCCCATGCCGGTGCCGGCGGACGTGCCGGCGCCGACCCCGCCGGCGCCGCCCGCGGAGGTGCCGCCCGCGGAGGTGCCGCCCGCGGCCACTCCGGATCCGGATCAGCCCACGGTGTCGCTGCTGACACCAGAAGCGCTGACCATCGGCAGGGGAGACAACTTCTCCGTCGTCGGGCGGGTGCGCCCGGCGAAGGGCGGATTGAAGGCACAGCGGCAGAAGCTCGTCGGAGAGCAGTGGAAGACGGTGGACGTCGACCGCACGAGCGACCGAGGTCGCTACCGCTTCGTCATCCGCGATGCCGGGCGCAAGGCCCCGGGCACCTACCGAGTGCTGGTAGTGCGCAAGAACGCCGTCGTGGGCGTCAGTCCGCAGTTCGTCGTCACGGTCTCGTAGTCAGTCCCGCCGGTCTCGTAGTCAGTCCCGCCGGTCTCGTAGTCAGTCGCGCTGCGGCAGCAGTGCGGTCGTGCGCTCCTGCTCGGCCACCCGGTCCGCGCCCGCGGACCCCCGCATGATCACCACCGAGGCCGATAAGGCCAGAGGGACGGGCAGGCCGCCGAGCCAGTCCTCGGCAAGTCCGGCATCCTCGAGCAGGAGCAGCCGCCCGCCCGGGGCCAGGCCGCAGGCGACGCCGAGGTCCGACGCGGCGGTCATGAGCTCGCCCTGCGTCCACGCGCGGCCCTCGACCTGCAGCGCTGGCAAGGTCTCCGTCGGCGGGTCGAACAGGTAGGCGTCCGGCTGCTGGCGCACCAGCAGGGTGGCGTCGTCGACGTCGTGCGGCAGTGGCTCCGTGATCGGCAGGCCGAACGGATGCATCGACACCGCCACGACACGTGCCGCTCCGGTGGACCACACCGCGGCACGCTCAGTCGTCGTGACCACGAGCGCAGCCACGTGAGCATCCGGTGCGGATTGCGGCATGACGACGCAGCCCGCGGTCCAGGCACCCGCGCACCATGTCGAGCGCTGCCAATGCGGCGGGAGGTCCAGGACCACGATGTCGCCGGGCAGCAACGCGAACTCATCGCGGAGGGCATTGGCGATCTTCGCGGCGGCGTTGGCGGTTGACGTCGCCGACAGCTCCGTTCGCTCGCCGGTCGCGGGGTCGACGTACGTCACGAGTGGAGCACCGCCGTTCGCGCGCACCCGCGCCTGCAACGCGGTCCAGATGTCCACCACGGTCGCACGGTAGTCGGTGATGGCGATGTGGGATGTGGCACCCTGAGTCGCGTGACCGAAGCCGTCCTCCTCGTCGGAGGCCAGGGAACGCGCCTGCGCCCGCTGACCATCAACACGCCCAAGCCCATGCTTCCTGTGGCGGGCGTGCCGTTCACCGTCCACCAGATCACGCGTGCGCGCGATGCGGGCGTCTCGCGAATCGTGCTGGCCACCTCGTACAAGGCGGAGGTGTTCCGGTCCTTCATCGACGACGCCGACCTGGGCATCGAGGTGGTCATCGCGACCGAGGACGAGCCGCTCGGCACCGGTGGCGCGATCCGGCACGCGCTGCCGCACCTGCAGTCCGGCCCCGATGATCCCGTCCTGATCTTCAACGGCGACGTCCTGAGCGGCCTCGACATCGACGGCCTCGTCCGCCATCACCGCGAGACGGGCAGCGACGTCACGCTGTACCTGACTCCCGTGGAGGATCCACGCGCCTACGGCCTGGTGCCCACGGATGCCGACGGGCGCGTGACGGCCTTCCTGGAGAAGCCGCAGACACCCGAGGAGATCGTGACCGACCAGATCAACGCCGGGTGCTATGTATTCCGCCGCTCCGTCATCGATCGCATCCCGGCAGGGCGGCCGGTGTCGGTGGAGCGCGAGACGTTCCCGGGACTGCTGTCCGACGGTGCACTCGTCACCGGCGTCGTCGATCGCGGCTACTGGCTGGATCTGGGCACGCCGCTGTCGTTCGTCCAGGGCTCGTGCGATCTGGTCTCGGGGCGTGCCCCGTCGCCCGCCGTGGCGTCGACGGGAGACGCGCTTGTCCTGGCCGGGGCGCAGGTCGCGGCGAGTGCGGTCGTGCGCGGCGGATCCGTCATCGGTCGGGATGCCGTTGTGGGGCCCGACGCCGTCGTCGATGGGTCCGTGGTGTTCGACGGCGCCGAGGTCGCAGAGGGAGCCCGGGTCTTGGGCAGCATCGTCGGAGTCGGTGCCGTCGTCGGTGCCGGTTCCTCGATTCGTGGTGCCGTGATCGGCGACGGTGCCGTCATCGGCCGCGGCAACGAGCTGCTCGACGGAGTGCGCGTGTGGCCGGGTGCGAGGCTCGGCGACACGTCCGTCCGCTTCTCCTCCGACGCCTGACGATTTGGTCCGCTTTCCGGATGAGTTCTGCAGAATTCGTCCGGAATCCCCGTCCTCGTGTCGATTCCATCCGCTGGCCTGATCGGCTCGCGTCATCCGTCTGACGGCATCGGCGCGTCTCGTACTTCCGCGTGTCAGAGCGGACGAGATCTGCAGACGAGAGGGCGAAGCGGATCAGCTCTGCAGAACTCACCCGGAAAGCGGATCAAATCGTCATCGCCAGGTGAGGTGATCGGCGGCGGACCGCGGGGGGCGATCGGTGGGGGGCTGGTCCGGGCGGCCCACGGCGACGGCGCCGAGCGGCTGCCACGTCGACGACAGGTCGAGCACCTCGCGCACCGTCTCCGGGCAGAACATCGACGACGAGATCCACGCCGACCCGAAGCCGTCCGCGGCCAGCGCCACCATGAGGTTCTGCACCGCGGCCCCGCCCGCGACCATGAACAGGTCGCGCTCGAACCCGCTCCTGCGGTCATCGGGGTACGCGTGCGCGGCCGCCAGGTCCAGGAACGGCAGGACGATCACCGGGGCGACGCGCAGCAGGTCGCCGCGCGCTACCCGCCGCTCGACGGACGCGGCGTCGTAGTCGTCGATCTCCGTGAGGTCGGTGCGCCAGCGCTCGCGCATGGCGTCGAGCAGCTTCTCGCGCACAGCCCCGCGTCGAAGGGCGACGAAACGCCACGGTGTTGTGTGGTGCGGCGCCGGGGCCGTGACGGCTGCGGACACGGCCGTGGCGATGACGTCGTCCGGGACGTCGTCATCGGTGAAGCGGCGGACCGTGCGGCGCTCCGTGACCGCGGTGCGCCGACCCATGGCGATCGCCTCTGCGGTGCCGAGGCCGAAGAGGTCCTCCTCCGACGGACGCACGACGGCGCGGGCGCCGGGCCCGTCCTGCGCCAGGACGAAGGCACCGAGGCCGCGGACGACCGCCACGGGCCGCCCCTTCGCCTTGCCCTTGACGAGGTCGGCGGCCGCACTGGCCTCGTCGGCCACGGCGACCACCGTCATCTCCAGCAGGCGACCCTGGGCGTCCGGGCGTCCGGTGTGGTCGTCGAGCACCTCGACGCCGGCGGCTCCGATCGCGACGTCGCCGACCCCCAGCCGCCAGGGTCGGCCCATGGTGTCGGTGATCAGCACGCCGAGGACGAGGCCCGTGGCCGCCTGCAGCGCCGCGCGCAGGCGTCGGGCGGAGTCGTCGGGATCGGCGGGCAGCCGCACGACCTGCCCGGCGGCGATGTTGCTGGCGTCGATGCCGGCGGCCGCCAGCACCAGACCCTGCGGCGTCTCCACGATGCGCGTGGTCCCGCGGGGCGTGACCTTGGTCGCGACGACCCGCACGGTGTCGAGGCCGATGACGTCGTCGCGGTCGTCGGCCGCCACCACGCGACCCTCGGCCTTGGCCACGATCTTGCTCGTGACGACGACGACGTCGCCGTCACGCAGACCGGTCGTGCCGTCCGGCCAGCGGCATGCCGTCAGGGGGCCGATCAGGTGATCGAGGAGGTCATCACCGGGGACGACCTCGCCGACGCCCTCCGGCGCGACGACCTGGAGCGGCTCGTCGAGCGCGTCCGGCCCGTTCGTCGTCATGGCGTGCGCGCCGCCTCGAGGCAGACGCGGGCGAGGGCCGCGGAAGCTGCCTCGTCGGTCATCATCGTGGGCGCCACGATGCAGCGGATGCCGGCAGCATCGATCTCGGCCGTGCGCTCGGCGTCGACGGTGTCGATCACCCACGCGTCGACCAGACCGCCTTCCGTGCGCGCCCCGTAATGCAGGGCGACGCCGGTCGCTGACGTCTCGACGCCGATCGCGCGCAGGCAGGCGTCGGCCATGCCGCGTACGGGAGCGTCGCCGACGATGGGTGATACCCCGACGACGGGAGCCGGGGTCGAGCGCACGGCGTCGGCGATGCCGGGCACCTGCAGGATCGTGCCGATCGACACCACGGGATTGCTCGGCGGCAGGAGCACCACGTCCGCGCCGGTGATGGCATCGATCACGTCGGGGCCGGGGGTGGCCTGGTCGGCGCCGACGAGGACGAACTCGTGCGCCGGCAGCTGGGCGCGGTAGCGGATCCACCACTCCTGGAAGTGCAGGGCAGTGCGCAGTGGCGTGCCATCCGGGGCCGTGGCGCCAGTGGGGTCATCGACGACGACGTGCGTCTCGGTGCGTCCGTCGGTCATGGGGAGCAGGCGCACGCCGGGCTGCCAGCGCTCGCACAGCGCGGCCGTCACCTCGGTGAGCGTGTACCCGGCGGCGAGCGACTGGGTGCGGATCAGGTGCGTGGCGATGTCGCGGTCGCCGAGCCCGAACCAGGTGGGTTCGACCCCGTAGGCGGCCAGCTCCTCGCGCACGGTGAAGGTCTCGTCCTCGCGCCCCCAGCCGCGTTCGGCGCTGATGCCCCCGCCGAGGGTGTACATGACGGTGTCGAGGTCCGGGCACACGCGCAGGCCGTGGATCCAGATGTCATCGCCGGTGTTGCCGATGACGGTGATCTGCGCGTCGGGAAGATCGTCCGCTAGAGCCGCGCGCAGGCCGACGAGGAACCGAGAGCCGCCGATGCCGCCGGCGAGGGCCGTGATGTGCACCGCGTCATCCTGTCAGAGTCGTGTCGACGATCCGAGGGATCTCTCGGTGGCTGCTGGAGTGACCATGCGCAGGACCCTGCGTCCGATGATGGGGGGACACGGATCGATCGATTCGGGGTCGGCGGGCAGGCTGCTTTCCGGTGGAATTCTGGGTGAAGACGTGCCGTTCATGAGGCGGTGCAGGGCATGGGGGGTGTCCGATGTGACCCAGATCGCACCAGAATTCCCCGAGAAATTCGGGGAATGCAGGGGATTTGCCCGAATCGGGCTTGACGAAACCGAACTACACCCCTGTAATACTCGTCAGACGGCGAATGTCGCCGGGGTCGAGGAGGTTCTCCACGTGATGGACATGGTGCTGCTGCCCCTGTCTGACGTCGAGGAGTTGGCCTGGCAGGAGCGGGCCCTGTGCGCGCAGACCGATCCAGAGGCTTTCTTCCCGGAGAAGGGGGGAAGCACCCGCGAGGCGAAGAAGATCTGCCTGTCCTGCGAGGTGCGCACCGAATGCCTCGAGTACGCCCTGTCATCCGACGAGCGGTTCGGTATCTGGGGCGGGCTCTCGGAGCGCGAACGACGTCGATTGAAGAAGCGCGCGGTCTAGCACGCTCCCGCCGTGCATCGACGGCCTGACCGCACGCACGACGTAGGGTGCTTGACGTGACCGATGATCGGCAGGAGCGTCCCGACGAGGGGCTCGACGTGCCGACAGTGAAGGTCGGCGAACTCCCGTTCCCGGATGACGCACCCACGTCGGATCCGGACGCCGACGTGCCGCTGGTCGAGCCTTCGGTGATCGTTGTCGAGTCGGGCCCATTGGCGCTGGCCGACGATGCGCTGGCCGACGATGGGCTGGCCGAGTGGTTCGCCGGCGAGGACGAGCTCGGTGACGACGACGGGCCAGTGCTGCCCCGCCGCTCCCATCACGTCACCGCCGTGATCGTCGGCCATGACGGGGAGGTGTGGCTCCCGGCGGTCCTGACCACGCTGTCGGCGCAGGATCGCCAGCCGGAGGACGTCATCGGCGTCGACGTCGCGTCGACCGATGGCACCCGCCGACTGCTGGTGGAGTCGCTCGGCCCGCAGGCGGTGGTCGATGCGCCCTCGACGTCGGGTTTCGGCTCGGCAGTGGCACGGGGCCTGGCGCAGCTCTCGCCGGTGGGCGGGGTCGTGGACCCCCGCGACACCAACGCGGTCCTGGAGTGGATCTGGCTCCTGCACGACGACAGCGCACCTGACCCCAGCTGCCTGGCCCGCCTCCTCGACACGGCTGACGACCACCCCTCCGTGGCGGTTCTGGGCCCGAAGATCCTCGGCTGGCACGACCGACGGCTGCTGCTGGAGGTGGGGGTCACCGTCACCGGCTCCGGACGCCGCGTGACGGGCCTGGAGCGGCGCGAGCACGACCAGGGACAGCACGACGGTCCGCGCGACGTGCTGTCGGTGAGCTCGGCGGGGATGCTGGTCCGCCGCGACGTGTGGGAGCGGCTCGAGGGCTTCGATCCGTCGCTGCCCCTGTTCCGCGACGATCTCGACTTCTGCTGGCGCGCGCATCGGGCTGGTGAGCGAGTCCTGGTGGCCACCGATGCGGTCATCCACCACCGCGAGGCATCGGCGCACGGGCGTCGTGCCGACGACCTCGCCCCGCGACCCCACCGCGCGGATCGTGAAGCGTCGGTCCACGTGCTGCTGGCCCAGGCCGGCTGGCTGATCGCTCCGTTCACGGCGCTGCGGCTGCTCATCGGCAGTCTCGGACGTGCGCTCGTCTACCTGCTCGGCAAGGACGTCGCGGCGGCGCGCGACGAGGTGGGTGCCGTGCTGGCCCTCGCGCTTCATCCGAGCAAGATCCGAGGCTCCCGTGCGCTGATCCGGCGCACCACGACGTTGCCCTCCAGCGCCGTCCGGCACCTGCGCCCGACCCTGGCCTCCCAGGCCCGTCAGGTGTGGGAGACGGTCGCCGGAATGGCGACGACCAGTTCGTCGTCCGGTCCCTCGTCGTCGGTCAGCGCCCTCGAGAGCGGGCCGGTCGGCGACGACGCCGACTACCTCGTCGATGGTTCGTCCGGGCTTCTTCGCCGAGTGCTCACCGCACCCGGCGTGATCCTGGCGATCCTCCTGACGGCTCTGGCGATCGCGGGCACTCGCGGACTGTGGCTCGGTGACGGTGTACTGCAGGGTGGCGCACTGCTCCCGGCACCGTCCGGTGCGGGCGACCTGTGGCAGAGCTACCTGCAGGCCTGGCACGACGTCGGTCCCGGATCGGTCACGCCGTCACCGCCCTACCTGACGGTCCTGGCCGCCCTCGCCTTCCTGCTGCTGGGCAAGGCCCCCGCGGCCGTCACCGTCGTGCTCCTGCTGGGCATCCCGCTTGCTGGGCTGGCGGCCTTCGTGACGATGCGGGGGCTGGTGCCCCAGCCCGGAATCCGGGTGTGGGCGGCGGCTGCCTACGCGCTGCTGCCCGCCATGACGGGTGCGGTGGCCTCCGGGCGCATCGGCACCACGATCCTGGCGGTGGCCCTGCCTTTCGCACTCAGGTCGCTGGTGCGCATCAGCTCCCCTCGCGGCACCTTCCGTCGAGCCGCGGGCACCGCGATGCTCGTCGCGATCGTGCTGTCCGTGGCACCGGCGGTCTGGCTGCTGCTGGTGATCGGGGGGATCGCTGCTGCTGTGGTGCTGGTGCGCCGTCGCCCTGGACCTGGACCCGCGGTGCTCGGTCGCTTCGCCATCGCCCTGCTCGGGCCGCTCGTGCTGCTGCTGCCGTGGTCGTGGCACCTGCTGGCGCATCCCAGCCTGCTGCTCCTCGAGCCCGGGCTGGCCGGCGGCTCCGTCACGGGCACGCAGGTCGCCCCCTGGCAGTTGCTCCTGCTCCATCCGGGCGGTCCGGGCATGACCCCGGTGTGGATCTCGGCGGGTCTCGTCGTGGCCGGACTGCTGGCTCTGCTGCGCCGCGACCGACTGCCGATCACCGCGGGCTTCGCCGTGCTCGGCGGGCTGGCGCTTGTCCTCGGCTGCCTCCAGACCGTGCTGCGGGTGACCCCACCCGGCTCGGCAATCCCGGTGCAGCCCTGGCCCGGGCAGGCGACCCTGGTGCTCGGACTTGCCCTCATCGCCATGGCGGCCGTCGCCGTGCATGGCCTGCGCGACCGCTTCATCGGGACGAGCTTCACGCTCAGCCAGCCCGTAGCCCTCCTCGTCGCGCTCGCGGCCCTGCTTGCTCCCGTCCTGACGGCCGGCTGGTTCGTCGTCGGACTGCCCAGTGAGGTGCGCAGGGAGCCCGCCTCGCCGCTGCCGGCCTTCGTCGCCGCCGATGCCGTGAGCGCGCAGGCGCCGCGCACGATCATGCTCGCGGCCGACGAGGTGGGGCGGGTGCAGTACACGCTGATCAACGGCATCGGCCCGCGCCTCGGCGACGCCGAGACGGGACCGCCGGCGTCCGCATGGGACGCGCTCGACCCGTACGTGGCCGCGATGGTGTCGGGACGGGGAGGGGACGAGGTCGAGGCGCTCGCCACCTACGGGGTCCGCTACGTGCTGCTGGCACCGGGCAGCTCCAGCGCGCTCATTCCGACCCTGGACGGCGAGCCGGGGCTGCGCCGGCTGTCGAGCTCCGGTGGCGAGGTGCTGTGGCGCGTGGCCGGCGTCACGACCCGGGCCAGGGTGGTCGAGCCGGGTCGGCACGTGCCGGTCGGACTCGCCGAGAACGGCACTCTGACGGCGGACCCGTACCTCGATCAGACCATGCCGGAGGGCACCGGCGAGCGCGCACTGCTCGT
>CAIZPS010000203.1 GCA_903934925.1 uncultured bacterium | reverse complement strand
GCCCGCATCAACGGTGAGCTCCGAGACCTGGCGACGGAAGTGTCCGACGCCGATGTCGTCGAGCCGGTGTCCGTCGACACCCCTGAGGGCCTCGCGGTGCTTCGGCATTCGGCGGCTCATGTTCTTGCCCAGGCAGTCCAGGACACCTTCCCCGAGGCGAAGCTCGGCATCGGACCGCCGATCAAGGACGGCTTCTACTACGACTTCGATGTCGCACAGCCCTTCACGCCCGACGACCTTGAAGTCCTGGAGAAGCGCATGGTCGCGATTCTCAAGAGTGGTCAGCGTTTTGCGCGCCGAGTGGTCACCGAGGGTGACGCTGTGCGCGAGCTCGCACACGAGCCGTACAAGCTGCGCCTGATCGGCAGCGAGGGGGGTGCCGACGTGATGGAGGTCGGTGGCGCCGAGCTGACGATCTACGACAACCTCGACGCCAAGACAGGTGAGCGATGCTGGGGCGACCTCTGCCGCGGACCGCATGTGCCCGACACCCGCTACATCCCGCCCAACGCGGTGAAGCTCATGCGCACGGCAGCCGCCTACTGGCTCGGAGACCAGGCGAATGAGCAGTTGCAGCGCGTCTATGGCACGGCGTGGCCGTCGAAGGATGATCTCCGCGCCTATCTGACCTTCCTCGAGGAGGCGGAGAAGCGCGACCACCGCAAGCTGGGCGCTGAGCTGGACCTCTTCAGCTTCCCCGAGGAGATCGGATCTGGCCTTGCGGTCTTCCATCCCAAGGGCGGAGTGGTGCGCAGGGTCATGGAGGACTATTCGCGCCGGCGTCACGAGGAGGGCGGGTACGAGTTCGTCAACTCGCCGCACATCACCAAGGGGGCGCTGTTCGAGAAGTCTGGGCACCTCGACTGGTACGCCGAGGGCATGTACCCGCCGATGCAGCTCGATGGCGAGGTGGATGCCGAGGGCGTCGTGCGCAAGCAGGCTCAGGACTACTACCTGAAGCCGATGAACTGCCCCATGCACAACCTCATCTTCTCGGCGCGCGGCCGCTCCTATCGCGAGCTGCCCCTGCGTCTGTTCGAGTTCGGGACGGTCTACCGCTACGAGAAGTCCGGGGTGGTGCAGGGCCTCACGCGGGCGCGTGGCTTCACGCAGGATGACGCGCACATCTACTGCACGAAGGAGCAGATGGGCGCCGAACTTGATCGCCTGCTCAGCTTCGTGCTTGACCTGCTGCGCGACTACGGCCTGAGCGACTTCTACCTGGAGCTGTCGACGCGAGACCCGCACAAGAGCGTGGGCACTGAAGAGGAGTGGTCCGAGGCGACCGAGGCGCTTCGCCTCGCCGCGGAGCGGCAGGATCTCGAGCTTGTCCTCGACGAGGGGGGCGCGGCCTTCTACGGGCCGAAGATCTCGGTGCAGGCGAAGGATGCGATCGGTCGTACGTGGCAGATGTCGACGATCCAGGTGGACTTCCAGCTCCCGCAGCGCTTCGACCTGGAGTACCAGTCCGCGGATGGCTCGCGTCAGCGCCCCATCATGATCCACCGGGCCCTCTTCGGATCCATCGAACGCTTCTTCGCCGTGCTGCTCGAGCACTACGCGGGAGCCTTCCCGCCCTGGCTGGCCCCCGTGCAGGTGGTCTGCATCCCGGTGACGGATGCGCACATCGACTATCTCGACGACATCGCAGCCCGCCTGCGGGCACGAGGCGTGCGCGTCGAGGTCGACTCTGCTGACGATCGGATGCAGAAGAAGATCCGCAATGCACAGCGAGCCAAGGTCCCGTACATGCTCATCGCGGGAGAAGAGGATGCCACCGCGGGTGCCGTCTCGTTCCGCTACCGCGACGGCACCCAGAAGAACGGCGTGCCGATTGATGAGGCGGTCGACGAGATCGTTCATGCGATCGCGGAGCGGGTGCAGATCTGACATGACGGATGCCTGGGAGCGGCTCTACACGCCGCATCGGATGCCCTACCTGCGAGGGGAGGGCAAGCCAGGGGACCATGAGGCGGGAGACCACTGCCCGTTCTGCCGCGCGCCGAACGTCTCGGCAACCGAGGGCCAGGTGTTCGCGCGGGGCAGCGAGGTGTTCGGGGTCCTGAACCTGTACCCCTACAACTCGGGGCATCTGATGATCTGCCCGTACCGTCACGTGGCCGACTACACCGACCTTCGACCCTCGGAGGTGATGGAGCTGGGGGAGTTCACCCAGCGGGCCATGACGGTGCTTCGCGCGGTGTCCGGGGCCCATGGCTTCAATATCGGCATGAACCAGGGGTCGGTGTCCGGTGCGGGCATAGCCGGGCACCTGCATCAGCACGTGGTTCCGCGCTGGGGTGGCGACACCAATTTCATGCCCATCGTCGGAGGCACCAAGATCATCCCCCAACTACTTCAGGAGACCCGCGACCTGCTGGCGCAGGCGTGGGAGGAGGTGTGACATGGCTACGTTCATCACCTACGACGAGGAGCGATCACGAGCGTTCCTGAGCCTTGCAGGGGTGCGCATCGTGGCCGTCGGCGATCCTGAGCATGACGAGGTCATGGTGGATGTGCTCGGGTCGGATACCGCCGAGAAGTGGCGGATCGTTGCTGAGCCACCCGCTGACGAGGATGCGGCCAACCAGGGCATGGGCGCGTGGCACGTCAACGGTGCCGACGAGTTCGAGACCGTGCTCGACGGTCGAGGCATCGTGGAGTTCATGACCACGAAGGGCCCGGTGGCCGTCCTCCTCGAGGCGGGCGATGTGATGGCGGTGGAGGGGGCCGAGCATCGATACCGTCCCCTCAGCCCGCAGGCGTGGATCCTGCGCTTCGCGGGCGCGGACCTCGCAGCTCGGGAGACCGGGCGCGTCGCGGGGCCGTGGCCGAATCCCTGATGCCGGCTGCGCGTCAGCCCATGGTCGCCGCAATGGCTCCGAGCACGACGACGACCAATGCGATCACCTGGAGAACTCTGAGGCGCTCCTTGAGGACGAAGAACCCGAGCAATGCCAGCACGATCGGCTCGGACATCAGAACGGCGGTGGCGACCGCCACGTTCGTGGCCACCATCGATGCTGACAGGCACAGGCCGCCGACGGCGAAGAGCAGTCCGATACCCACTAGTCGAGGAAAGTCCTGGCGCGTGACTCCTCCGACCGATCTGGTCATCAGCCCGAGGATGACGACAGCCAGAGCCGCGACGGCGTACTGAACGAGAATGGCGACGTCGGCGTTGGCGGTGCTCGCTCGATCGAGTGCGATGTACTGGATTCCGAACGTCAGGGCGGACGCGAGTGCCAGGAGAATCGACTTGCTGGACTCCTGCCGGATCGAGGTCGGCTGTGAGATCACGATGACACCAACGACGATCGCGACGATGCCGACCAGCGCCACTGTGCTGGGCAGGTCCCCCTGGGCAAGGTCGGCAAGGACTGGTGGGATCACCGAGAGCGAGACGATCGCGCTGACGACTCCGGACTTTCCTGTCGCCAGTGCAGTGAAGAACAGCGCATAGGCGATCACGAAGAGCACACCTGAAATCGCCCCTGCCACCACGTCGGTGGGATCGAGCGACAGGCTTCCCGTGCCGAAGGCCCAGGCCCCCGCTCCGAGTGCCGAGACCGCAGTGGTGAATCCGACCACTGCCCAGGGGGACACGCGCCGGGAGAAGACGCCTCCGAGGAAGTCTCCCAGTCCGAAGGCGAGCGGAAGCAGCGCAAGGGCGACGTAGGTCACGGTCCGATCATTCCCGCATGTGTGCCCGGCAGTGTGCGCGCAGCGCCGTCAGGCTGGTGGCATCAGGCGTTGCGCGAGCGACGCGGGGACGGGACCGAAGCCGTTCGGCTCGCGCGTGAACGTGCCGGTGCCGTGCGTCACACTGCGAATGTCGATCGCGTAGCGGGACACCTCCTTCTCGGGAGCGTCAGCCACGACGGTCGTGCGCCCGTCGCCGGACGCATCGGTGCCGCGGATGATGCCCCGTCGCGTGGACAGGTCGGAGATGACCGAACCTACGTGCTCGTCGGGCACGTCGATCGTCAGCGTGACGATCGGCTCCAGAAGAGTCATCTGGGTCTTGTCGGCAGCGTCCTTGAGTGCGATGGCACCAGCGGCCTGGAAGGCCAGGTCTGACGAATCCACTGCGTGGAACGTGCCGCCGACGAGCGTGACTCGGATGTCGACCACGGGAAATCCCGCGCCGACACCCTGTGTCATCTGGTGGCGCACACCCTTCTCCACGGAGGCGATGTAGTTGCGGGGTAGGGAGCCACCGACGATGCGATCGCCGAAGACGAAGCCTGATCCAGGGGCGAGCGGCTCGACATCGATCTCGACGACCGCGTACTGTCCGTGCCCGCCTGACTGCTTGACGAGCCGGCCGCTGCCGCGGGCGGGGCCTGCGAAGGTCTCCCGCATCGAGGGTTGAAGCTCGGTCGCGTCGATGGACACCCCGTAGCGGGTCGTGATCCGGTCGAGAACCAGATCGGCATGCGCCTCGCCCAGGGTCCACAGGACGATCTGGCCGGTGCCCTCAGGGTGCTCGACGCGCAGGGTCGGATCCTCGGCGACGAGGCGCGCAAGCGCCGAGCCGAGCTTGTTCTCGTCACCTGGGCTGTGGGGTGAGATCGCCAGCGGAAGCATGGGCTCGGGCATGGCCCATGGCTCCATGAGCAGGGGGTGCTCGATCGACGAGAGCGTGTCGCCGGTCTCGGCGCGGGTCAGCTTGCTGACGGCCACGATGCTGCCCGGCCCGGCTTGCTCGACGTCGCGATGCTGCTTTCCGAGCAACGTCATGAGGTGGCCGATGCGTTCGTCGGCGTCATGATCCTGTCGTCCCGTGGAATGATCGTGTCGTCCCGTGGAATGGTCATGTCGTCCCGTGGAGTCGACGAAGTGCCCGGACACGTGCACCTGGCCTTCCGACACGAGTGTGCCGGAGAACACCCGAACGATGGACACCTTGCCGATGTACGGGTCGGACGTCGTCTTGATCACCTCGGCCACGAGCGGACCTGGCAGATGCGCGTCGATCGGCTCGGCAGGTGAGCCGTCGATGCCGGTGACGAGTGGCGGTGCGCTCTCGACGGGGGAGGGGAATCCCCGCACGATGAGGTCGAGGATGAGCTCCGCGCCTACGCCGATACCGGACTCGGCATGCCCGACCACCGGATGGAAGTGGCCGCGGGCGACAGCGCGCTCGAGATCGGCCGTGAGCAGCACCACGTCGACGTGCTCGCCGCCGATGAAGGCGTCCATGAGCACCTCGTCCTCGGACTCGGTGACCACGCTCTCGATAAGGCTGGCGCGCTCGCTCGCGATCAGCTCACGATGGCGCTCCTCGGCCGGATCGATGGCCAGCGAGCCTGTCGACCAGTGCCAGATTCGCTCGTCGAGCAGGTCGATGAAGCCGACGACGTCGCCGTCGTCGCCGTGAATCGGCAGGAACAGGGGCTGCACGCTGCCGGAGAAGACCCGCTGGCAGATCGCGATCGTCTCGTCGAAGTCCGCGCGCTCGCGATCAAGGCCGGTCACGACGATCGCCCGGGGCATGCCCACGAGTTCGCACTCGTCCCACAGTCGACTGGTCGCGGCGTCGATGCCGTCGGTCGCGGACACCACGAACAAGGCGGCGTCCGCAGCGCGGAGCCCGGCGCGCAGTTCCCCGGTGTAGTCCGGGTGTCCGGGGGTGTCGATCAGGGTGATCGTGCTGCCATCCCAGGAGAACGTCGCCACGGAGAGCTCGACGGAACGCTTCTGGCGAACTGCCGCGGGGTCGTGATCGCCGGTGGTCGTCCCGTGCGCGATCGATCCCCGGCGCGAGATCGTGCCGGATGCGACCAGCAGCGACTCCATGAGGGTGGTCTTGCCTGATCCGGCTGGGCCGACGAGGACGACGTTGCGGGCCTGCTCCGCCCT
>CAIZPS010000202.1 GCA_903934925.1 uncultured bacterium | reverse complement strand
GGGTCTCGGCGTCTCGGCGTTCAGGCTCCTGAGATCAGGGGGTGATGACCGCGCGGCCGGTGAGCTTCCCGGCCTCCATGTCGGCGTAGGCGTCGAGCGCGCGATCGAGAGGGTACGTGCGGTACTCGGGCGTGATCAGGCCCTTGGCTGCGAGGGCCAGGACCTCCTTCAGCTCCGAGCGCGTACCCCAGTAGATCGACCGCATGGCCGTCTCGTACGGCGGTGCGTAGAGGTTGAACGGGAAGCTGCCGCCTGCGACGCCGACGAGGGTCAGGTCGCTCTGGTACTTGCAGCTGCCGACCGCGGTGGCCAGCGTGGCATCCGTTCCGACGAAGTCGATGACCACCTCGGCTCCGCCCTTGGTGGCCTCCTTCACCTGGGCGACGATGTCCTGCGCCCCACCGTCGAGGACGACGTCGGCGCCCGACTTGCTCGCGAGGGCGCGGGCCTCGGGCTTGATGTCGATCGCGACGACGTCGGCGGCCGTCATGGCCTTGATGATCTGGATCCCCATGTGGCCGAGGCCGCCGGCGCCGATGACGACGACGCGTGATCCGGGCACCATCTTCGCGACGGAGAGCTTGACCGCGTGGTACGGCGTGAGGCCCGCGTCGGTGAGGGGTGCGGCTGCGACCGGGTTCAGGGCATCAGGGACGGGCACGAGCGAGCGGGCATCGGGCACGAGCATGTACTCGGCCTGGCCGCCGTTCGTCCCGAGTCCACCGCCGAAGGCGCTGTCATAGCCGTCGAGGGGTGCCACGCAGTAGGTGTCCTGCCCGCGGCCGCAGGCGTCGCACTTCCCGCAGC
The DNA here is from genome assembly GCA_903934925.1 of uncultured bacterium. Classification (GTDB taxonomy): domain Bacteria; phylum Actinomycetota; class Actinomycetes; order S36-B12; family S36-B12; genus UBA10649. The sequence continues at coordinate 14,036 of CAIZPS010000202.1, read as the reverse complement.
CCCAGGGGCCATAGACGGCGACGGCCTGGCCGACGCTCACGCTCTCGACCCCAGCGCCGAGCGCGTGGACGTAGCCGGCGTTCTCGTGTCCGAGGATGAACGGCACGTGCCAGGGGAGCATGCCCTCCTCGAAGTCGTGGAGCAGGTGCAGGTCGCTGTGGCACAGCCCTGCTCCGGCGATCTTCAGGACGACCTGGCCGGGGCCGGGGGTGGGCTCGTCGATGTCGATCAGGACGGGGTCGGACTTCCAGTTGGGGAGCTGTACGGCCTTCATGGCTTCCTCTCAGGCACGGGTGCCCCGGTCGAAACGCCGGGGTGCGTCGCTGGGATGCTATCGGCGCGCAGCGCCCGGCTGACGGGTTTCTTTAGGGAAACTCTGGAAACGAATGCTGACATCTGCGATAGTTGGACGTCCACATGATCTCGACCCGGACCGGGTCGTCAGTACCCAGCGGAGGAGCCCATGTCCGACGTGACCCTGACCGAGGAGCAGCGCGAGGCGCTGGTGTCCCTGGTGGTGCGTGGGATGGCGCGCGGCGAGGCGACGGCCGTGCAGCAGAGCCTGGCCGACGCCGGCCTCATCCTGGTCAAGGGCCCGGTGCTCATGCCCACCCCCGCGGGCACCGAGTTCGTGGGCGGACTCCTCCGCCTGCCTGATGACGCCCCCGAGCGCGAGCGAATCATGGCCACGTTCCACCGCTTCCTCCCGGTCAACCGGCAGCTGCGTGATCTCTGCACGGCGTGGCAGGTCCGCCCCGACGGCAGCGTCAACGATCACTCCGACGAGAACTACGACGCCGACATCCGCGATCGACTCGACGACATCGACGACGCCGTGGGCCCGCTGCTGAAGCGGTTCACCGAGGACATCCCGGCAATGGGGGGTTACCGGGCGCGACTCACGGAGGCCCTCGAGAAGCTCGACGATGGCGACGACGCCTGGCTCGCCTCTCCGCTCATCGACTCGTACCACACGGTGTGGATGCACCTGCACCAGCAGCTGCTGCTCACCATCGGCATGTCACGCAAGGAGGACGAGGAGCTCGAGGAGCGCCTGGTCGCCGGGGCGGCCGAGTGAGTCCTTCGTCCTGGGCTCCGCCCATCGACGATGTCGGCCTCGTCCCCTTCGGAAAGGGATTCGAGCGAGGGCTCGACAGCCGTTCGCTGTGTACTCGCGGGGTTCAGCTGGAGACGCTCGCCGGCCTCGGGCTCCCGGTGGGCGCCGGTCTGACCATCCCCGTCCCCAATGTGCCGGGATTCACCTCGCCGGATCGTGCCAAGGCGGCGATGAACCTGTTGGAGGGCATTGCCGGTCGCGCCATCAGCAGCACGACCGAGAGCGGCGGACTCGTGCTCCTGCGACTGAGCGCGAGCGCCCCGGTGGAGGCGGCCGGGCTTCCGCCGGATCTCGTCTGCCTCGGACTCAAGCGCAGCGTCATCCCCGAGGGGCTCGGTGCCCAGGCGCGCGCTGACCTCGCTGCGGCCTGGTGGAAGAGCGCGGCCTTCATCGCCGAGCACGCACTCGGCGTGCCCAGCGACGAACTCGGCTCCCTCGACATCGACTACCCGGATGCGCTGGAGCGACTCGAGCCCTTCCGTCGCCTGTGCGAGGAGCAGGGATCGGCTCCCTTCCCGACGAAGCGGTCGCAGCAGGTCGCCGCGGGTGCGAAGGCGATGATCGAGCGCTGGAACTCTCCCCGAGCCGCGCGGGCCCGCAAGAAGCAGAACCTGCCGGCGGACCTCCCGCTCGCTCTCCATCTGGAGACGGTCGTCGTCACCGAGCACGACGATGAGGGACACGGCTACGCCACCTCGCGCAACATGGAGACGGGTGGATTCGAGCCCAATGGCTCGTTCCGGCACGGCTTCCGCCTGTCGGGCGAGCGGCAGATGTCCGGTCATCCACTCGATCGACTGCCCGGTGGCGTGGAGATGCTCACGGGAGTGCTGGCCGAGCTCGAGGGGCGGCTGCGCAGTGCCATCACCGTCGACTTCGAGTACGGCCCCGACGGGCTCGTCCTCGTGGGCCTGGAGGAGCTGCGACGTCCCAATGCACGGGTGGCGACCAGCCTCGCCGTCGACCTCGTCATCCGCGGTATCACCGGCGAGGCCGATGCCGTCGCCTCGACCGATCCCGTCCACGTCGTCGAGCTGCTGCACCCGCAGCCCAAGCTGACGGGCAACGAGGTGACGCTGGCGACCGGGCTGGGCGCATCCCCGGGAGCCGCTGTCGGTCACCTTGCACTCGACAGCGAGACGGCGGTCGAGATGGCAGAGGCCGGCAGGCCGGTGATCCTCGTGATGAGCGAGACGACCCCCGGCGATCTCCCCGGCATGATGGCAGCGGCCGGCATCCTGACCGCGAACGGCGGTTCGGCCTCGCATGCAGCCGTCGTCGCGCGGGGGATGGGTCGTCCGGCGATCTGCGGAGCGACATCCCTTCGCCTGGATGCCGAGGCCCGCACTCTCGCGTCGGGTGAACACGTACTCGCGGAGGGCGACCTGATCTCCATCGACGGGGCAACGGGCGTCGCCTACGTGGGTGAGCTCGCCATCGAGCGGCCCTCGGCGTCGCCGAGCCTGACGACACTCCTCGGATGGGCCGACGACGCCCGGCGGCTGGGGATCCGGGCCAATGCCGACAACGGTGCGGATGCGTCGGCGGCCGTCGACAACGGCGCGGAGGGAATCGGACTGTGCCGCACCGAGCACATGTTCCTCGGCGACCGACTGCCGTTCGTGCGTGCGGTCATCCTCTCCCATGACGGAGATGCGGAGGAGAAGGCGCTGGCTGCGCTGGCCGATGCTCAGCGCGAGGACTTCCGCGAGCTGCTCCGGGCGATGGGCGACAAGCCGGTGACAGTGCGCCTGCTCGACGCCCCCATGCATGAGTTCCTGCCCTCGTCCGCCGATGAGCTGCAGGACGAGCACCAGGCCCGCATGCTCGAGCACCTGCATGAGGAGAACCCGATGCTCGGGGTGCGTGGTGTGCGTCTTGCGCTGATCCACGAGGGCCTGTACCCGGCTCAGGTCGAGGGCCTGTTCAATGCCTGGGTCGATGTGGTGCAGGCTGACGAAGCGCGTCCCCAACTGGAGATCATGATCCCGCTCGTCTCCATCCCGGATGAACTGGTGATGGCACTGCGGCTCATCCGGCGGGTCAACCAGGAGGTCGCCTCCCGCACCGGTCTCGTCATCCCGTTCTCCATCGGGACGATGGTCGAGACCCCGCGCGCGGCTCTCATGGCGGACCGTCTCGCGCAATGGGCGGAGTTCCTGTCCTTCGGTACCAACGACCTCACGCAGCTCACCTACGGCTTCTCGCGCGACGACGTCGAGCGCCGCATGCTCGGCACGTATCTGGAGAAGGGGCTGCTCACCGCGAGCCCGTTCGCCGAGCTCGACCCGGATGGAGTCGGTGCTCTCATGGAGGTTGCTGTCGCGAAGGCACGCAGCGTCCGTCCGGACATCAAGCTCGGCATCTGCGGTGAGCACGGCGGTGACCCGCGGTCCATCGAGGTGTGCGAACGGATCGGCCTCGACTACGTGTCCGCGTCACCGAGCCGCATCCCGGTCGCCCGGCTCGCTGCTGCGCATGCCCGGGCCGGGGTGGCGTCGTGAGGACGGGCGCTTATGGGAAGGTGTGCCGGAGATACTTGGACGGCCTTGCAATTCGGGTCCACCTCGGTAGTCTTCGCACGATTGTGAGGGAGGCAGCATGACGCCAGCACTGTCCGTGCGGCACGCGACGAAGATCTTCGGCGCCCAGGTCGCCCTCGACGATGTCAGCGTCGAGGTGCAGCCGGGGGAGGTGCGCGCCCTCGTCGGCCAGAACGGCTGCGGGAAGTCGACCCTGATCAAGATCCTCGCCGGCTTCCATGCGCCGGAGCCCGGCACCGAGGCCGAGGTGGCAGGGGAGGAACTCGCCTTCGAGGATCCCGTCGCGAGCGAGGCCGTCGGCCTTCGCTTCGTCCATCAGGACCTCGGCCTGGTCGGCAACCTCGACGCCGTCGACAACATGGCCCTCGGTCAGGGCTACCAGACGAACGCCACCAAGACGATCCGCTGGCGCAAGGAGCGCGCTGCGGCGCGTGAAGCGCTGGCGGCTCTCGGATACGACATCAACGTCAGGCTCCCGGTTGCGGGTCTGCAGATGTCCGAGCGCACCGCTGTGGCGATCGCTCGCGCCATGTCCGATCGCGGCAGTCCCGTCAAGATGCTCATCCTCGACGAGCCGACGGCCAACCTGCCGAACGCGGAGGCGCAGCGCCTCTACGCGCTCGTGCGCCGTGTCGCCGACACCGGCGTCGCCGTTCTCTTCGTCTCGCATCACTTCGACGAGGTCTTCGAGATGGCCGACTCCGTCACCGTCCTGCGTGATGGCAAGCACATCGTCACCCGCCCGGTCGAGGGGCTCACCGAGGACGAGCTCATCGAGCTCGTCGTCGGCCGCAAGCTCGAGGTGCACGACAAGGGCAGCGCAGACGACCGGGAGCACAGCGAGGAGGTGCTCAAGGTGGCTGGAGTGGCCGGTGGCTCGGTGAGCGACCTCGAGTTCACCCTCCATCGCGGCGAGGTGGTGGGCGTCGCGGGCATCACCGGCTCCGGACGTGAGTTCGTCGCTCCCCTGGTGTTCGGCGGCATGGAGCGCGCTGGTGAGATCAGCGTCGGCGGACAGGTTCTCCCGCAGAATCGTCCCGACGTCTCGATCGAGCGGGGCATCGCGCTGGTGCCGGCGGAGCGGCACGCGAATGCCTCCCTGCTCGAGCAGACCCTGCGCGAGAACATCACCTTGGTCGATCCCGGGCGCCACATGACCATGGGCATCCTGCGCAGGCGGCCGGAGCGCGCTGACGTGCGGATCTGGCTCGACAAGCTCAGCGTCAAGCCCAGTGGCCAGACGGAGTTCACGATGACTCAGCTCTCGGGTGGCAACCAGCAGAAGGTGATCGTGGCGCGGTGGCTGCGACAGGAGCCGGAGGTGCTGATTCTCGACGAGCCTACGCAGGGCGTCGACGTCGGAGCCAAGGCCGACATCCACCGCCTCATCGATGAAGCCGCCGCGCAGGGAACGGCCGTTCTCGTGTGCTCCACCGATCATGAGGAGCTCGTCCGGGTGTGCGACCGGGTCGTCATCATGCGTCGTGGCAGGGTGGCCGAGATTCTCCGCGGAGAGCAGATCACGGCTGACTCGATCACCGCAGCGACGATCGGACGCGATTCCGACGAGCCAGCAGCCTGAACGTCATCTGACCAGAATGCAAGTGAGAGAAACCGGAGCCAGTGATGACCGACGTGCAGACCGCGCCTGAGGCGGCCAAGCCCAAGCGCAGGATCAACCTGGGCTTCGACAAGTACAGCGGTCTCTACGTCTGGGCTGCGCTGATCCTCGTCTTCGCACTGTGGATCCCCGACCTGTTCCTGCAGGTCAGCACGTTCAAGCAGGTTGTCACCTTCCAGGCGATTGCCGCCATCGTGGCCCTCGGCCTGATCATCCCCGTTGCGTCGGGCGCGTTCGACCTGACGGTGGCGGGCACGCTGACGGTGTCGGTCTGCTGGACGGCCTGGGCGCTCGCCAACCACCACGGAGTGGTGGTGGCCGCGGGTGGTGCGCTGATCCTGGGCATCATCGTGGGTCTGCTCAACTCCGTTGTCGTCGTCAAACTCAAAGTCGACTCCTTCATCGGCACACTGGGTATGAGCAGCATCCTCATCGCGGTCGCCTACATGATCACCAACAGCAGTCAGATCGTGCTGAGCACCGAGGGATACGCGCCCTTCTTCGAGTTCGCCCGCGAGGAGATCTTCGGCCTGCCGCGGTCGGTCTACTACGCCGCCGCGATCGCAGCCTTCTTCTGGTGGGTCCTCGAGTACACCCCGGGCGGCCGCTATCTCTACGCGGTGGGCGGCAACCCCGTGGCTTCCCGCCTCGCCGGAGTCCGCGTGGGCAGGATCGTCATGCTCTCGTTCGTCGCATCCGGCCTCACCTCCGCTTTCGCGGGCATCGTGTACCTCTCGACGATCGGCACCGCGACCCCGGACTCCGGCAGCGGCTACCTCCTGCCCGCATTCTCCGCGGTGTTCCTCGGTGCCACCCAGATCCGGCCGGGTCGCGTCAACGTGCTCGGCACCCTGGTCGCGATCTTCCTCCTCGCCACCGGCGTGACGGGTCTGCAGCTGGCGGGTGCGCCGTCCTACGTCACAGAGCTGTTCAACGGTGCGGCCCTGATCATCGCGGTCGCCCTGGCTGCGCGAACGGCGCGTCGTCGAGGTTGACCGGCTGACCGGCTGACCTCTCGGCTCCGGCAAAAGGGCGCGCGTCAGGGGAGAGGTATCTCCACCGGCGAGGCCGCTGCCTCGGCGTGCGCCTCATCGCTGCTCACCCACGCCAGGGCGTTGCCGAGCAGGAGACGGAACATGGGGTGCTCGAAGGTGCTCGGCCCGTCGCCCATCAGCAGGGTCGCGACGGGTGAGCGACCCGCGACAGTCGTCCAGCCCTGGAGCCGGCTGCCGCCGTGGAGCCCACCGTCGGCCGGTCGTCCGGCACAGGTGACGCCCGTCGAGGTCCCATTCGTGACCTCGTCCCAGGTGTCCTGGAACAGGGCGCCGTCCATGTCGGCGTCCTGCTCCAGCAGCGGCCGGATGCGGTCGTTCAGCACCGGGATGAAGTACAGCTCGTCATCGACCTCGAAGGGCTCGACGCCGGCCGTGATCGGGTGCTCGGCCACGGGAGAGATGGTGAAGCGATCCAGGCGGTAGCCGGACGAGGGAAGGTCTTCTCCCCGCAGGCGCCCGGGTCGGTAGTGGAAGCGAGCGCCGGTGACCTCGGCCCATCCCTCCCATCCCGGCCAGCCGGAGATCGCGTGATGCAGCACCACGAGTCCCTGCCCCGCGTCGAGCAGGTTGACGACATCCTCGGCGGTGCGGGCGTCAGGCCCCTCCACGATCGGCTCGGATCCGCGCTTGAGCCTCAGGCCGGGAATGTCGTGGAGCAGGATCGCGTCCCACTGACCGGCGAGTTCGTCGGTCAGCCAGCGCTGAGCGGTCGGCTGTGTCGCGTGCGCCCACACCCAGCCGCGCTCGGTGCAGATGGCGGCCACCGCGCCGAGGAAGTCGTCCAGGGCCACTCGATGCCCGCCGGTGACGACGAGGATGCGACGGATCACGGCGGCTCCCGAACATGTACGTGGACGTCCTAGTTACTATAGTCTGATTCGCGAAAGTGCAGGCGCACATTCCTCTGATCCAGGAGACCACCGATGACCACATCCACGGACGCCGAGGTCACGCCGGCAACCCGCGAGCTCGTCCTCGACCTGCATCGTCGGATGGTGCGCATCCGTCGATTCGAGGAGTCCTCCGGCAAGCTGGTCGAGACCGGGGAGATGCCGGGATTCCTGCATCTGTACGTGGGCCAGGAGGCGGTCGCCGCCGGAGTCATGTCGGTCCTGACCGACGACGACCAGATCACGTCCACCCATCGCGGGCATGGTCACGCGATCGCCAAGGGCGCCGAGTTCCGACCGATGTTCGCGGAGCTCTACGGCAAGACAACCGGCTACTGCAAGGGTCGCGGCGGCAGCATGCACATCGTCGACATGAGCCGCGGCATGCTCGGGGCGAATGCGATCGTCGGAGGGGGCATCCCCATCGCGATCGGTGCGGCCTTCGCATCGCAGTACCGCGGTGACGGCACGGTTGCGGTCACCTTCTTCGGGGACGGCGCCACCAACATCGGCGCCTTCCACGAGTCCGTGAACATGGCGGCCGTCTGGGATCTCCCCGTCATCTTCGTCGTAGAGAACAACGGGTATGCAGAGTTCACGTCGCAGGAGCGGCACATGAAGCTCACCGACATCGCCGAGCGCGCGTCCTCGTACGGCATCCCCGGAGTAATCGTCGACGGCATGGACGCCCTGGCGGTGCGTGAGGTCGCGATGCAGGCGGTCGAGCGCGCCAAGCGCGGTGAGGGCCCGACCCTGATCGAGGCGAAGACCTACCGCTTCTTCGACCATCAGGGCATCAAGGGCATGCGCATCCCCTATCGGGATCCGGCCGAAGTCGAGGCCTGGAAGTCCCGCGACGCCATTCGGCTCATCGAGACGATCGGCATCGAGCGAGGTCTGGCCACTGCCGAGGATTTCGAGCGCATCTGGGCCGAGGTCGAGGCCGAGATCCAGGACGGCATCGATTTCGCGCGCACCAGCCCCGATCCCGACCCCGCCGACATCCTCGACGACGTCTACACGTCCTGACCTGCCTGCCCAGGCTTGACCCGCGCATCGGAAGGAACCTCGTGACCACCCGCGAACTGACGTACGTCAAGGCCTTCAACGAGGGCATGCACCAGATCATGGCCGAGGATCCCGACGTCTTCCTCATCGGCGAGGACGTCGCCGGATACGGCGGCGTCTTCCACATGTTCGACGGTCTGCTCGACGAGTTCGGTGATCGCCGGGTCAAGGACACCCCGATCGCCGAGCAGGCGATCATCGGCCTCGGCGTCGGCGCGGCAGCGCGCGGCCTTCGACCCGTCTGCGACCTGATGTTCATGGACTTCATCGGCGTCGCCATGGACCAGATCTTCAACCAGGCCGCGAAGATGAAGTACATGTTCGGCGGTGCTGTGTCGGTCCCGCTGACCATCACCACGGCCGGTGGCGCGGGAATGTCAGCGGCGGCCCAGCACAGCCAGAGCCTCGAGGCATGGCTGGCGCACGTGCCCGGTCTGAAGGTGGCCCTGCCGGCGACTCCCTACGACGCAAAGGGACTGATCGTCGGTGCGATCCGCGACGACAACCCGACCATCGTCGTGCTGCAGAAGAAGATGCTCGGCGTGAAGGGCCCCGTGCCCGAGGAGATCTACGCGATCCCGTTCGGGCAGGCGAACATCGCCCGTGAGGGCACGGACGTCACCATCGTGGCCATCGCCCGCATGCTGCCCGAGGCACTGAAGGCTGCCGAGGCACTGGCGGCCGCCGGCATCCAGGCCGAGGTGATCGATCCGCGCACCGTCCAGCCCCTCGACACCGAGACCCTCGTCGCTTCCGTTCGCAAGACCAATCGCGCGCTCATCGTGCATGAGGCCGTGGAGTTCGGGGGCATCGGAGCGGAGATCTCGTCGCAGATCCAGGAGCAGGCCTTCGACTACCTCGATGCGCCAGTGGCGCGCCTTGCCGCTCCGTTCGCCCCCGTTCCGTACGCTCCGATCCTCGAGAACGCCTACGTTCCCGACGCGGCCCGCATCGAGCAGTCCGTGCGTCGACTTCTCGAGAGGATCTAGCCCGTGGCGATCGAGATCCGCCTGCCCAAGCTCGGCCTCACCATGGAGGAGGGCACGGTCGACGAGTGGCTGCTCGCCGATGGGGCGGTCGTCACGACGGGCATGCCGCTTCTCCGGCTCGCCACGGACAAGATCGATGTGGATGTCGAGGCCGAGGCGGAGGGCATCCTGCACCGGGCCGTCCCGAACGGCACGACCCTGGAGCCGGGTGCGGTCCTCGGATGGCTGCTCGCCGCCGGCGAGGCCCCTCCGGGCGGTGGCGCACCGGTCGTGGCTGCGCCCGCCGGAGTGCCTGTGGCCGAGGTAGCGGCGGAGGACGTCGCCGTCATCACGACGGTGGGCGGAGCCGGCGACGTCGAAGTCGCCTCTGCTGACGGACGCGTATTCATCTCGCCCAACGCGCGTCGCGTTGCCGCGGAGCTGGGGGTCGACCTCGGCACCGTCCATGGCACGGGCCCGGCGGGGCGGATCGTGTCCGAGGACGTCGAGGAAGCGGCAGTGCGCACCCCTGCGGTCGCCGCGCCGGCCAAGGTTGCTTCGCCACTCGTTCGACGTGACGCTCGCGAGGCGGGTATCGACCCCAGCACGCTCTCCACGGCGACCGGCTACGTCTCGCGCGGCGACGTCAAGGCTGCGGCGTCGAGTCCGCAGGCCGCGGCTGCGGCTGCAGTGGTCGTCCAGAGTCCTGCGGCCACGACGATGTTCGTCCAGGAGACGGCGTCGATCATCCCGATGAAGGGCATGCGCGGCACGATCGCCGCCCGAATGCAGCAGAGTCTGACGGAGATGGCCCAGCTGACGCACGGGTTCGAGGTCGGCATGGATGCGGTCGTCGCTCTGCGCTCGGAGATGAAGCAGCAGTACGCCGACCTCGGCGTTCCCGTTCCAAGCCTCAACGACTTCGTCGTACGGGCCGCAGCAGTCGCCTTGCGCCAGCACCCCATCCTGAACGCCACCATCAACGGCAACGAGATCCACGTGCTCGGACGCATTCACATGGGGCTTGCGGTCGCCGTCCCGAACGGCCTCATGGTGCCCGTCATCCGTGATGCAGATCAGCTCTCGCTTCCCGAACTGGCGCGTGCCACGCGCGATCTCGCGGATCGCTGCCGAACGGCCACCATCAGTCTCGACGAACTGGAGGGAGGCACCTTCGCGGTCACCTCTCTGGGCACTTACGGAGTAGACATGTTCACTCCGGTCATCAATCCCGGCAACGTGGGCATCCTCGGCGTCGGACGTCTGCGCGACTCCGGCAAGTGGGAGGGCGATGCATGGGTGCGCACCCAGGTGCTCACCCTGAGCCTCACCTTCGACCATCGCGCGGTTGACGGCGCTCCCGCGGCGGAGTACCTGCAGACGATGGCCGAACTCCTCGCCCGGCCGCTCGTCCTGGTCTCGTAGGGTCGATCACCGTGCCCGTCATCGCCATCCTCAGGCACGGCCAGGCCAGCTTCGGCACAGACGACTACGACCGCCTCTCCGATCTCGGACGCATCCAGGCCCAGGTGGCCGGCCAGGAACTCGCCCGACGAGGCCTGCGTTCGCCGGTGCTGGTCAGCGGCAGCCTGCTGCGTCAGCGGGACACCGCTGCCATCGCCGGGGCGCAACTCGACGTGGAGCTGTCTGTCATCGATCCGCGCTTCGACGAGTTCGACGCCCACCAAGCGGTCGATGCCCACCTCGGGCGCGTGGGTGCGACGGATGGGATGTCCTCGCGCGAGTTCCAGTCCCATCTCGACGACGTGATGTCCGTGTGGATGACCCAGGGTGACGAGCGGTGGGCGGCCTTCGTCGACGCAGCCATGGCGGCGCTCGCGGACGTCGCCGCCGACCTGCCGTCCGGTCGCGATGCAGTGGTCACAACGTCAGCCGGGGTCACGGCGGCCATCACCGGACGGCTACTGGGTTCGGACTCGGCGGGGGTCATCGCACTCAACCGCGTGAGCGTGAATGCCTCCATCACCACGGTCGTGTCGGGCTCGCGGGGGCTGTCCTTGGTGACCTTCAACGATCATGCCCACATCCTGGGTGCGTCCGTCGACGGAGTCCCCCTCCTCACCAACCGCTGATCCGCTGTCGACTGACGCACTACCTCGAATCGTCGACCCACCGCACGACGTCGCTGCCGTCCCATCCGTCGGCAAGAGCCGCGACCTTGTCGTAGAAGCCGCGCAGGTGGGGAGTTCCGACGTAGAGCTCCAGTACGCCGCCGACAACGTGCCGGGCGTCGTGGAAGCGGACCGCCATCCCACTGGAGGTGGTCAGCGACATCACCAAAGGCATGCCCTGCTCGTCGAGTGTGGCGCTGGCGGCATCGAGGTCGTCGACGAAGCAGGCGAAGTGGTTGACCTGGCCGGGACCGTCATGCTCGAGGACCTCGCGCATCGACGCGGGCTCGCACTCGTGCAGCTGGATCAACTCGAGCATGAGCGACCCCCACTGTCCGAAGGCCGCACTGTGGTCGTACACCGCCGGCTCTCCATCATGCGTCGCAGCCACCTTGAGGTGGGCGCGGCACAGGAACGGCCCGGCACCCACGAGCTCGGCCCACTGATGGCAGGCGGCCTCGAGGTCGTCGACGCGGTAGGCGATCTGGACGAGTCCGGACGGCAGCGCCGGCTGCTGGGGGTTGGGCTGGTTGGGCATGGGCGGTCTCCACGGGTCGGGGCTGCCGGGAAAGTTACTGTACCCCGCCTAAAGTTGTGTAGTCTCTGCGTGTCCCGGACTTGTACGAGCGTCCAAGGAGTCGGCATGGCCAAGGTCTACAAGCACCCCATCAGCAAGTGCGTCTACTCGGTCAACGAGGTGGGCCTGGTGCGGGTGGACGATCCGGCGACCGGCCAGTACGGGATCTTCGACGACGATGGCAACTGGTTCGAGGGGGAGATCATCGACGTCGATCGCCAGGCTGCCGGCTGGGTCGGTCGCACCCCCGAGGCACGTGCCCTGCGCGAGGCGAACTCGTGAAGGAGACGACGGCCGTCCTGCTGGCCCGACGGCCAGAGGGCACGAAGGTCGCCGAGGCCCTCACGCTCGGCACGATCCCGCTCCCTGACCTCACTCCCGGGGCGGTTCTGGTGCGCAACCAGTACATGAGCGTGGACCCGTCCACTCGAGGCCGCATGGACCCGGGCGAGAAGCAGTACACGACCAACTTCGAGATCGGCGGACCCCTCGACGGCTCTGCCATCGGCATCGTCGTGGAGTCCGAGTCGTCGATCCTCCCGGTGGGAGCCACGGTGCGGCATCGCTCGGGATGGCGCGAGTTCGCCGTCGTCGACGACTCCGCCGCCACTATCTGCGACCTCGCGAAGGCTCCGGCAACCTCGTGGCTCAGCGCTATGGGGCAGACCGGCTTCACGGCCTATGCCGGGCTGCTGCCGGTCGGCGAACTCAAGCCGGGCGAGACGGTGTTCGTCACGGGTGCCGGTGGTGCCGTGGGCAGCATGGCCGGGCAGTTCGCCCGGCTCATGGGAGCCAGCACGGTGATCGGCAGTGCAGGGGGTGCGCCGAAGTGCGCGTGGCTGACCGACGAGTGCGGATTCGATGCCGCCATCGACTACCGCACCGCTGACATGCGTGCGGCTCTCGGTGAAGCCTTCCCCGACGGTATCGACCTGTTCTTCGACAACGTGGGCGGCTGGCAGTTGGTGCACGCCCTGCACAACATGACGATCCACGGCCGCATCAGCATGTGCGGTGCGGTGTCCAACTTCGGCACCAAGGACCAGCCGTCCATGGCCGAGCTCATCGAGACGGTGCTGCGGCGGGTGACCATCCGTGGCTTCATCGTGCGCGACTTCGAGCCGCTGCGTCCGGAGTTCGAGGAGCGGGTCAGCGGCTGGCTGGCGAGCGGAGACCTCGTTGACCGTGCGACTGTCTTCGAGGGGATCGAGAATGCGGGGGCAGGGCTCGAGGGGCTCCTCAACGGCGCCAACCTCGGCAAGGCCCTCATCCATCTGTCCGACTGACGCACGAGGATCGAGAGGAGCCGGCTAGTGCGCGTCATCGACGAGACGCTGTTCGCCTCGGCCGATCCCGTCACACTCAAGGGCTCGGCATGCGATACCTGCGGAGCCCACGTCTTCCCGGCGTTGGGCTCGTGCCCCATGTGCACGGGCGTGGACGTGCACGACGTCCCGCTGCCCACGTCCGGTTCGGTGTGGTCGTGGACGACCCAGCACTTCGAGCCCAAGCCGCCGTTCCGCACTGATGGCTTCTCACCGTTCAGCATCGGATACGTCGACCTCGGCCCGGTGATCGTCGAGGGCTGGCTGGTCGGCCGCACGGAGTGGACGATCGGCGAGCCCGTCCGCCTCGTCCTTGCGAAGGCCTGGACCGATGGCGAGGAGCCCGTGCACACATTCGCTTTCGCGCCTGCCTCCGATGTCGCGGAGGTGGCATCGTGAGTGCGTACGAGGACGACGTCTACATCGTCGGTGCCTCACGCACCGAGTTCGGGCGATTCGACGGAGATGACAACGAGCTTGCGGAGCGTGCCATCCGCGGTGCCCTGGCCGACGCCGGCATCACGTGGTCGGACGTCGAGTTCGCCGTAGGCGGCACGAACGGCGAGACCAAGCCCGACAACCTCGTGTCGCGCATGGGTCTCACCGGCCTGCCCTTCGTCACAGTGAAGAACGGATGCGCAACGGGCGGAGTAGCGCTCATGACGGCGCGCAACGGACTCATCTCTGACGGAGCCGGGATCGCCTGCGTGGTCGGCTACGACAATCATGCGCGCGGCGCG
>CAIZPS010000201.1 GCA_903934925.1 uncultured bacterium | reverse complement strand
TGAGGAACCCGGCGAGTGATCCGTCCTTGCGCTGGAAGGGCCAGACCTCAATGCGCGACACCTGCACCTCCGATGTGCTGACGACAACAGGTGCAGGTCACTGTGCGACAGGACAGTGCTGGCACACAAGACCGGTCGAGTGCTAACGCCGGACTGTCACCTCACGGCCCTTCCACCGCAGAGCGCCGTCGCGGTGGCGGATCATCGACCGCACGGTCAGCGCAGCGAACGCCGCTGCTGACGTGGGCATCGCTAGCGCATCGGGCCACACCCGCTCCTGCGTCGTGCGTGCCACGGCTGCACGACCGGCAACGCCGGCGAGGTATCCGACGATCCCCCAGCGTCGGATCGATGGCTCCCGTGTGGTCACGGCGATGACGGGCGGCGCGACGTAGATGCCCACCATCGCGGTGGCCATGGCGAGCTCGCGTGCCGAGGACCCGAACACCGACCACAGGGACTTCTCATAGCCGGCGACCACCTCGTGCGTGGACTCGTACATACGGCAGCGCGCGAGGAAGCCCCCATTCACCGGACCACCGCGATGCCCGTGCCTCTTGAGGTTGCGCAGGACCTCAACATCCTCGACGACGAAGTGCGCCACCGGCTGATGGCCTCCGGCCGCGCGGTACGCCTGCGCATCGACGACGAGGAACTGGCCGATGGCCGCCGACCACATCGGCTGCGTGGTGTCGGACAGCGGCATCGGCAGCGTCGCGATCCACGACCACGACACCATCGGCTGGGTGAGTCGCTCAAGCCACGTGAGCGCATCCTGCGCGGGATAGGGAGAAATGAGCGAATGCCCCCGGGAGCGCAGCTCCGTCATGGCCGCGGCAACCGCCCCCGGCTCGAGTACGACATCGGCGTCGAGGAAGACGAGAACCTCGCCAGTCGCCTCGCGGCCCAGTCGCTCGCAGGCCCATGGCTTGCCCAGCCACCCCATCGGCAGCGGATCGTCACCTCCCGTGATGAGCCGGACCCGGGTATCGCCCGCCACTATGGCGCGGACGAGGTCGCCCGTGCCGTCATGGGATCCGTCGTCGAGGATCACGATCTCGACGTCGTCGAGCCCCTCCTGCGAGAGGACGGACTCCAGGCAGGGCCGCAGGCGATGGGCCTCGTTGCGCATCGGGATGAGGATCGAGACGCGCTCGCTCACGCGCAGCGAAGGATCCGGCCGGGGCGAGCGCACCATGGTGAGGTTGACGATCGTGTGGGCGAGCAGCGCCAGCGACGCACCCGCCCCGGCCTGGGCGAGCACCTTCGTCGCGTGCACGCGTCCCACGAGCGCTGCAGAGTAGTGGACCACGGGTGCCGGCGGGCGGTGTTAGCGTCACTGCAGCCGCACTGCAGCGAAGGAGCCCCCCATGACCGAGCACCCGACCGCCCCGGGCCATGACGCCGACCCGGCACCGGCCGCGCCTACCGTCGTGAAGATCAACGCGATCCGCGTGCCCCCTGGGGTAGGCCCCGAACTCGAGCGGCGCTTCTCCAAGCGGGCCGGGGCCATCGACGGATCGCCTGGCTTCCTGGGCTTCCAGCTGCTGCGCCCGACTGCGGGCGAGGACCGCTACTTCGTCGTCACCCAATGGACGGACGAGGAGTCCTTCGTGGCCTGGCGTGACGGCCAGGGACGCGCCGCCCATGCCGGGGAGCGGGCCGACCCGGTGTCGACCGGGGCCGACCTGCTGGAGTTCGAGGTCGTCCTGGACGTCTCGCCCGCAGGCTGACGCAGTATGCCGTTGGTGCGTCAGTCGGTGGGGTCTTCAGACCCCGTCCGAGCCCACCTGCTGACGCAGCAACGGCGCGGGAACGGTGAGATCCGCAGCCGCGTCCCACGGCTACCCACACGACAGGATGAGCCCATGACCCTTCGCCGCGCCCTCGCTGCTGCCTGCCTCCTGCCCGTCCTTGCCATCGCCCTGGCAGCACCCGCCCAGGCGGCGTCGGGCGCTCCCTCCGGTGGACGCATCGTCGGCGACTGGACGACGTCCACGGACGGCGTCGCCCAGACCGTCACCTTCACCCGCGATGGAAAAGTCAACGGCAACGCCGGATGCAACCGAATCGTCGGTGGGTACTCGGTCGATGGCTCAACCATCGACATCGGCCAGCTGGCCACGACCCTGATGTACTGCGAGGGTGCGATGGACGCGGAGCGGGCACTGCTGAAGGCGCTCGAGAAGTCCACCGCCTACACCGTGAAGGGCGAGAAGCTGACCCTCTTCGGGCCGAAGGGCAAGGCGACGGTGCGGCTCACAGCCTCCTGACCCCCTCGGATCAGGTCAGGTGCTGCAGAACCCGCCGTCGCAGCAGGGCTGGATGTAGTAGCAGGTCGGGCAGAAGTCCTTGCCGCCGCGACGCTGCAGGTCCGTCTTCTCGCACGCCGGGCATGGCCCCGGGTCTCCCATCATGGACGTCAGTATCGGGCAGGCGCCCACGTCGTCCGTGGACGACGCGCATAGACTCGCGCGGCACGCTCCACTTCATGAGAGGCACCCATGGCGGACCTGAACAACCACCACAGCGACACTCTGACCGCGATCTTCCAGCACCCCACCAGCCACAACATCCGCTGGCACGACACCCTCTCCCTGCTCGAGGCGGTGGGCACCGTCGAGGAGAAGCACGACGGCAAGTTTCGCGTGACCATCGGCCAGGAGACCGAGGTCTTCTCCCGCCCGCACGACAAGGACATCGACGAGCAGATGATCATCGATCTGCGACGCATGCTCAAGCACGCCGGATTCGAGCCCGCCGCCCCGGGCAAGGAGGACTAGACATGGCTGCCCACGACATCACCGATGCGGTCGACCTGAACGGCAAGCTCGCCATCGCCGCTGTCGACTTCCATGCCACGCGGATCTACGCCATCGACGCCGCTCCGGAGTCTGCACCGGAGCGGATCGGCGCCTTCGATCCGAAGGGCTTCCGGCACAACGTCTACCACCGCGATGGCAACCCTGACGGCACCTACGAGAACGACAACCCGGTCTACTGGCGCACGATCGGCCATGCGCTCCAGCGCGCTGACGCCGTCCTCCTCCTCGGACACGGCAAGGGCAAGGCCAATGCCTCGCACCTGCTCGTCGCGTACCTGGAGAAGCACGAGTCGGACGTCGCCGCGAAGATCGTTGCGGAGGTACGCGTCGACATCGACGACATCACCGACGAGCAGCTCTACCGGCTGGGCCAGCGCTACTTCGACGCCCTGCCTCCCCGCGACCACGGGGACTCCCAGCGCGGAGCCTGATGCGTGACGAAGGGCCCGGGTGTCGCCAGTGGTGGCACCCGGGCCCTTCGTCATCCAGCCGTGCTGAGAGGACGTCGATCCGTCAGGACGGACCCTGCGTGACGTAGACCTCGTCGCGGTACTGCTCCAGAAGGGCCGGTGTGACCTTCTGCATGGTCAGGGGCGTACGGGTCTTGTCCTTGGCGATGACCCACGCCATCGGCGCCGTCGTGGCTGACGCACGCGAGTAGTCGACGAGGATCTCAGCGCCCGCAGGGACAGGGACCTCGATGGCGACCCAGCCGGCCTCGCCACTGTTCCTGATGCCCGTCACCTGCACGTTCCAATCGAGTGCGCGCTTCGCCGTGCTGCTGTAGCGGACCTGCTGCGCAGCCTTGTTCCATTCCTGGCTCGCGATGACCTCCTTGGGCAGCAGGAGCGGATGCCCATTGACGTCGTAACTCGTCGTGCGGCCGTCGTACAGCTGCTGGATCCGCGGGCTCGACACCTTGTCCGACTGGAAGACAGCCTTGTCCTTCTCGACACCGAAGACCATGAAGGTGTTCGATGAGAGCTCGTCGAGGAGCAGGTACTCCGAAGCACCGTTGCTCAAGGCGTAGACCTCCATCGATTGCGGTGTGGCAAGTTTCCCGGTGTTGACAGCGACGAGGAAGTCGACGCCTGGATAGACGATGTACACCGGCGCACTGATGTTCTCCTCAGTCGGTGGATTCAAGGAGGGAAGTGCGCGGTAGCGGTCGGTCGCCAGGGGCTGGCCCTTCATGTCAAGAAGCATGACCGTGATCGCCTCGGCGTTCGTCGCCGCCAACGCGCTGAAGGCCACCATCGTCCCCTGATCCTTGCCTCGGCAGACCGGGCACGGCTGCACGTCGAGGACGCCGTCGAGGCCGACGAGGTGCAGGGTCGACGCGTTCTCCGTACTCCAGGTGTAGGTGGGCGAGTTCGGGTTCGTCGCGGAGGTGTAGACGAAGCTGTCGGTGTTCGTGTCCACGGTGACCGCGAGGGCCCGGAGCGGGTAGTTGTTGTCGTACACGGCGATGTCGTAGATCCCGGCACCGCGATCGAGGACGGCATAGGGCGTGATGGCGTGCCCGCCGACCTGGCCTATCATGCTCAAGACGAACGGGACAGTGCCGCTGGGCAGCGTCTGGATGAGCGTCTGCACGATCTTGGTCGGCGACTGGCCCGCCTGGCCTGCGAAGATCGCTTGCGATCCGAGGAACTGAGGGATCATCAGGCGGGTGATCGTCTGGACCGCCGGGTTGCCCATCTGGTTGCCGCCATTGATGCCCAAGCCCGAGGCTCCGACCTGGTTGGCAGGAAGCTGCCCGTTGTAGAGGGCGGCAGCGGCAGCGGCCATGCCGAAGCAGTGGCCGCTCAGCCCGAAGTTCTCGACCACCTGGGCCAGCAACTCTGCCCCCAGGATGAGATCGCACTGGCCCGTCTTCGGGTCGATGGACTTCGCATCTCGGCAGACCCCGTCGCCCAGCGTGCGCCGCAGGGCCAGGGAGTTCAGCGGTGCCGGGTCCTCGTACTCACCTTCCTCAAGCTGCTCGAGCGTGATCCGGGTAGGCAGGCCGTACACCAGCGAGTTCTGGGCGAAGCTCTCTGCCGTTCCCCAGTTGGGCACGGGGAAGCCGTGCGGGTAGGGCCGGAAGCCGGAGTCGGCCACGACTGTTCCCTGGGGGGCACCGGCGCCGACACCGCCGAACATGGACTCATAGATGGACGGATCCACAAGCCAGCCGCCGGGCGGGTTGCCCCCGCTCGCCAGGTTGGTGTCCGGGGCTCCCTTAGCCGGGAGGGCCGCCCCTACCAGCGCGAGGGCCGCCACCAGGGCGACGAGGACGGGACGACGCAGGCGAGGGCTCATGTGCGCAACCTAGCCGTCGCGATCGACCCCGGTTCGCATGCCCATTAGAGCCTCCCCGGCCGATTCGGACGGAGGCGAGCGGAGGGAGCCTCGCGGCGGTGGCGGGATCGCGCGCATGGCCGATGGCCAGTGCCGGAAGTGCACCATCGATCTTGCACTGTTCACCATATTTATGGCATCTTGCAGGGGTGAAGACCACCCTCGTCCTCGACGACGATCTCTACCGCCACGTGAAGGTGACGGCTGCCCAGCGTGGCGTCACCGTGGCCTCGGTGGTGGAGGAGGCCCTTCGCCTGCTGCTCCTGTCCTCGGATGACGCCGGATCCCCCAGCAGCGCGCCGCCGCTTCCGACCTGGGATCTCGGGGAGCCACGCGTAGACATCTACGACAACCGCATCCTTCGCGAGGCCCTGGACGCGGACCGGTATCCAGATGCTCTGCGCTGACGTCAACGTCCTCGTCGACCTCGTCAACCGCAGCGGGTCACGTCACGGGCGCGTGCGCGAGTGGTGGAATGCCGTGCTGGCATCTCCCGAGACCGTGCTCGTGCCCGACTTCGTCGCAGCGTCCTTCGTGCGCGTGGTCACCGATCGGCGGATCCTTCCGCGCCCCCTGACCGCGGATCACGCGTTCGAATTCCTTGACCGCGTGACCGAGGCCCCACGCGTCGTGCTCGTGCCCGGATCGACCGCCGCCTGGGTGCGATTCCGGAGTCTGACCAGCGACCTCGGTCTCACCGGCAACGACGTCCCGGACGCCCGGCTGGCGGCGGTCGCCCTCCACCTGAATGCCACGGTCGTCTCCGCCGACCGCGGCTTCCGCCGGTTCCCCGGGATCCGAGTGATCGACCCGGCCGCCCCGCGCGAGGACTCCCCGCCCTGATCCGGTGCATCCGTGGTGGGGAGGGATCCGTCCGCTAGTCGCTCAAGTAGCCCACTGCCGGAACGTCGCTGGCGGCAAGGTCGATCATGGGCACGGTGACGACATCGAAGGGCAGCTTCCAGGCATCGGGAAAGAAGGAGGGCACGAGCTCAGCCCCGTAGCCCAGGGCGATATCCCAGTGCAGGTTCGCCATCAACTCGGCACGGCCCATGTGCGGGTTGGCCTGTGCCATGGTCGCCGCGAATCCCGCCTCGGCTTCGTCGTTGACCTTCTGCATCAAGGGCTCACGCCAGCCGATTCGGACCTGCTCGATGGCGAGGCCTCGACCGAGGGTGTGCTCTGGCCGCAAGTACTCGCGCCACACCACTGCATCCGCCAGGCCAGGCCCCACCTTCTCCGACACGGCCTTGAACCAGTTCAGGTTGGCCATGAAGCCATATTCGGTGCGCCACTTCGTCGCCGCCACGAAGAGCTCGATCTTGCTGGCATATCTCGAGTACAGCAGGCCTTCCGTCGAGTTCGTCGCCCCCGTGATGCGCACGAGGGTGGCTCCGGCATATCCATGGGCCGCCACCTCGAGCACCATCGCCGCGAGCAGTGCGTCATGCTCGTCGATGACAGGGCCGGGCGGATCAAGACGCATGTGAGAGGCCTCAAGGGCAGGAAGCCTGCTCGGCTTGGCGGGATTCGCAAGCGCACGGGCAAGGTGATCGACCTGCGCTGTCAGATTGACCTTCGCCGCCCCTGGGCGTCGGAAGGCGAAGAGCAGGCCCAGTGCAGCCACGAGCGTGTAGACGCCTTGCGCAGCGCGCGACGACGTGACCTTGCGCGCAGGAATGCACCGTGCTCCGAGCCATGCCTGGAGATCGGTGGCGATGGCTTCACGCAGCACTGCATCGAAGACCGCAGCAGCGAGCAACTGCCCCGCCACGACCAGCGCATCACTCGGTCGCGCCAGTGACGTGAATGCCCGTTTGCCGCCGGCTGCATCCGACGCTGAGCCGTCCGAAGGCAGCATCGCCTCCATCACCCGGACGAGCGACTCACGCAGCTTCGGCCCGGCAGAGTCCTGCCAGACGGCGACACCGAGGTGCGACACCGAGGCATGACGATCATTGACGGCCTTGCTCGAGAGCCCGGCTCGCTTCGCGCAGGCGAGCACCGACAGGGCATCCCAGCCGGAGTCGAGGATGACCGCGTAGCCGGCATCGAGCACCTGGCGATCGGTGGCGAAGGCTCGGGCGGAGCGGGCGCGGCGTGGGCGAGCAGTGCCCCCCATCGAGCGCTCCGCCATGGCAGCTCCGTCTGTGCCTAGATGTCCCGGGAGCGAACGATACGGAAAATGGTCCCCGCGTGGGTGATTGACGGGGATTCGGCGTCTCGTGGGCTGCCCGGCCGAGCCGGAGCAAGGCGCGTCAGGCTACGAGGCTGGCCCGATCGCCGCTGCGGTCGGGCCTGCCTCGTGCACGTCGTCACCACTCCCCCCGCCAGGGGTGACGAAGTCGACTGCGAGACACCTGCTCTAGCCGGATCAGCGGAGGTACCGGATGGTCACGACAGCCTTGCGGCCGGCCGCTCCGCTCTCCCTTGCCACGCCGTCTCCTCGAGTCACCACGGCGCCCTTGAGCCCGAGTGAACGCAGGTATGCGGCAATCGTCTTCGCCCGCTGGGAGGACAGGGTCTGATTGTTGGACGTGAGGCCGGAGTCCTGCACGTAGCCGAGAACCAGCGTTCGTGTCGCCGACGCGGCCCGGCCCTTCACCAGCTCCTTGAGGGAGGCCTTTGCGGTGCTGGTCAATTCAGCTGACAGGGCGTCGAAGTACACCATGGCCTTCACGGTGCGCGGCTTACCCGCAACCTTGTCAGCACTCAGCAGGACACCCAGCGAGAGCGAGCGCACCGCACCATCGGGTGCGAGACCGTTCGACTGCAGGGTGTGACGGCCAGGCGGGATGTCCGTCGGCAGGGGCACGGTGCCCTTGAAGTTGCCAGCCGCATCCGTCTTCACCGTTCCCAGGAACCGCGGAGTGGAGAACGTGTAGAGATTCACGTCGCTGTTGGGCAGGAATCCCGTGCCCTCCACAGCAGCGGTGCGATCGGCCTGCAGGATCAACGCACCATCACTGGTCACACCCAACGGCTGCCCATTCGCACCCAGACCGGCGAGCTTCATCGTGAAGCCATCACCCACCACATCGATGGCTGTCGCATCCTTCGGCGCATCCGGCCTGACCACCACCGTCTGCGGTTCGCCGTTCACCAAGTACACGGAAGCCCCGAGAGGCACCCCTGATGTCGGGATGTTCGGGTTCGACCCCGGCGGAATCGGCTCCACCACCGGCACAGTCGCGGCTACAGATGAGGGCGATGGAGTCGGTGTCGGTGTCGGAGTGGGTTCCGGTGACGACGACGAACCACCACCGCCGCTCCCACCGCCGCTCCCACCTCCGCCGGCAGAAACCGTGAGGGTAACGGTGCTCCTACCCCCCGCGGGAACGGTGGCAGAGCCACCACCTCCAATGACGAAGGCCGCGGTCGATGCAGCAGCACTCGGTGTTCCCGAGAGCACGCACGTGCTTTCATCGAGCGTTACTCCCGGCACCAACTCATAGGTGGCAGACGCATTGTCGTAGGTTCCAGGAGTGGATTCGCACCACTGATTCAGCGGCGTCGCCCCTACTCCGTAGAGCACAAAAGTCGTCGGCGTGATTGCCTGGCCGACAGTTGCGTTGACGGTCAAAGTTGAGGGACTTACCGATGCGACCTGGTACTTGATGACGACAATTCCACTGCCACCCTTGCCACCCGGACGGCCGTCACCTCCACCACCTCCGCCTCCACCGGTATTTGACGTCCCGCTTAGGCCGTCGACTCCCACGCCGCCACTTGCACCACCGCCGGATCCCCCGGCTCCCGCGGCCCCAGCGCCAACCCCGGCGCCGCCACCACCCCCACCGCCGTACACATCCGCCCAGCCCGAAAAGAGGCCAGAGCGCGACGCTGCGACGGCGCCCGCGCTCCCACTCCCCCCACTGCCGCTGGTCGCCGCCGAACCGGCGCCGCTCATGCCGGCGCCACCGCCGCCACTGGACTGTGTGGTCGTGCCGCCGCTCGCCCCACGATCACCACCATTGCCACCTCGGCCCGTGGGCACGCCGCCAGGGCTTCCGCCGCCACCCCCGTTCGCATTTTGTATGCCAAAACTCGACCTGTCCCCACTGGCACCGTTGTCAGCTGCTCCAGGGGACGGGGTCGGGTACACACCGCCGCCAAGGCCACCGTCTCCAACGGTGACCGTGTACGAGGTTCCGGATACAACGCCGATCCCGGCAACGACCTTTGCCTCTGCACCCGCTCCCCCGCCCCCGCCGCCGTCGCTATAGCCCCCGCCACCGCCGCCGCCGCCTGACACGAGGAGCACATCCACCGAGACGACACCTGCTGGCGGCGTCCAATCACACGCACCGACGGTGGTGAACGTCACGGTGTAGATAGTGGCCGCTCCTGTTCCGCTGGCGACCGGGGTTTCGATGCAGGGTGCAGCGTGGGCAGTCGGTGCGCCAAGCACTCCCGCACCGAGTGTCAACGCGAGGGAGATCCCGCCGATGAATGCATTCGAAATGGACCTGCTCACGTGGCTCTCCCGATGCTCGACTCCTTCTTGACCGAGCACTCTGCCATACAATCTAGTGAATTTCACTATTTATTCTGCAGCGGATGGGGGGCACGTCTCTCGATGCCATTCCTGAGCGGCTCAATCCGCATGAGGGCAGGTCTCCAAGCAACGCTGTATCGACCCCGTCGAAGGCTGCCCCTATCGGTGGGCCGGGGTGATGCTTGGTGGCGGGCCGATCTCCAAGCGGCAGCGAGGGCAATGGTCCGCTTCCCGTCGGCCTGATCCGGGCCGGTGCGGGACCACGGGAGCGGGCAGGGGCCGGGTTAGCATCGCTTCACGCCCATCCGGGCGCCTGAGTCATGCCGGTTGGAGGATCACGTGGGTCTGCTGGAGCGGTTCGAGGACTCCCTCGACCGACTGGTCAACGGCGCGTTCGCGCG
>CAIZPS010000200.1 GCA_903934925.1 uncultured bacterium | reverse complement strand
TCGACGCGAAAGGAGGGGCGGGGGCGCGACCTGAGAGGATTGCGTCATGGCCACGTTCGTCGACCGCGTCGTCCTGCACGCACAGGGCGGCGACGGCGGTCACGGTTGCGCCTCGATCCTGCGCGAGAAGTTCAAGCCCCTCGGCGGACCGGACGGCGGCAATGGCGGTCGAGGTGGGGATGTCGTGGCCGTGGTCGATCCCGGCGTCACCACGCTGCTGGAGTTCCACCACGGTCCGCACCGCCGCGCCGGAAGCGGGCGTCCCGGCCAGGGTGGTCATCGCAACGGCGCCGAGGCCGAGGACATCGTCCTGCGGGTGCCCAGCGGCACGGTCGTGACGACTGAGAGCGGTGAGGTGCTGGCCGACCTCGTCGCGCCCGGCGCTTCCTATGTGATCGCCCAGGGGGGACGCGGCGGCCTGGGCAATGCCGCGCTGGCCTCCCCGCGGCGCAAGGCGCCGGGCTTCGCCCTGCTCGGCGAGCCGGGCCAGCACCGCGACGTCGTCCTAGAGCTCAAGACCGTCGCCGACGTGGCGCTCGTTGGCTTCCCCAGTGCGGGCAAGTCCAGTGTCGTGGCAGCGATGTCCGCTGCACGACCGAAGATCGCGGACTACCCCTTCACAACGCTGGTGCCGAACCTCGGCGTCGTGACAGCGGGCGACGTCGTCTTCACCGTGGCCGACGTACCGGGCCTGATCCCCGGAGCGAGTGAGGGCAAGGGCCTGGGCCTGGAGTTTCTGCGTCATGTCGAGCGGTGCAGCGTGCTGGTGCACGTCCTGGACTGCGCGACCATGGAGCCGGGCCGGGATCCGATCGACGACCTTGACGTCATCGAGCGCGAGCTCGAGCAGTACGGCGGCCTGGCCGAGCGTCCCCGGCTCGTCGCCCTCAACAAGATCGACGTGCCCGACGGACGCGTGCTCGCCGATCTCGTCAGGCCGGTACTCGAGGAGCGCGGTTACCGCGTGTTCGAGATCTCGGCCGCCACCCATGAGGGCCTGCGTCCGCTGTCCTTCGCCATGGCCGAGCTCGTCGTCGCCGCACGCCGCGAGGCGGCCCCTGAGGAGCGCGAGCGCATCATCCTGACGCCCAAGGCCGTCGACGACTCCGGTTTCACCGTCACCGCAGAGGCGGACGGCTACCGGGTGCGGGGCATGCGCCCGGAGCGCTGGGTGCGACAGACCGACTTCAGCAACGACGAGGCGGTCGGCTACCTCGCCGACCGGCTTGCTCGACTCGGGGTCGAGGACCGACTTCTCGACGTGGGTGCACGTCCGGGCTGCACCGTCATGATCGGGCCCGACGACAACGCCGTCGTGTTCGACTGGTATCCCACCATCTCGGCCGGCGACGGTGCTCATGCCAGCCCGCGGGGCACCGACGTTCGCCTCGATGCGCGCCTGGAGGAGCTGCCCGGAGGTGGATCGTGACGCAGTCGCGTACGGGCGAGGAACTGCGCCGAGCCATCGCCCATGCCCCCCGCGTCGTCGTCAAGGTCGGCTCCTCATCGCTGACGAAGGCCGGTGGTGGGATCGATGCCGAGCGCATCGATGCCCTGGTGCGTCACATCAGTGCGCGCGTGGCCCTCGGGCACCAGGTCGTCCTGGTGTCCAGCGGTGCCATCGCCAGCGGCCTGCCGTCCCTCGGGCTGACCCGGCGTCCGCGTGACCTCGCCACGCAGCAGGCTGCAGCCTCGGTGGGCCAGGGCCTGCTGCTCGCCCACTACAGCGCGGCCTTCAGCACCCACGGCCTCACCGTCGGCCAGGTGCTCGTCACGGCCGACGATGTCATTCGGCGCGCGCACTACCGCAATGCCCAGCGCACGCTCTTCCGGCTGCTCGATCTCGGTGTCGTCCCGATCGTCAACGAGAACGACACCGTGGCGACGGACGAGATCCGGTTCGGCGACAACGATCGCCTCGCCGCACTGGTGGCGCATGTCGTGCAGGCTGATGCGCTGATCCTGCTCTCCGATGTCGACGGCCTCTACGACGGCCCGCCGTCCCAGGCTGGTTCGCATCTGATTCAGGATGTCCGCGATTCGGGGGACCTCGAAGGGGTGCGCATCGGAGGAGTGGGCTCTGCGGGCGTCGGTCTCGGTGGCATGAGCACCAAGGTCGAGGCTGCGGGGATCGCCACCTCGGCGGGGGTGCCGGTGCTCCTCACCTCGGCGGCTCTGGTCGATCGTGCACTGGGGGATGCCCTGGTCGGAACGGTCTTCCATCCCACGGGGCAGCGCACGTCCACGCGGCTGCTGTGGCTCGAGCATGCGACGGCTCCCCAAGGCCGCCTGCGACTGGATGCGGGCGCCGTCAGGGCAGTCGTGAAGGATCGGAAGTCATTGCTGCCCGCAGGCATCACCCATGTTGAAGGCGAATTCAATGCCGGCGATCCAGTGGAGCTTCTCGACGAAAACGGCAACACCATCGCCCGCGGTCTGGTCAACTTTGATGCGAAGGAGCTTCCCGGGCTGCTCGGTCGCTCGACTCGAGACCTGGCCCGGGAGCTGGGACCGGAGTACGAGCGCGAAGTCGTCCATCGGGACGACATCGTGGTGATGAGGCGCTGACACAGGCCCTGACGCAAGGGGGTGCCGTGGAGACCACTGAGTCTCGGCACCTGCACGCCGTGCAGCAGGAGCCCAACGCCTCGGGCGACATGTGGCACATCACCCTCACTGTCGCCGGACGCAGTGTCAGCGACCTCGAGGTCAAGGCGGCACTGGAGCGACTCAGCCACGAGCACCCGTTTCTGCTCTCGGGGCGGTACACCGCTGATCGCGCCGAGGTGCGCTACTGGGAGGAGGCGCCCGACGTGTCGACGGCCCTCCGCATGGCCATCCTCCTGTGGGACGAGCACGTCGTCTCCGCTCAGCTTCCCCCGTGGCGGGTGGTCGGCGTCGAGGTGGTCGATCGCGAGACCTTCCACCGGCGTGGCCGTTACATCCACGAGCAGCCGGGTCTGGTCGCGGCAGGGCGGGTCATCCCCTTCTGAGGATCCTGGCCCTTCTGAGGACCCGGGCCCCAGGTGCCCTCGGCTCGGTGTCTGGCCCCGTCCCGGCTGAGTATCGTCACACCCATGACGATGGCTCCGGTCGCGGCGCAGGACGAGCGCACCCTGGTTCGGCAGACGGCGCAGCGGGCGCGGGACGCTGCCGTGACGCTGCGGTCTCTGACCCGCAACCAGAAGGACGCTGCGCTGCAGGCAATGGCCGACGCACTGGATATCGAGGCTGACACCGTCGTGGAGGCCAACGCGCAGGATGTCCTCAGGGCGCGGGAGTCGGGGACGTCCGAGGCGATCATCGATCGCCTCACCCTCACGCCCGGGCGCCTGGCCGCGATTGCCGAGGCCCTCCGGGATGTGGCCGGTCTGCCGGATCCCGTTGGTGAGGTGGTCCGCGGGTACACGCTGCCCAACGGCCTGCAGGTGCGGCAGGTACGAGTGCCCCTTGGCGTCGTCGGCATGATCTACGAGGCGCGGCCGAATGTGACTGTCGACGCCGCGGGCCTGTGCCTCAAGAGCGGCAACGCCGCGCTTCTGCGCGGATCGTCGTCTGCGGCGGCCAGCAACGCCGCCCTCGTCGACGTGATGCGTTCCGCCCTCGAGCGCGCCGGCCTCCCTGCTGATGCCGTCCAACGTGTGCCCGGCGACACCCACGAGTCCGTCGATCATCTGATGAAGGCCCGCGGCCTTGTCGATGTGCTCATCCCGCGCGGAGGAGCCGGTCTCATCCGCAATGTCGTCGAGAACTCCGTCGTGCCGGTGATCGAGACCGGTGTCGGCAACTGCCACGTCTACGTCGACAAGGACGCTGACGTCGACAAGGCCGTGGCGATCCTCCTGAACAGCAAGGCCCAGCGGGTCAGTGTCTGCAACGCGGCTGAGACGGTGCTCGTCCACCGGGACATCGCCGATGCCTTCCTGCCCCGGGCTCTCGAGGCGCTGCGCGAGGCAGGCGTGACGATCCACGGGGATGACCGCTTCGCACTGCACGCCACCGGTGCGCGTATTCCGTTCGAGGCGGTGACCGACGACGATTGGGCAGCGGAGTACTACTCACTCGACATCGCTGCCGGAATCGTCGATTCCCTGGACGACGCGCTGGAGCACATCCTGCACTGGTCCACTGGCCACACCGAGGCGATCGTGAGTGACAGTCAGGCTGCCATCCAGCGGTTCATCGCAGGTGTCGATGCCGCCGCTGTGATGGTCAACGCCTCGACGCGCTTCACCGATGGCGGGGAGTTCGGCTTCGGCGCGGAGATCGGCATCTCCACCCAGAAGCTCCACGCTCGCGGGCCGATGGGCCTGACCGAGCTGACCACCACCACCTACGTGGTCACCGGGGATGGGCACATCCGGACCTGAGGTCCCCCGCCTACTACAGTGGGGCTGCACGCCCGCCTGACCGAGCACACGCGATCCGGAGGTTCCATGAGCATCGTCAACACCGCTCTCGTGCTGGCCAGCGAGGGTGCCGAGGGCTCCGGTGGCGTCAGCCCCTATGTCTTCGGCGGTGTCGCTCTCGGGGCGCTCATCCTGCTGCTGATCATCACGATGATGATCAAGGTCGGTGACTGACCACCACGCCGGTGCACCCGTGACCCCGCTGCGCATCGGGATCATGGGTGGGTCGTTCGACCCGATCCATCTGGGCCACCTGGTCGCAGCCTCAGAAGTCGCCCACCGATTCGACCTCGACGAGGTCATCTTCAGTCCGACGGGCGAGGCCTACCACAAGCCGGCGGATGATCGCGCTCCGGCGGAGGCGCGTTACCTCATGACCGTGGTGGCGACGGCAGCAGATCCCCGCTTCCGTGTGACGCGCGTCGACATCGACCGGTCGGGTCCGACATACACCGTCGACACCCTCCGTGACCTGCGAGCCGAGGCGGAGCGTGAGCGATCGGGGCGGCAGATCGAGTGGTTCTTCATCACCGGCGCTGATGCTCTTGCGGAGATCCTGCAATGGCGTGACGCCGCGGAGATCTTCGAGCACACCCATCTCATCGGCGTCACCCGACCCGGGCACGAGCTCGCCGACCCGGGATTGCCCCATGCACAGGTGTCGCTGCTGGAGGTACCGGCGTTGTCCATCTCGTCCACCGATGTGCGTGCTCGGGTGCGCTCAGGCGCTCCGATTCGCTATCTGGTGCCCTCTGGAGTGGCGCACCTGATCGCCAAGCACCGGCTGTACGGTGCCCGGTCGGAGTACGAGCCGCACGGCGTGTGAGACCCTGCTGTCCACCTGTTGTTCCATCGTGAGGATGCCTTCGTGACCGCTGCGCCAGAATCCATCGACCTCGCCGTGGCCGCGGCGCAGGCGGCCTCCGACAAGCTCGCCACCGACATCGTGGCCCTTGACGTGAGCGAACAACTCGTCATCACCGATGTCTTCGTTCTGTGCTCCGCCGCGAACGATCGCCAGGTGCGCTCGATCGTCAATGCCATCGAGGAGCGCCTGCACGGCATGGGTGCGAAGCCACTGCGTCGCGAGGGAGAGACGGAGGGGCGCTGGGTGCTGCTGGACTTCGGTGACATCGTCGTTCACGTGCAAGTGGCGGAGGAGCGCATCCACTACGCCATCGAGCGACTCTGGAAGGACTGCCCCCTGCTTGTCCTGCCGGATTCGGTCACCAGTGGCCAGGCTTCCGGCGACTCGGCCGAATGACGCCGCGGCGAATCGTCCTCTGGCGGCACGGGCGCACGGAGTGGAATGCCGAACAGCGCTTCCAGGGCCAGTCGGATGTGCCGCTGGACGACGTCGGACGTCGGCAGGCCGCGCAGGCGGCGCTGCTGCTGGCGGAACTGCCGCCTGATCGGATCATCAGCTCGGACCTCTCGCGGGCTCGCTCGACTGCTGAGGCGCTCGCCACCGTCACCGGTCTTGTGGTGGCAGGTGATGAGCGGCTGAGGGAGACGTTCGCGGGCACGTGGCAGGGATTGACGCGCACCGAGCTGGAGGAGCGGCACGGGGAGGAGCTTGCCGACTGGTCGGCGGGGTCGAACGTCCGGCCCGGTGGGGGAGAGACCCGGGTGGAGGTCGCGGACCGCATGGTCGCCGCCATCTCGGAGGCCCTGCGCACCCTTCCTGCGGGCCAGACCCTCGTTGTCGCGACGCATGGCGGTGCAGCACGTGCGGCCACCGGAGCCCTGCTCGGCCTGCCGCATGAGCACTGGGCCGCTCTCGGCGTGCTGTCCAACTGCGCATGGTCGGTGCTGGTGGAGAACGTGCCGCGGCCGGACGGAATCCGCCATGGTCCGCCGTGGCGCCTGCAGGAGTACAACGCCGGCTCCCTGCCCGCGGTCGCCCTCGCCGACGACCGCTGAGGCGGGTGGGTGACCGGATCGCGAGTGAGGGCCATCGTGTATCGTTCTGACTCCCGTAAGGGGCTGTAGCGCAGCTGGTAGCGCACCTCCATGGCATGGAGGGGGTCAGGGGTTCGAGTCCCCTCAGCTCCACAGATTTCATCCGCTTACCGGCTCAATTCCACAGAATTGAGCCGGTTTCGCTTCTGCATTGCCGATTTCGTCCGCCTGGCGGCGCAACGGACCATGATGGGCCGGTGACTCAGTGCTCGGCCTACCGATGACACCCGCGCAGCGACGCACGACGCTCGCCATCTCGGTCATCGTCGGCCTCACGCTGCTGGTCGTCACGGGACTGACCTTCCTGGTCGAGCCGATGGCCGAGGACCTCGCACTCTCGGACGATGCGGTCGAGCGCGCCCTGGTGGCGCCGACGATCGCCTCCCTCCTAGTCGTGTTCATCGCCGGACGAGCCGGCGACCGACTCGGCCAGCGCCGCACAATCGTGGCTGCCGCCCTTGTCTTCACCGCGGGTGCCGTGATGCTGGCCTCCGCACAGGCGGAGCACGGGGTGGACATCGGCCTCGCCCTGTGCGGAGCGGGTGCCATCGTCATTCAGGTGGTGGCGCTGAGCCTGCTTCAGCGCACCGCACCCGATGGAAAGGCGCATGTCGCGGCGTTCACCACCTACGGGATGGTCTTCCCGATCGCGTTCCTGATCCTGCCGATCGGCACGGCGCTCCTCCTGGCACTCGTCGACTGGCGATGGGTCCCGGTCGTCTGGGCTGTCGCCGGCATCGTCGTCATCGTCATATCGATGCTGATGCTGGACCGTGGCGAGGCACGGGGATCCACCGGGGAATGGGCCAGCCCGATCCTTGCCGGCATCGCCCTCATGGCAGGCACTCAGGTGCTCGACGAGCTGGGCGAGAGCCCCGTTGACGTGACCGTGCTCGCCATCGGAGCGGCGGTGTGCGCCGTGGCATTCGTCTCATGCTTCGTAGTGATGAGGAAGGCGACGAACCCGGGGTTCTCCCTCCGTCCGATCGCGGGCGTCATGATGAGGCCGCTGCTGATCGGCGTCGCCCTCGTGACGCTCATCCAGATCCTCACCTATGTCTCCATCTCCATGGAGTACCTGTACGAGATGACGCCGTTCCAAGCTTCCCTCGCCATCGCGCCAGCTCAGCTCGGCGCCATCATCGGAGCGAAGTACGTGGCGGGGCGAACGATCGGCCGGTGGGGTGTAGAGCGGTCCGGACGGGGCCTGCTGCTGGCCACGGGTGTGGTGATGCTGCTGCTTGTGCTGATGCAGCCGTCCACACCCGTGTGGTACTTGGTACTCGTGTCGACTCTCTTCAGCCTCACGGGCATGGCAGCACTGACCGTTCTGAATCTCGACATCATGGGACGCGCCCCAGCTGACAGCACTGGCGCCGTGTCGGCATTCCGAACGGCGTCGAGCTCGGTTGGATCCGCCCTGAGCATGGCCGTGCTGGGTGCGGTCGTCCTGTCCAGTGTGACGATGTCGGCCGGAGTCACCGATGTGGGCGAAGCCGAGCTCGTCGAGCTCGCCTCGGCTCTGCGGCTGGACGGCCTGCTGGGGTTCGTCATCTCCGTCGTCGGCTGGGCCATCCTCGCGGCGTTCGCCCGCCGGGATCGGGCCATTCACGAAGACGCCAACCCCCTGGTCGGCAGCTGATCCCGGGGCTGGCCCGCTGGGATAGCCTGCTCGGATGGTGCCGCCCACGCTGCGCGTTCGAGGCGCTGATCGGCTCATTGACACCACCTTGGTGATGGGCGTGGTCAACGCGAGCCCGGAGTCCTTCTCGGATGCGGGGCGCTTCTCGACTCTTGATTCCCGGCTCGAATTGGCTGCTGCCCTGGTCGAGGCCGGGGCCGATGTGCTCGACGTCGGCGGCCAGTCGGCAATCACCGGCGTGCCGGAGATCGACGCTGATCTGGAGAACGAGCGGGTGATCCCGATCGTGGAATGGATCCGCTCTACCCATCCGGACGTTCTCGTGAGCGTCGACACCTATAAGCCGCGGGTGGTGGAGGCGTCGTTGGCCGCGGGCGCCGACATCATCAACGACGTCAGCGGGCTGCTGTATCCGGAGGTGGCCACCATGTGCGGGCGCAGCGGAGCGGCTCTGGTGGTGATGCACACCGCAGCACCTCCCAAGGTGAGGAGGCAGGACGCCGATCTCTACGGCGATATCGGTGCCGAGGTGCGCGACTTCCTGTCGACAAAGTCGGACGAGGCGGTGGCCCTGGGCGTCCCCCGTGAGTCGATCATCCTCGACCCCGGTCCTGACTTCGCGAAGACGCCGCATCAGACGCTCGCTCTTCTGCGGGACATCGACGGCGTTCGCGATCTTGGACGACCCCTCCTGCTGGCCCTGTCGCGCAAGGACTTCCTCGGCGCGATCACGGGTCGCTCCCCTCGCGCCAGAGGTGCCGCGACGGACGCCGCGCTCGCGCACTTCGCTGCTGTCCCGGGCGGCATCGTGCGGGTGCACGACGTCGCTGCCGCCGTTGACGTCATCGCGACGGTGGAGGCACTCAACGGACGCCGTGACATCGCCGTCGACTACGTGCTCCCGGACGAGATTCGTCATGAGTCACGACCAGCCTGACGCGAGTGATCCGTGGATCACCGCTGCTGCCGACTGGCCGCTGGACCTTGTGCTCGACCTCAAGGGTTCGACCCGCATCGCTGTCGTGATCCCCGCTCGGGACGAGGAGCGGACGATCAGTGGCGTCGTCCGATCGATCCTTGGTGAGCTCGACGCACTCGTCGACGAGGTCGTCGTCATGGACTCGCTGTCCTCCGACGAGACGGCGCGAGTAGCCGCGGAGGCGGGTGCGCGCGTCTGCTCCGTGCGAGATGTCAGGCCTGACCTCGGCGTCCGGGCAGGCAAGGGCGAGGCTCTGTGGAAGTCGCAGTTCGTGACGCAATCGGACGTGACAGCGTTCATCGACGCAGATCTGACCGAGTGGGGGCCGCACTTCGTGCGCGGTGTCGTCGGCCCTCTGCTGGCCGATCCGCAGGTGCAGTTGTGTCGCGGGTTCTATGACCGCATCCTGGACGTCGGCGGCGCCGTGACGCTCGAAGGTGGTCGCGTCACGGAGTTGGTGGCGCGGCCATGGTTGGCCCTCTTCCGGCCTGAGTTGTCAGGCGTGGTCCAGCCCCTTGCAGGGGAGTGGGCTATCCGCGGGAGCATGCTCCGCTCGCTGTCGATCCCGGTGGGCTACGGCGTGGAGATCTCCACCTTGCTCGACGTGCATGCGAAGTGCGGGATGCGGGGCATCGCGCAGGTGGACCTCGGCCGTCGCGCACATCGGCACCAGAACATCCACGACCTCGCCGCCATGGCCGTGGAGATCCTCGCCGTGGCCGACCGTCGACGTGACGCGAGGCCGGATCCGCGGGTCGAGGTCGCTCTACGGGCGATGAATGAGGAGCGGCAGTGGGCCATCCGGTCGATCGCAATCGACGAGCGCCCGCCACTTGACGCGTTGGACTAGGCGCGCCATGAAGCCTGCCCTCGAGATCAAGGATGCGGCTCGGCCTCGACGACGGCGCCGCTGCGCGTGCCGAGCCACGAGCCGATGAGCACCAGCGGGAAGCCGATGGCGATGCCCAGCGTGATCGGCTCCTTCAACACGACAACCCCGAGCACGACGGCTACCGCGGGGTTGATGTACGTGATCACCTGAGCTCTGGGTGCGCCCACCTCCGTGATGAGCGCGAACAGCATGACGAAGGCCACCGCGGTGCACAGCAGACCGAGGACGACGAGGGAGAGCCAGATCGTTGCTGGGACTGGCGTCGTCGGCCAGCCGAGGATCCCGAACGGCAGGTAGATGACGGTGTTGATCGCCAGCGCAGCCGCGATGACGGGCAGGTTCGGCACCTCGCTCAGCCGCTTCTCGATGACGATCGGACCGAGGGCGTAGCCGAGCACCGTGATGGCCAGCGCGGCGACAGCAAGTGCGGTGCTTCCGGAGACGTCAAGGCCGACAAGGAGAGCGACGCCGAGGAAGCCGACACCTAGCCCGAGCATCCGTCGGGGAGTGATGTGTGCGTCGAGGCCGAAGCGATTGGCGAGGATCGTGCCGACGATCGGCACGGCGGCGATGAGCAGTGCCGCGAGAGAGCTGGAGATGCTCTGCTCTGCCCAGGACAGCGCCATCAGGGTGAACGTGAGTTCGACGAGAGCGAAGACGACGACCCACCTCCAGTGTCCTCGAAGCGCGCGCCACTGTCGGCGGACGAGCACGATAGGGACGAGGACGGCCGCACCCAGCGCGACCCGTGCGAAGACGACGAATCCGGGGTCGACGTACTCGACCGCGACCTTGATCAGCAGGTAAGGAGTGCCCCAGATCAGGCCGAGGGCGACGAATAGGACGAGGCCGCGCCGGGACATGTACAGGGACGCTAGTCGCCCGAACCTGCCCGGGCTCCGGTGCCCTCGCCCTACCATCGTCGCGAGTGGCGCTGTGGGAGGTGGTCCGTGCCGGCACCGTCCCCTTCGTCGCCCCGAGCCTCGAGGTACTCGTCGCCCCGAGCCTCGAGGTACTCCCCGCGCCACCGTCGCTCACGACTCGTTCCCCGACTGGTGACCCTCGCTGTCGTGGCGGCCATCGTCGCCGGCGCGTGGATCGTGTGGGGGCTCCTCGTCGGGGGCGGGGAGCCCTCTCCCGCCACGGAATCCTCGACTCTGCCCGTGCGCCCGACGGGATCTACTGAGACATCCTCACCCAGCCCTGATGGCACCCCGGTTCGTGCGACGGGAGCATCCCCGCCTGCTCCCGGTGCGCTGGCGGTGCTGGAGGTTGTTCCATCGGAGGGCTCGATCGTGGGGGGTGAAGCCGTCATCGTCCAGGGTCAGGGGTTCACCGAGGGCCTCACGGTGCGCTTCGGAACGCGGGATGCTCCGGACGTGGAGGTCCTCAACCCGCAGACCGTGCGTGCGACGCTGCCTCCGGGCCTGCCCGGTCTCGTCGACGTGGAGGTGGTTGCGGTCGAGGGCACGTCGATGCGCCTGCCGGGCGCTCTTGTGTACGTCGACCGGCCTCCCCGCGTCGTCATGGCAGTCCGCCCGACGTTGGGGACGACGGCGGGAGGAACGGCAGTGACCATCGTCGGAACCGGGTTCGAGCCCGGTGCCCGGGTGGTGATCGGGGGAGAGCGCGCCACCGAGGTGGAGGTTCTCGACTCCACGCGCATCAGCGCAGTCACTGCGGCCCGCGAGGAGGGTCTGGTTGACGTCGTTGTGCGCAATCCCGACCTTCCGGCGGCGATTCTCCGGCAGGCCTACGAATACGTGCCGGGTCCGACCCTGAGCCGGGTGAAGCCCGACACGATTCCCGAGACGGGAGGCGTGCGGATCACGGTCATCGGAACAGGCTTCGAGCCGGGAGCAGTCGTGGCGCTCAATGGGCTCGCCGCTACGGACGTGCGAGTGTCCAGTCCGACGCTGCTGACTGCTGTGGCTCCGCAGGGAATCCTGGGTCCTGCCGTGCTCGTGGTGGTGAATCCGGATCAGCCGGCCGCTGTTCTGGCGGATGCCGTGCGCTACGTGCCGTCGGCCCCTTCGCCTGCTGCCTCCCCGTCGCCCGTGCCCGGGGAGGCGTCGAGTCCCGCTGGGTAGGGTTGGGCGGCGTGCCCGTGCCCACGAAGCCACGGGCGTTCGACGACGGACATGCGAAGGAGCACGGTGACGACCACGGACGCCCAGGATCCGCGTGACGCCTACGACGTCATGGCGATCCAGGAGAGGTGGCTGCCGGTCTGGGATGACCTTGCGCCCTTCCGGTCGGGTCGCCCCGATGACGAGCGCCCGAAGAAGTACGTCCTCGACATGTTCCCGTACCCGTCCGGTGACCTCCACATGGGCCACGCGGAGGCCTACGCCCTCGGCGACGTCATCGCCCGCTACTGGGTGCAGCGCGGCTTCAATGTGATGCATCCGATCGGGTGGGACGCCTTCGGCCTGCCT
>CAIZPS010000199.1 GCA_903934925.1 uncultured bacterium | reverse complement strand
TGCGTTCCTTGGCCTCATCGTCATTGCCATCTTCGTCGGCTACCTCATGGGCACATACAGTGCCTATGTCGGACGCGAGAGTCAGATGGCCCGCATCGCGATGGTGGCGGGAGAGCCGGCATGGGGGCCGCAGATTCTCATCCGCGGCAGGTCCCTCGGTCTTCCGGCGGATGAGCTTCCCGATGCGAGAGCCTGGATCGACTGGATCACGAGTCTGCGCATGAACCAGTTCGTCAACGGTGCCCTCGGCGACTTCCGCTCGACCTCGACCTGGCGGCATTGGACGACGACGCTGCTCGCCGTGCTCGATGCTGCAGCGCTCCGGCTCGCCCTCGCTCCCAAGGGCGCTCATCCGCATCTCGTCGAACTCGTCACCCAGGCGGCGGCGTCGCTGAGCGTGCTCTCCACGAACGGGCGCGGTGCCAGTCGAATCCCCAACTGGACGATCGAGTCTGACGTCCTCGACGCGCTGGACGACCGCTTCAACGACCCTGGCGACCCTCACCTGACCCGAGCAGAATTCGACGATGCCCTGCACGAGATGCGCTCGGCCGGTATCGAGATCCCCGAGGACCTTGATGCCGTGTGGCGACGGTTCGCGGCTATCCGATCGAAGTACGTCGGGTATCTCGTCGGCCTCGCGATCGCACATCATGCGGTGCGCAGCCCCTGGAGCGGGTCGCGAACTCCGGACACTCCTGTGGTGTGGCCGGCGCGGGCCGGAATGAAGCGCTCCGCATGATGCACGTCCTGGCTGAGACCTCCGTTGCTCAGACCCTCCCTCTGTGGTTCGACGTCACCGTCATGGCCGTGAACGGTCTGCTCGGTGCGGCCGTCGCCCGCAGCCGCAACGCCCCGATCTTCGGCACGCTCTTCGCTGCCGTGCTCGTCGGACTCGGAGGCGGCATGGTGCGCGATGTGCTGCTGGGCCTTGAGCCGGTGGCCATCTCCAACTGGGTCTACATCCCGGCGGTTCTCGTGGGGGGCGTGCTCGGGGCGCTGCTCTTCGGCCGGGTGCTGAAGAAGCAGTCGCACTTCGCCCTCATTCAGGGCATCGTTCTCGGCTTCCTTGTCACGATCGGTGCGCAGAAGGCCCTCGACTACGACACGCCCGTCATCTCGGCCATGGTCCTGGGTATCGTGACCGCCTCATTCGGCGGGATGCTCGCGGACGTGATGACGGGCTATCGCGCCACCATCGCTCGACAGGCGCACTGGATCGCCTCAGCCCTCGTCGGTGGGGCAATCGTGTTCGTTCTCATCTCGATCTGGATCGGCTTCTGGCCGGCTGTGATCGTCTCGGTGATCGTCACCTCGGCCCTGCGCTACGCCAGCCAGGTGCGCAACTGGCCCTCGCCGAAGTGGCCGGGCGAGCCGATGAGCACCCCCGACAACCCGCCGACCTGACCCAGCAGACCCAGCAGACCCAGCAGACCCAGCAGACCCAGTAGTCTCGCAGCGAAAGGCCTCCCATGCTCCGACCCACCACCCCGTTCACCGTCGCTGCGGTGGAGTT
>CAIZPS010000198.1 GCA_903934925.1 uncultured bacterium | reverse complement strand
CGGCGAGACGCCCAGTTCGGCCATCGCCTTGAGATAGACGTCCGGTGCAGGCTTGCCATGACGCACGTCGTCAACCGTGATCACGATGTCGAAGAGCTCCTCGATCCCGACGGCACGCAGGGAGGCCAGAACAGCAGCACGTGGGCCGCCGGACACGACCGCGAGCGGAACCCGCCCGTGATGCGCACGGGCCACCGCGACGACATGCTCGAACGGCTCCAGCAGGTGCACGGACGCTAGGAAAGCCTCATGGCCCTCCCGGCTGACCTGCTCGATGAGATCCTCGTCCCCTTCAGGGAAGGCGGCCTCCACGAAGGCCTTGGTGCTGTGGCCGCCCCAGGTCACGAACCACTCGTCCGTCATCTCGAACCCATGCCGACCGAAGACCTGGAGCCAGCCGGTTCGATACACCCCCATGGTGTCGACAAGGGTGCCGTCGCAGTCGAAGAGCAGAGCCTGGGCCTCGGCCGGGGGTTCGAGAGATGTCACACCCGCCATCGTCCCACGCCTGGCACCACAGTTGAGTCACCGGTGAGTCATGATGAACCCATGAAGAAGCCGCTTCGCGTTCTCGCATCCACCACCGCTGTCGCTGCAGCCCTGACTATCGGTGGGATGTCGACGGCCCACGCCGACGACTACATGTTCCTGAAGGCGCAGGAGTTGCAGCAGACGGTGCTGCGGGTCCAGCTCCCGAAGACCCTCGGTCCGTGGACCCAGAACTACTACTACACCGAGACGGGAAGCTCCTTCACGGTGCCGACGATGTGCTGGGACGGCAAGGGCGCCGTGACCCTTCCGAAGGCCAAGGTCATGGGCGCGGTCGGGTACGCGGTCAACACGTTCACCAGCGGCTCCGTCACGATCTATCAGTACGCCGACGCACAAGCCGCCCAGGCAGCACTCGACGCCATGCAGCAAGCCCGGTGCAGCGACAACCCACGGGTGGCCAACGAGGGCGGCCAACTGGTCCCGGCCCAGTCAGGCTCCGACTTCACCGACCAGACGATGACGGGCTACGCCGCCGGCGTGAGCTACTCCGAGGGCGACGTCCAGGCCTTCCAGGACATTCGCACCACGCAGCGCGGACTCGCGATCGTGCAGACGGAGCTCTACCGGGCCGTCGAGAGCTCGCGGTCGATGGCAGATCAGCAGCAGGTGGCCAACCGCCTGAGCTCTGTCAATCGCTCGTGGCACGCGAACGTCGTCCGCGCATACGAGAGCTTCGGACAGGGGCGGGCACGCTGACTTCGACCAGGAACACGAGTCGACGACCCGCGCGAGCACCACTACACCGGTGACGTCTCCGTCGGCACCGTGCGCGAGCCGGATCTGATCACCAGCACGATCCCGATGAACATCAACGCTGCGGCCGGAAGCACCCCCCACGGCGGCACCTGACCCAGGGCGATCGCCGCGATGATCGTCGCCCCCGGCATCTCGAAGAGGATGGCGAGCGAGACGACCGTCGCGGACGTCGTCGACAGGACCTTGTTGATCAGCGTGTGCCCCATCAACTGGGCACCGAGCGTGAGCAGCCCGATCAGCACCCAGTCCCGGACACTGAACCCCACGAGCGCCTGGCCGCTGATCAGGGTGATCACCAGCAGCAGGGCCGCCGCACTCGCATACAGCCCGGTGGTGAGCGTCGGCGTCGAGACCGACTGACGGGCGCTCTCGGCCACCGTCACATACGCGGCCGCGAGCACCGCACCGACGAGCGCGAGGGCGTCGCCGATCAGGTGCCGGGGATCAGCGGAGACGTCGACCCCGGTGAGGACGATCACGCCCACGAGTGCAATCGAGATGCCAATCCATGCTCGCCGGGGGATGTGCTGCCCCCGCCACTTGGCGATGAGCGCCGCCCAGACGGGCTGGGTCGCCACGAGCGCCGTCGACGATGCCACCGTGGTGAAGCGCAGGGACGGGATCCACGTGGCGAAGTGGGCCCCGAGCAGGAGGCCGGCGTAGACCGTGAGGCGGATATCGCGACGGGTGAGCGCGGCGACCTCAGCCCGCCTGCGGAAGAGAACCCAGGGGGCGGTCAGCACCGACCCGAGCATGCAGCGCCAGAAGGCGATCGCGAGTGCGGGCGCGAGGATCGCGGCGATGATCGGGCCGCTCGACGAGATGAACAGCACGGCCAGGCCGAGCAGGACGATGTCGCCCGCCGGCGGTCGGGCGAGCGTCGGCGCCGGACGAACCGGAGGCACTGAGTCCGTCATGCGCCGGCACCTCCCTCAGAGGGGTAGCCTGCCGACGTGACGATCGGCGCTGCAACCCGGGTGTACCTCGCCCGCCTGGCCGGGATCGGTGTGTTCGATCCCAACGGAGACCGGGTGGGCAAGATTCGCGACGCCATCGTCGTCCTGCGGATCGGCACCAACGCCCCACGACTCACCGGGTTGGTCGTCGAGGTCCAGCCCCGTCGCCGCATCTTCGTGCCCATGACCAAGGTGACCGCGATCGACGCCGGCCAGGTGATCGTCACAGGGACGGTGAACCTCCGCCGATTCGAGAAGCGACCCAACGAGACCCTGCTCATCGGCGAGCTGCTCGACCGCACTGTACGACTCACCGACACCGACGAGGACGTCACTGTGCTCGACGTGGCGGTCGAGAAGACGATGAGCCGTGACTGGTACGTGACCGAGTTGTTCGTGCGCCGTCACGGCAGTGG